>JAOPYL010000220.1 GCA_025964625.1 Actinoallomurus sp. | reverse complement strand
TGCGCGCCCTCGCCGACCTCATGGAGACAGAACTCATCGACGTCCGTCCGTAGCAGCCGGCAGTCGGGGGACTGAAACCAGAGGAGCTCGCCATGAGGCCTACCCCGCATGCTCGCGCATCGCCATGTCACCGGAGCGAAGTGGATCGGCGTGCAGAACGGCCACGCCGTCTTGAAGGCCGGCGCCGGCCACGTCACGTTCAACCGCTGGTGACGGGCGGTCACAGGGCGGACAGCCGGCTGTATATCGCCAGGTCGTGTAGACCGTCTTCTTCCCGCAGAGCCCGGCGGAGAGTGCCTTCGCGGGTGTAACCGGCCTTCTGGGCGACCCAGGCCGAGGGCAGGTTGTCGGTGTTGGCGCGCAGTTCGACGCGCTGAATGCCGCTTCGGGTCAGCACCCACTCGGTGAGCGCCTGGAGTGCCTCAGTGGCATATCCGAAGCTGCGGCGTTCCCTCCGTACGCCGTAACCCACCTCGGTGGCGCCGACCTCCCAGTCGGTCCTGAAGAGACTGATCCCTCCAACGTGGGCACCGGTCTCCTTCTCGCTGATGGCCAGGTGAATGCCGCCACCGTCACGGTGGAGCCGGTGAACGGCGTCCTCGAGCCAACCGCCGACCTCGTCGGCGTCAGCAGGCGCACCCGGCGGCAACGCTTCCCGGTCTCCTGCCTCCATCACGGCCAGCACCTCACCAAGATCCTGCACCCCGAACGGCCTCAAGATCAGCCGCTTGGTCTCGATCCGCACATCCGGGAGCATCGCCATCCGCGCAGGCTACGTGCCGGATTTGGTGGACGCTATCTTTTTGGGGACGATCGCGGCGTCAGGCGTTCACAGAATGCGCGGCCGTCGCACTGCCCGGCTTCTCCGGCCGGATCGGCCTGCCACGCACAGCACCAAGGGTGAACCGGCCAGGTAACGAAACTCGGTTATTCTGCGGTTCCGTGGCGACCGGTGTCCTCGCCGGCGGCTTGGCTCCGGCGCTCCGATCGCATCCCCGCAGCTCGAAGGAGCCTGATGAGCTTTGACGTCGCTCGCGCTCGTGCCGGCTACCCCGCTCTTGCCGATGGTTACGCCTATCTGGATGGTGCCGCGGGCACGCAGGTTCCGGAGTCGGTGATCGAGGCGATCGCGGCGGTGTACCGCGCTGGGATCGGCAATGCGGGGGGAGCCTTCCCCGCCAGCGACAGGTCCGATGTCATCGTCGCGGCCGCTCGTGAGGCCGTCGCCGATCTGGTGGGAGGCGACCCGCGAGGTGTTGTCCTCGGACCGAACATGACCACACTGACCTACCGTTTCGCGTACGCCTTGTCCCGCACGTGGCGCGCCGGTGATGAGATCGTCGTCTCGCGCCTGGATCATGACGCGAACGTCCGGCCGTGGGTACAGGCGGCCGAACGAGCCGGGGTCACGGTCAGGTGGGCCGAGGTGGATCTGCCCTCGGGTGAACTGCCGGTGGAACAGTACGGCACGCTGCTCGGCGAGCGGACGCGCCTGGTCGCGGTGACCGCCGCGAGTAACGTGCTCGGGACGATGCCCGACATCGCAGCGATCACCAAGGTCGCGCACGACGCCGGAGCACTCGTCTACGTCGATGGAGTGCATGCGACTCCGCACACACCGGTCGACATGGCGGCCCTCGGGGCGGATTTCTATGCCACGAGCGCCTACAAGTGGTCAGGACCGCACATCGGAGCGGTCGTGGCCACGCCGGAGCTGCTGGAGACGATTCACCCCGACAAACTGGCGTCCTCCTCCGAGGCCGTGCCCGAACGATTCGAGACGGGCACCGCCCCCTTCGCGGACCTCGCCGGCGTGACCGCGGCCGTCGACCACCTCGCCGGGCTCGACCCGGAGGCCACCGGCGATCGGCGTCGCCGCGTACTCGCCTCGATGGAGGCCGTCCAGGCGTACGAGCAGGCTGAGCTGGCGTATCTGCTGGATGGGCTTTCCTCCCAGTCGCATGTGCGGCTCCTCGGCGCACCCCGGCGTCGGACCGCGACCGTGTACTTCACCGTGGAGGGGCACAGCCCGCGCGAGGTCGCGGAGCGTCTCGCCCGGCAGAAGGTGAACGTCTGGGACGGCCACAACTATGCGTGGGAGCTCACCTCGGAGTTGGGGATTCGAGGCCATGGCAGCGCCGTACGCGCCGGGCTCGTCCACTACAACAACCGCTCCGACGTCGAACGACTGCTGGTGGCGGTCTCAGAGCTGAGGTAGCGGACGGCTGACCAGTGTGCTTCCGTTCGCCGGCCGGTTTTTTGGTGAATTCGGTGGCTTTGAAGCGGTACTGCGCTCATTGTTGCGGCAGTCGCTGTATGGCCGTCTGCTCAGTTTTCCCGCCGAACCGCCAGGAGGCTCCCATGCGTCTGCACATTCTGCTGCCTGCCCGTTTCAGACAGGCCGCGGTCTGGCTTGTGGTGCTGGCCCTCGCCGTGGCCCTCAACCCGCGAGTCAGCTCGGCCACGGCACCGCATCACCGACCGGCTTCCTCCGCCGCGCCGGCCGTGCACCGGGTGCTCTTCGACGACAGCAAGGCCGAAACGGCCGGCAACGCCGACTGGATCATCAGCACGAGCAATCCCGACCCTCTGCAGCAGAACCCCGCTCCCCAGGCCGAGACCGACTGGACCGGCGCGATCTCCTCCTGGGGTGTGGCGCTGCAGAAGACCGGCCAGTACAGCCTGGACACGCTTCCTCCGAGCAGCACGATCACGTATGGAAACACGGCGAACGCGCTTGACCTGTCCCGCTTCGACGCGTTCGTGCTGCCCGAGCCGAATATCAGGCTGAGCTCGGCGGAGAAGACGGCGGTCGTGCAGTTCGTGCAGAACGGCGGCGGCCTCTTCCTGATCTCCGACCACACCGGCAGCGACCGCAACAACGACGGCTGGGACTCGCCGAAGATCATCAACGACGTGATGACCAGCAACGGCGTGAACAACAATGACCCGTTCGGCTTCTCGGTCGACAGCCTGAACATCACCACCGACAACCCGGTCGCGATCCACGACAGCTCGAACCCGATCATCAACGGGCCGTTCGGCACCGTCACCGGGAGCATTCTGCGCAACGGCACCACGATGACCCTGCATCCCGCCGACAATCCCAACGTGCGCGGCCTGGTCTGGCTGAGCACCGCGAACCAGTCCGGCAGTACGGGCGCGTTCGTCGTCACCAGCACGTTCGGCAAGGGGCGCGTCGCGGTGTGGGGCGACAGCTCCGCCATCGATGACGGCACCGGCGAATCGGGCAAGAGTCTCTACAAGGGCTGGGACGACCCGGCAGGTACCAACGCCGCCATCGGCCTGAACACGACCGCCTGGCTCGCCACGGCCGGCACGGGCACCACCGGCTCTGTCACCGTCACCAACCCAGGCAGCCAGACGGGAACCGCCGGTACGGCCGCGCGCCTGCAGATCTCCGCGACCGACACCGCGGGCGGCACCCTGTCCTATGCCGCCACCGGCCTGCCCGCGGGGCTGTCGATCGGCTCGTCGAGCGGACTGATCTCCGGGACGCCCACCACCGCGGGGACGAGTCAGGTCACCGTCACCGCGACCGACTCCACCGGCCCGTCGGCGGCGACGTCCTTCGCCTGGACGATCAACGGGTCCGGGGGAGGCGGGTCACAACTGCTGGGCAATGCCGGGTTCGAAACCGGAACCGCGGCACCATGGACCGCCACCGCCAGAATCAACAACACCTCGGCGGAACCCGCGCACTCCGGGAGCTGGGACGCCTGGCTCGACGGGTACGGCACGACCCACACCGACACCCTCAGCCAGCAGGTGGCCATTCCCTCCACCGCCCGGGCGGCGACGCTTTCCTACTGGCTGCACGTCGACACCGCCGAGGGCACCGCCAAGGCGTACGACACCCTCAAAGTGCAGATTCTGGGTGGCTCGGGTGCGGTCCTGGCCACCCTCGCCACCTACTCGAACCTGGACCAGGCCAATGGCTACGCACAGCGCACCTTCGACCTGACCGGGTATATCGGCCAGACCATCACCGTCAAATTCACCGGCGCCGAGGACTACACGAAACAGACCTCTTTCGTGCTGGACGACACTGCCCTCACCACCACCTGAACGCCGGCCGGTTCCGCATATCGGTACCGGCCGGCGTCGTTCCTTGCCGGTCGCCGTGGCCGTGCCCTCGACGAGGGCGGTCCAGATCGGAATGGACCGGGCGATCGCCGTCGGCGAGCAGCCGCAGCCGGATGGCTCGTGATCGCATGCCGGGGGTGCCGGATCCGGCCAACCCTGCCCGGACCGCCTTCTGATCTGACCCCCGTGACCTGGGCAGGGCGATAGATCCGCCAATCGAACCCGAATAGTTCGGATACTTTTCCACCTTCCCTAATCCGCGTGCGCAACATATTTACCTAACAATGGACCGCATCGGACCGGAAGGAGCTTCCCCCCATTCCCCCGCCGTGGCTCTGGACCGCCGCTGACCGATAGCGCGAGCGGCCGCCACACGCCTCATGACCGTCCTCGGGCACCCCCTCTCGGAGGATCACATGGCACACTTCAAGCGCTCTCCCCGGACGGCGCGTACTCCCCGCTTCAAGGCGCTCGCCGTCGCGGCGCTGGCCTGCGGCATGGTCGCGCTGGGCGCTCCATCCGCCGTCGCCGCCCCCGCGAACCCCGTGACTCATCCGGAGAAGGACTGGTTGGGTTCCCAGGTCGCCAAGCACGAGCCGGCGCGCGGCAACATGGTGATCAGGCCGAGCGCCGTCCAGACCGCCGGGCTGGACGTCAGCGGCTGGCAGGGCAACGTCAACTGGTCCGCCGTCGCCGCGAACGGCGCCAAGTTCGCGTACGTCAAGGCCACCGAGTCCACCACCTACACCAGCACCTACTTCAGCCAGCAGTACACGGGCGCGTACTACGCGGGCCTGGTCCACGGCGCGTACCACTTCGCCACCCCGGACACCTCCTCCGGTGCCGCCCAGGCGGACTACTTCGTCGCGCACGGCGGCGGCTGGTCCAGGGACGGCAAGACGTTCCCCGGCATGCTGGACATGGAGTGGAACCCGTACGGTTCGGCCTGCTACGGGCTGTCGGCCTCCGGCATGGTCAACTGGATCCTCTCGTTCAGCAACGAGTACCACGCCAGGACCAGCCGCTGGCCGGTCATCTACACGGCGACCAGCTGGTGGAGCCAGTGCACCGGCAACACAGGCGACTTCTCCTCCACCAACCCGCTGATGCTCGCGAACTACAACGGCTCTCCCGGGCCGATGCCGTTCAACTGGGGTTTCCAGACCATCTGGCAGTACGCCGACCACGGCACCTTCCCCGGCGACCAGGACGTCTTCAACGGCGACATGTCGCGTGTCACGGCGCTCGCGAACGGCTGAGCCGTCCGGCCGATCCCGTCCCGCCGGGCATGGCCTTTCTCCGATACGCCCGGCCAGCGGCATTTCGCCGACCGTCCTCACCCGGAAGCCCGGGTACGGCCCGGCCGCCGCGGCGGCCTCACGCAGGAAAAGAGGAAGCGCATCTCCCGGTCGCCCCGGACCGGGAGTCCCATGCGCGAACAAGCCATGAACACTTCCGATAACTCGATGAGCCGGCGCAACGCGATGTTCGTCGGCGCCGGTGCGGCGTTCGCGACGCTCGGCCTGGCCGGCACGGCGCAGGCCGCCGACCGTGGCGCGTGGTCGAAGGTCAAGACCGCGAGCCTGACGCCGCAGCAGCAGGCCGGGCAGCGGGTGATCTACTCCTACTCGGGCACCACCGTGCCGCAGAGCCTGCTGGACCAGATCGCCGCCGGGCAGGCGGCGGGGGTCATCTTCTTCGGCGACAATATCTCCAGCCTCAACCAGATCAGCTCGGTGTGCAGCCAGCTGAAAGCGGCGAACCGGGCCAGTCCGGTCCCCGCACCGCTCCTGCTGATGACCGACCAGGAAGGCGGTGAGGTACGCCGGCTCCCGGGAGCACCCACGCTGTCGGAGAAACAGATCGGCCAGGCGTCCGACCCGGTCGCCGCCGCCACCGACGCCGGCGACGGCGCCGGCCGGCTCCTCGCCAGCGTCGGCATGAACGTCAACCTCGCCCCGGTCCTCGACGTCTACCGTACGGCCGGCGACTTCGAAGACCAGTACCAGCGCTCCTACAGCAAGGACCCCGTTGTCTGCGGCCGGCTGGGCAGCGCGTTCATCACCGCTCAGCAGCGGCTCGGAGTGGCGGCCACCGCCAAGCACTTCCCCGGCCTGGGCTCGGCCGGCGCCAGCCAGAACACCGACCTGAAACCGGTGACGCTCAACGTCTCAAAATCCGATCTCCGCGCCATCGACGAGCTGCCCTACACCCCCGCGATCAGCGCCGGGGTGAAGCTCGTCATGCTTTCGTGGGCCGTCTACCCGGCGCTGGACGCCGGTCTGCCCGCCGGGCTGTCCCCGACGATCGTCCAGCAGGAGCTACGCGGCCGGCTCGGATTCCAGGGCGTGACGGTGACCGACGCCATCAACGCCGGAGCACTGGCGAGCTGCGGCACCAACGCGCAGCGCGCGGTCTCAGCCGCGAAGGCCGGTATGGACCTCTTGCTGGTGTGCGCACAGGACGTCAGCCAGGGGCAGAGCGTGGTCACCGGCCTGGCAGGCGCCCTGCAGAGCGGACAGCTCAGCCAGAGCGCCTTCGACGCCGCGCGGAACCGCGTCACGGCCCTGCGCAACGGCCTGAGCTGACGGCCGTACGCGAGACCGGGCTCCGGCCACCCCGGCGGGGCCCGGTCGCGGCGTCCTCATTCCGTGTCGGGATGAGCTCCCGCGCGATGTCGACGTGGCGGGCGTACTCGTGACCGCCGCATCTCGTCGCGGTAGGTGCCCGGGATGTTGGGCCGGTGCAGGGTGTGGCAGGGGTCGAGCGTGCCGCGCCGGATGTCTCAGGGATCAGGTCGGAGATACCTCGGCGCTCGCGAGCAGCTCACGTTGCCGGCGCCAGTCCGCGACCGCGGTGGCGTGGTCGGGCTGATCGGCGCGGAACGTGATGCCGCTGGTGACGGGCATTCCGGCGTGGACGTCCGCCTCGACGCTCTTCACGGTCAGTTCGAAGCACTCCAGGTTTGCCGTCTCCGGGACCGCCAGCGGGGCGGGTTCGGCCCGGACGTAGATCACGGACCCGGGGGAGATGGTGGCCAGGAGTGCGGTGCCGCCGCGGCCGAGGTTGTGCGCGGTGCGCGTGCCGCGCCACAAGGCAACCCGCAGGGTCCGCTCGTCGCGTACGAGCAGCTCGCCGGCGCTGACCATGCAGATCCGCGGCGCTCCGCTCTCGTCGGTGGTGACCAGCAGGAAGGCGGGCTGGTCCTCGTCGGCGAGCGCTTCGTCGTCCAGGGCGTGGACGAGTTCGTCGGGGAGCCGGTCGCCGAGTGTGTCAGCCATGCTGATCGGCCTTTCGTGTAGGGGACGCGCGTGCTTGTGAGGGTGCCCCTCACCCGGCCAGGACCGGGTGAGGGGCACCCTCACACGGGGGTGGGCGCGGTCCGGTGGCGGTCAGCGGCGTCGCGGGGGGACGGTCGGGATCGCGGGGATGGACGGTATGTCCGCGGGGTCGATCTTGAACTCCGCGGGGTAGGCCAGCGGGTCCGTGGCGGAGCTGGGCTCGGTCGAGCGCCAGCTGTAGATGCAGGTGTTGCAGACGTACATGGTCCACCGGCCGGGTACGGGCGAGGTGGTCAGGACCCGGACGTTCTCGGCGTCGCAGCGCGGGCAGATGGTGGAGTTCACTGTGGTGTCGTTCACTTCAGGAGTCCCTTGATGATGTTCTCCCAGTCGGCGGTGCCCTCGGGGTTGCCGACCACCTGGGAGTAGTGACCGCGCTCTTCGGGCGCGATGGGAGTCGTGGCGTCGAGCACGACCTTGTGCGTGATGCCGGCCGGGTCGGAGCTGGGGTCCAGCGCGAGCACCGAGAGGTTCGGGATCGTGACGGTGTCGTGCAGGGGGTGGTAGTGCACCGAGAGGGCCCACATCACCTGCGCGAGGTTGAACGGGTCGACATCCTCGTCGACCAGGATGATCACTTTGCAGTAGGCCAGGCCGTGCGGGACGGTCATCGCCCGCATGCCGACCGCCTTGGCGAACCCGCCGAAGCGCTGCTTGACCGAGATGATGCCCAGCAGGCCCTGGGTGTACATGGCGTTGACCGCTGCCACCTCGGGGAACTCGGCCTTCAGCTGCCGGTACAGCAGCACGCTGGTGTTGAGCGCCAGGGTGTAGTCCATCTCGGTCCACGGCATGCCGAGGTAGAGGTGCTCGAAGATCGGGTTACGGCGGTGCATCACCCGGTGGATCTTGATCACCGGCTGGCGGCGGGCACCGGAGTAGTGGCCGGTGAACTCGCCGAACGGTCCCTCGATCTCCCGCTCACCGGCGATGATCTCGCCCTCGATGACGACCTCGGAACCCCACGGCACGTCGAGGCCGGTCACCGGCGCCTTCGTGATGCGGTACGGGGCGCCCTGGATGGCGGCCGCCATCTCGTACTCGGACTGGTCGTAGGCCAGCGGCATGCCGGCCACCGTGGTGATCACCGGCTCGTTGCCGAGGGCGATGGCGACGGGCAGGTTCTCGCCCCGCTCCTCGGCCCGCTGGAGATGCAGTCCGATGTCGTGCGCCGCGAGGGGCTGGATGCCGAGCCGGTCCTTGTCCTTGACCTGGATCCGGTAGATGCCGACGTTCTGCTTGCCGAAGTTGTCCGGGTCGTCGGGGTCCCGGCTGATGACGGCGGCCTTGTCGATGTAGGAGCCGACGTCGTAGCTGTTGAGCCGGAACAGCGGCAGCAGCTGGAACAGGTCGATGCCCTCAGTGAGGGTCACCTCCTGCCAGGGGGCGTCGTCACGCCGCTCGACCGGACCGGGGAAGGCGTCCCAGCGGCCGGCGAACTCGAAGAACTGGTCCTTGACCGACGTGTCCTTGTCCAGGCCCAGCATGAGCGCGTGGTTGGGCCAGGAGCCGACGGTGTTGAGGGCCACACGTCCCTTGCCGGGCTCGTAGCCGTTGATGTTGTCGAACAGCAGGGCCGGACCACGGTCCGTGAGGTTCGCGGTGGCGCGGGCCGCCGCACTCATGTCGGGCTCGGGGTTGACGGGTTCGGAGTAGGCGAGCAGTTGACCGTTGCGGTCCAGCGTCTCGAGGAATTCCCGCAAATCGGCATAGGCCATGATCGAATCTTCTTTCAGGTGGGGCGGCCCGAAGGGTCAGGGCTGTCCGGTGGTCTTCGCGTCCAGGCGGTGACGCGGCGGAGCCGGCCCTTCAGGCCGTGGCGGCCACAGTGTCGTCCACCGGCGCCTGGTCGGCGGCGGTGGTCGCGGTGTGCTGTTCGCGGGACGGAGCGACGGCGCGTGGATGCTTGGCCTGCTGCATTCCGGTCCAGCGGCGGACCGTGGGCAGGTTCAGCCCGAACTGGTCGAGTGTGCGTCCGACGATGTGCTCGACGATGTCGACGATAGTCGAAGGGTGGTTGTAGAAGGCGGGTGCGGGGGGTAGCACCGTGGCGCCCATCTGGGAGAGCGCGAGCAGGTTCTCCAGGTGGATCGTTGACAGCGGCATCTCGCGGGCCAGCAGGACCAGCCGGCGGCGCTCCTTAAGCGTGACGTCGGCGGCACGGCCAATCAGGTCGTTGGCGTAGCCGGTACGGATGCCGGCGACCGTCTTCATGCTGCACGGTGCGACCACCATGCCGTCCGTGCGGAACGAGCCACTGGAGATCGCCGCACCCTGGTCGTCCGGCGAATAGCTCACGCTCGCCAGGTTGGTCACCTCGCGCACGGTGTACGGAGTCTCCTCCGTGATGGTGGCCCGAGCCCAGCGGCTCACCACCAGATGGGTCTCCACGTCGAGTTCACGCAGGGCAGTCAGCAGGCGTACCCCGATGATCGCGCCGGTGGCCCCCGTCATGGCAACAACGAGTCGCACGGCAACCTCCCAGAACAGATGAGTCACACACAGTTAGAACGTGTACGTCCTAACGCGGCTCCCACCATACTCCGTGTACGTCCTAACGCAAATCCGGGGTTCGGGAGGCCGCCTGTCCGGTTACGGTGCCCCGGTGTGCTCTCGCCGGGCCGGCGTGCTGGAGCCGTCCCACCGGTACCGGTCGGTGTGCCTCAGCCCCAGCAGCTGCAACACGCGCTCGACGAGTTCGTCCTGCAGCTCGCCCAGCGTCTGCGGGACGTTGTAATAGGTCGGGATCATCGGGTACACGATGGCGCCGGCCTCGGTGACCGCGACCATGTTGCGCAGGTGGATCAGGTGCAGAGGCGTCTCCCGCAGGCAGAGCACGAGCCTGCGGCGTTCTTTCAGCGCCACGTCGGCGGCCCGCTCGATCAGGTCCAGCGCCAGGCCCTGGGCGATGCGGCCGAGCACTCCGGCCGCGCACGGCAGGATCACCATCGCGTCATACGGGTAGCTGCCGCTGGTCACGGGGCCTGCGAGGTCAGTCGGGTCCAGCATCCGCACCTTCGGCGATGTGCCCCCCAGCGCCTGCGCGACCGACTCCGGATCCTCCTGCGTACCGAACTCCAGCGCCGCCAGCTTGCGGCCGTTGGCGGACACCAGCAGGTCAACGTGCGTGACGCGGTCATCCTCCTGGAGTGCCGCCAGCAGCCGCTTTGCCGCGCCGGTGCCCCCAGCGCCGGTGACCGCCACCGTTATTCTCCGGTTTTCGGGCATGGTGTCCGCTCCTTCGCGAGCGCAGGCAGTCCCGGATATCCGAGGAGGTCGATCGCAAGACTTCCCGCGCGGGAGACAGCGAAAACCTTGCGCGTCGCGCCCGGCAGGGGATGTCCTGACCAGGGCGGATACGGGTGCGTCGGGACCAAATGGCGCACACCGGAGCGCCGTGTGCACGACGCGCGCACGCCGCGCCCGCCCCCTGGCGCGTCCGGGCTCAGCGCGATTTTTCGGCGTCCAGAACGCGGTCCGTCAGCCGCGAGAACTCCTCGCGCTCGGCCGCGCTCAGCGCCCCGAGCAGCTGTTCGTCGACATCGGCGGCGAACGGAGCGGTATGGGTCACGATCTGCTGGCCCTCCGGGGTGAGGTCCAGCAGTTTGCGCCGCGCGTCGGCGGTGTCCCGTGTGATGGCGAGCAGGCCGCGACCGCGCAGCCGTTCGACGATCGGGGCGGCGGTGGACTTGTCCAGACCCGCATGCTGGCCCAAGGTGCCCTGGTCCATGCTGCCGTGTATGTACAAGGTGCCCAGCACGGTGAACTGCGGGCCCGTGAGGTCGCAGGGCACCGTCTCCTGCCACATCCGCGTCCGGAGCTGGAACAGCCGCCGGATGATGTGCCCCGCGCCGCTGGTCCCCTGCTGTACGAGCGCCCGGATCTCCCCCTCGTCGAGGCGGGTGGCCGGGCTGGAGCCGGCGACTCCGGGTGTGTCGTCCGCACCGGTCATGCGGGTACTCCTTCGCGTTCTTCGGACGTCACGGAGTATAGAGCGGGGGGCCGGTCAGGCTTTCCAGACGCGGCGGCGCTTGTCGTCCAGAGGCTGGGTCGACGCCCAGATGCGGCGCCAGTGCGCGACCTGCCCACCGTTCCCGTCGTCCTCGCCGGCCGGGACCGCGACGGCGCCGGGACGAACGGACCGGGCGC
>JAOPYL010000215.1 GCA_025964625.1 Actinoallomurus sp. | reverse complement strand
CATCGTCACGCGCCAACCCGCCGGCTGGAAGATCAGCTACCGCAAGGTGACCGCCAGGCAAGCGGCACTCGGTGAGCAAGAAGTTGGTGCGCGTGAGGTTCTACAGCGTTTCCGCCAAGCCGCTATCAGCCAGTCCGCCGATGACATGGGCCGTGTGTACGCAGTCGACGCGGTCCATGAGTTCCCGTTCACACGCCCAGGCGTGCCGTCCCGGCTTGAGGGCCGGGACGAAATCGTGAACTGGATAGCCGCAGGGTGGAAAGCCTGCCCGCTGAAGTATGAGCGTTACCGAACCCTTGCCATCTACGACACCAACGATCCGGAAACGATCATCGTCGAGCAGGAAGCCCTCGGGACCAGCACATCCACCGGCGAGTTCGCGCTTCCCAACATCATGGTGCTCACCGCCCGCAACGGGCAGATCGCCCATCTTCGCGACTACGTCAACATCCTGGCAGCCGCAGCCGCAGCCGCCATGGGAAGCGATATGTAAACGCGCCACCGCGCCGTATCACCATCGTCGAATCCGGTTCGTAGTGTAGGCCGTGGTCAGTCCCCGATCTGCTGGCAGACTGGCCGGATCGCGGCGAGGCGGATCGCACCGGTGCGGCGGGTGCTGCGGCTGGTGTGAGCCGGCGGGCTGTCAATCGGCGTGGCGTTCACCGCGGTGTTCCTCGTGGTGCTGATCCTGCGCTCGATCGCCTTCAACCTGTAGCCCAGACCCACCAACACCCCCACCCAATCCAAGCCCAGGCAGCAGACATCCGCTCATGCCGCGTATTGAGCGAGTCGTGGCTGGCTGGCGTCTGGTCCCGCATCGTGGGTGGGCGCAGAGTCAGGGCCATGACCTCGTTCGATGAGTCGATCCCGGCGCCGTCTGCCACGTTCGGTGTCGATCCGTTGCGGGTGGCAATAGCCGCCTACCTCGCCCGGTACAAGGGCGCCACACGTCTGCACACCGAATCCGATCTGCGCATCTACCTCACCTGTGCGCCGAGAGGGACCTGGAACCGCTGACTGCCCGGCGTCACCAGATCGAGTTGTACATTCGTTGGCTCCAGGAGGTGCGCCGATTCCGTCCGTCGACGGTGTCACGTCGGCTGTCGGTAGTGGCCGGCTTCTACCGGACCTGTGTCATCGACGGCGTTCTGGAGCACTCGCCTGCTGACCACGTCCGTCGCCCGAATGTCCCGCCCGAATCGCCTACGCTCGGGCTATCGCACTTGCAGTTCGAAGCACTCCTCTCCGCGGCTCGCGAATCGGCCAACCCCAATGACTTCGCGCTAGTCGCCATGCTCGGCCTTCTCGGGCTCCGAATCTTCGAGGCGACCGGATCTAACATCTGCGACCTCGGCGAGGAACACGGTCACCGGGTCCTGCGGGTCCTTGGGAAGGGCAGCCGTGTCGTCTTGGTACCGCTGCCTCCGGCGGTCAGCCGGGCCATCGAACGCGCCATCAGCGACCGGGTTAGCGGGCCGATCCTGCTCAACACGCGCGGAATCCGGATGGACCGGCACGCCGCTACCCGCCGACTACGGCGGTTGGAGGCGTCGTCGGTCGTGCGACTGCCGCGGATGCACCCGCACATGCTGCGTCACACCTTCGTCACCACCATGCTCGACGCAGGCGTCGATCTGCGCGATGTGCAGATCGCCGCCCGCCATGCCGACCCTCGGACGACGATGCGCTATGACCGGGCCCGCAACAATCTCGACCGCCACCCCACTACATCCTCGCCGCCTATATGGCATCCGGGACCTGAGCGGGCAGCACCCCTGCTGAAACGCCCTGGTCTGCCGATGTTCGGGCGTTTGGTTGGCTTGTTCATGGCACGCAGCCGAAGCCCGGTTCCTCGCCGGGGCGTGGCTACGGCTTGCGGCGCATGTCTTCTACTGCTCATCTTCGGCTCGCTGGCGTCGGTATTCCGCCGCCCTGGTCTGGTAGTTCTGATGTTCCCGCGTGTGGTCCGGGGGAAGGCGCGGCGCGTCTGGGGACGTCGTGGCGAAGAACCGCGTGAGCGCGGTGTTCGAGTTCACGGCGAGTTCCCCGGATCGCGGGAACATCGCTGCCTTGTAGCGTGTGACCGCGTCGTCGAGACTGCTCTCCTTCTTGATGGCGTGCGCGAGTTCCGCGCCATCGAGCAAGGCGAGATTCGTGCCGTGGCCGCCGAAGGGCGCCATCAGGTGGGCCGCGTCGCCGATCAGGGTGACACCGGGGACGTGGTCCCAGGTCAGCGGAGCGGGCAGGGCCCAGAAGCTGCGCTGCACGTAGTCGCCGTCGTTGTCGGTGATCAGCGGGCGCATGACCGCAGACCATTCGCTGAACTCCCGCAGCAGGTAGGACCGGACCGCCTCGCGGTCGGTGACGTCCACGCTGGCCGTGACGTGCCAGTCGAGCTCGGCGCGGAAGGCCACGTAGCCGCGGACCACACCGTTGCTGTTGCGCTGGACGATCACCGCGCGGCCGTCGCCGTCGGTGGAGAACATGTGGCCCTCGCCCACGATCGCGGCGACTTCGGGGTGCCTGGTGTCCACGTCGTCGAATCGGGCGTCGAGGAAGTGGACGCCGAGGTACTGCGGCACCGCGTCGGTGAGCAGTCGGCGAACCGGCGACCACGCGCCATCGGCGCCGATGACGAGGTCGGCTTCCGCGCTGGCGCCGTTGGCGAACTCCAGTCGGTGCACCCCGCCTCCGAGCGGGGTGATGTGGCGGAGTTTGTGTCCCCAGTGGACGGTGTCGGGTTTCAGGTGCTCGTGGAGCATGGTCCGCAGTTGGCCGCGGTCGATCTCGGGAGCAGCCTCGTCGCCCTCGGCGGGGGCGAACTCGGCCAGGACGGTGCCGTGGTGGTCCCGACGACTCTTGGCCTGGCCCTCGACCCGGGCCAACGCACGGAAGGCGTCCATCAGCCCGGCGTCCTCCAACGCGATCTGGCCGGAGTCGGCGTGCAGGTCGAGCGTCCCTCCCGGGTCACGGGAGTCCACGGTGGCGTCCTCGTCGTACACCACCGGCTGAATGCCGTGCCCCTGCAGGACACGAGCGCACATCAAGCCGGCGGGGCCTCCGCCGACGATGGCGATGCGGGGTGGGATCGTCATGGGGGTGAATCCTTCCCACGCGGGATGCGGCGGTGTGTTCGTCGCCGATGGGTGCGGGCCGGACGGCCCGACCTCCCAACGTAGATGAAACCGCTCAAAAAGTCGAACAGTTCTATTTTCTGATCTGTTCAACGTGAGCGCTAGGGTGGAGACGTGACCGAGACAGGACGCCGCGAGCGCAAGAAGGCAGCCACCCGCCAAGCCTTGGCCGACGCCGCACTGGAACTGTTCCTGGAGCGGGGCTATGACGCGGTCGGCGTGCGGGAGATCGCCGACACCGCAGACGTCTCGGTGGCCACCCTGTTCAAGCACTTCCCCGACGGCAAGGAAGCACTGGTCTTCGACCAGGACGCCGACCGCGAGACCGCGCTCGTCACCGCTGTCCGCGAGCGCCCCACCGGACAATCCATCCCTCAGGCGCTGCGCCAGCTGCTGCGCGACGAGCGCTCCCGGCAGGCCCGCACCGACCCGCGTCTCGCTGACTTCCTCCGCCTGATCGACACCACTCCCGCCCTGCGTGAGTACTTTCGCCGCATGTGGCTGCGCCACGAGAACGCTTTGGCCGCGGTGATCGCCGCCGACACCGGACTGCCCGAAGGCGACGCCGGCTGCCAGGCGCTGGCCCACTTCGCCCTCGAAGCCGTCACCCTCGTCCGAGGGCGAGACGACGCCGAGTCCGCACTCGACCGGATCTTCGCCTTGCTCGACACCGGATGGACGGGCACGACGAAGGAATCCGCGAGGCGCGGCGGCACCTGACCACACGACCGAACCGCGGACAACTCCCGCGCCCGCTCATGCCGCGGACAGGACGGCATACCGTGTCCGTTTCTGCCGCGATCTGCGTGGTGGTGTGGGGGGCGTCGGCCGGGTCAGTTCGCGGGAGGTGTGATGGAGCGCAGCAGCGCGTCCAGTTCGCGGTCGGGACTTACGTGTTCGCTGTAGAGGGGCCACAGGGTGTGGTCGCCAGGCGCATCGCGAGGCCTGGCAGATCCGGCACCGGGGCGTCACCGTGGTAGGCCTCGGCAAGGTAGGTGGAC
>JAOPYL010000203.1 GCA_025964625.1 Actinoallomurus sp. | reverse complement strand
GGGGACGCCTCCGCCGCGCGCGAGTCGCTGCGCGCCGCCCACCGGGTCTTCGCGCGCGCCAAGGCCGCGCCCTGGATGGCGGCCGTGGCCGCCGACCTGGACCGGCTGGACGTGGACGTGTCGGTGGTCACCGGAGAGGCGGATCCGCTGCGCGTGCTGGCCGGCGTCGAACGCCGGATCGCGGTCCTGGTGGCCGAGGGCGCGACCAACCGCGAGATCGCGGCACGGCTGTTCGTGAGCGTCAAGACGGTCGAGGCCGCACTGACCCGTACCTATCGCAAGCTGGGCGTGCGCTCCCGCGTCGACGTCGCACGGATGACCGCCTTCCGGCGCCCGGACGACCGGCCCGCCTAGGGATTTCCCTACGGCTCACGACGGTGCCTTCACTGGCCCGTTCGACATGCGGAGACTCCTGTCCAGTAGGCGGCGAACGTATGAGTCCGCGCCGGAAGGAGGTATTGCCGCCGGAACGCGCACCGCGTGCTCCGGCCCGTCACCGCCTGACCGCTCCGGAGGACCTCCCCCGCCAAGGCCCACCGCAGCCGGCCGATCCGACCAGACCCCACCGGCCTTCCGCCCCGGGAGGCCACCGACCCCCTGTCCCTTCCGCCTGCCCGCGACCGCGCGGGCCCGCCCTCAGCGGCGAAAGGAATCCTCCGCTTATGTCCAGAAGACGCATCGCGACGGTCTCGGCCACGGCCACGCTGGCCGTCGCGGCCTCGCTGCTGGCGACACCAGTCGCCGGCGCAGCCACGTCCCCTCAGGTGCCCGCGAAGCCCCAGCCCGCGGGCCGCTCGGCGTTCACGCCGAGCGACTTCACCACCAACCCCTCTCCCGGCACGCGCGAGCAGGCGATCGCCAACGCGCGCAAGGCGCTCGCCGCGCACAAGAGCAGCGCCCACGTGAAGTCGGGCGACGCCTTCACCCCGCGTACGGTGGTGGTCGCCAAGAACGGCGCCGCCGACGTGCGGTTCGACCGGACCTATCAGGGCCTGCCCGTCTACGGTGGGGACCTCATCGTCCACCTCGAGCCGGGCGGCTCCTACCGGACGCTGAACACGGCCACGCCCGCCGCCGCGGTCTCGACGTCGCCCGCGGTCGCCGCCGCCAGCGCCGCCAAGACCTCCCGCGGTCAGCTCAAGGGCACGGTCTCCTCCGTGGGCAAGCCGCACCTCGCGGTCTGGGCCACCGGGCGCTCCTCCCAGCTCGTGTGGGAGACCGTGGTCCGCGGCGTGCGCGCCGACCGGACGCCGAGTGTCCTGCACGTGCTGGTGGACGCCCGCAAGGGCAAGGTCGTGACCCAGCGCGACGAGATCGAGACCATGCTCTCTCCGGCGCAGCAGCGCGCCGCCGAGAAGCGGGGCGGCGTCTCCCCCCTCACGGCCGGGACCGGCAATTCGATCTACAGCGGCTCGGTGCCGATCGACCTGACCCAGTCCGGCAGCACCTGGTCGATGAAGGACCCCTCGCATGGCAACGGGTACACGACGAACCTGAACCACGCCACGAGCGGCACCGGAACGACCTTCAGCAACTCCACCGGGACGTTCGGCAACGGCACCAACAGCGACCCGGCCTCGGCCGGCGTCGACGCGCACTACGGCGCGGCGAAGACGTTCGACTACTACAAGAACGTGCAGGGCCGTAACGGCATCTTCGGCAACGGCGCGGGCGTACCGTCCCGCACGCACTACGGCAGCGCGTACGTCAACGCCTTCTGGGACGGCAGCCAGATGACGTACGGCGACGGCTCGGGCAACTCCCGCCCGCTCGTCGAGATCGACGTGGCGGGCCACGAGATGAGCCACGGTGTCAGCGGCGCGCTGGTCGGCTGGGGTGAGAACGGCGAGACCGGCGGCATGAACGAGGGCACCAGCGACATCTTCGGCACGATGGTGGAGTTCTACGCCAACAACGCCAAGGACACGCCCGACTACACCATGGGCGAGCTGATCAACATCAACGGCGACAACAAGCCGCTGCGCTACATGTACAACCCCTCGCTCGACGGCAACTCACCGAACTGCTACACGAGCGGCAACGGCTCGCTGGACCCGCACTACTCGCTCGGCCCGCTGGCCCACTGGTTCTTCCTGCTGGCCGTCGGCAGCGGCGACCACGGCTACGGCAACAGCCCGACCTGCAACAGCTCGACGCTCAGCGGCATCGGCAACGACAAGGCCGGCAAGATCTGGTACCGGGCGCTCGCGTCGTATGCCAACAGCAACGAGAACTACGCCAACGCCCGCACCGACTCGCTGAAGGCCGCGGCCGACCTGTACGGCACGCACTGCACCGAGTACAACGCCGTGATGGCGGCATGGTCGGCGGTCAGCGTCACCGGCTCCGACCCGGTTCCGGGCACCTGCCCCGGCCAGCCCGGCGCCCCGACGGTCACCAGCCCCGGCAACCAGACGAGCACGGTCGGCACGGCGGCCAGCCTGCAGATCCACGCCACCGACCCGAACGGGCAGACGCTGTCCTACAGCGCGACGGGCCTGCCCGCCGGGCTGTCGATCAACGCCTCGTCCGGCCTGATCTCCGGCACGCCCACCACGGCCGGCACCTCCTCGGTGACGGTCACGGCGAAGAACACCTCCAACCTGACGGGGTCGACCACGTTCACCTGGACGGTCAACCCGGTCGGCGGCGGCTGCTCCTCGCCGGGCAACAAGGTGGGCAACGGCGGCTTCGAGTCCGGCACCACGCCGTGGACGACGACCTCGGGCGTCGTCTCGACCGGCGGCGGTGAGAGCGCCCACTCGGGCAGCTACTTCGCGTGGCTGGACGGGTACGGCACGACACACACCGACAGCGCCACCCAGTCGGTGACCATCCCGGCCGGCTGCAAGGCGTCGCTCAGCCTGTGGCT
>JAOPYL010000200.1 GCA_025964625.1 Actinoallomurus sp. | reverse complement strand
CAGGACGATGATCTTCCGTCCAGAGCACGCTTCCCTGCGATCCGCCGGTGGATTCTGACATCGATCGTGGCACTCCCGCCACTGACAGCCCGGCCCGGGCTCTCGCGATTCAGCGGCGGCCGAGGGCCGTGACGAGGCGGTCGGGGGAGAGGGCGTGGGCGGTGATGCCGTCGCGGCCGGTCATGGTCTCGGCGGCGAGCAGCGCGTTGACGATGGCCTCTTCGGTGGCCTCGATCGCGCCGTAGAAGAGCGGGTCGAGGTACGCGTCGGCCAGCACGTCGACCTGGACCACCCGGGGCGGGTTCGTGCCCAGCGCGCCGGACGGCAGCCGCCCGCGGTTCGCCGTGGAGAAGGCGAGGAAGCCGTCGCCGCTGCTGTTCTCCCCGGCTCCGCCGGTGCGGGCGATGCCGAGGCCGGCGCGCTGGGCCAGCCGGCGGCACTGGTGCGGGAGCAGCGGCGCGTCGGTCGCCACGATCACGATGACGGACCCCGCGCCCTCGAACTCCGGTGGCACCGGGCGGGGCACGTCGTCGATCACCACCGGGACGCCGGCGACCGTGAGACGCTCGCGCCTTCCGTGGTTGGCCTGCAGGAGCACGCCGACCGTCCAGCCGCCGTCGACGACGCGTGACGCGGTGCCGATGCCACCCTTGAACCCGTGGCAGATCATGCCAGTACCGCCGCCGACGCTGCCCTCGGCGACGGGCCGGCCCATGACCTTGCCGTCGGTCACCGCGTTGCCCTCGAGCGCCGGGTCACCCGAGGCGGCGTCGTAGGCCTCCCGTACGTGCGCGGCGGTCACGTGCTGGCCGTCGATGTCGTTGAGGACGCCGTCCCAGGTCTCGCCGACGACCGGCAGGCCCCAGGCGCCGCGCCCGCGGCCCCGGACCTCGATCTCGATCAGCGCGTCGCGGACCACGCCGACGCTGTGGGTGTTGGTCAGCCCGATCGGGGTGGCGAGCATGCCGCCCTCGCGGATCCACGCGGTTCCGGTCAGCTCGCCGTTGCCGTTGAGCCAGTGGTAGCCCGCGTACAGCGGCTCGTCGAAGATCGAACCGGAATGCGGCAGGACGGCGGTGACCCCGGTGCGGACGGGCCCCTCGCCGATCCGGAGCGGCCCGTCGCCCTTGACGATCGTCGCGTGCCCGACGCGTACGCCCGCCACATCGGTGATCGCGTTGTACGGTCCCGGCGTTCCAGTGCCGATCTGGATTCCCAGGTCGCGGGCACGGGTCACGGACGGTCCCTTCGTACGGAGTCCAGGGCGAGCAGGGCGACGTGCAACGACGCGCAGGATTCCACGTCCTCCAGGTCGGTGTCGAGCACCCGCTCGATGCGCCGCAGCCGCTCGTACAGCGCGGGGCGGGACAGGTGCGCCCGCTGCGCGGCGAGGGCCTTGTTGCGCCCGCTGTCGAGGTACAGCGTGAGCACCCGTACGAGGTCGCCGCCGCGCTGTGCGTCGTAGGTCAGCAGCGGGCCGAGCTCGCGTTCGAGGAACGTCTGCAGCCGGGCGTCGCCGCGCAGGAGGTGCAGCAGACCGCGCAACCGCAGGTCGGGCAGGCGGTAGAAGAGCCGCCCGTCGTTGCGGCGGGACGCCACCTCGGCGACCTGCTCGGCCTCGAGGAATGAGCGGCGGACGTCACGTATCGACTCGACGGTCGACCCGGCGGCCATCACGAAGGGGTCCGCATCTCCGGGCCGCCGGGCGATCCCTTCCTGCGAGCGGGCCGCCGCCACCGCGTGGTGGGCGCGGAGCCGGCGCGCGAGCTCGCCGAGGAGCTGCTCGTCGGCGGCCCGTGCGGGCAGGGACGCCAGCACGCCCACGCGTGCCTGCGGGGACCCATCGTCGAGTGTGCCGACCAGGGCGGCCAGGTTCGCCTCCCGGCAGGCCGCGGCGGTGGACTCGGCCAGGTCCGCGAGCGAGGTGATGCCGCAGGCCTCGCCGGGTTCGCGGGGGAGCACCACGATGCCGAGCAGGCGGCGGCCGGTGAGCGGTACGCCGAGGGCGCGGGCACGGGCCGCCGCCTCCTGCGGGTCGGAGTAGGCGTGCGCGAGGATCCCGCTGATGATCGAGCCGTGCGCCTGCCGTTCGAGGCTCTGGGCGTGCTGCTCCAGCAGGCGCCCGAGGGCGAGGGTGGTCGCCGCCCGTTCGACGATGACGATGTCGCGTGGGGACGGCGGGCCCTCACCGGCGATGATGAGCCGCCCCCAGTCTTCGCCGCGGGCGCCGACCACGGTCACGAGCCAGCGGGACGACTCGTCGTAGGCGGTACGATCCTCCATCCGTACCGCGCGCGAACGGGTCTCCCAACTGGCCAGCAGCTCGGCGGGGTCGGATCCGGCCGTCTCCGCGGCGAGCACCTGGTGGGCGAGGTTCTCCAGCACGACCGGACGCCCGGCCAGACGTGCCACCTGCCGGATCACCTCGGCGGGCGGGGCCCCGTCGACCGACAGCTGCGTGAAGACCTCGTGCAACTTCTCCGACGCACGCAGTTCCGCGAGCTGCACGTCGATGATCCGCGCGTGCACCGCCTCGGTGACGTCGACGAACGGGGTCTCGCGGGCCCAGGCGATGAGCGGGAGCCCGTGCTCCTCCGCAGCGGAGATGAGCGCGGCGGGCAGTGTGCGGGCGTACTTGCGGCCCAGCTCGACGATGAGGCCGCTGACGCCGACCTGGGCGAGCTCGGCGACGTACGCGCGGAGCCGCCCGGGCTCGTCCGGCAGCGCGATGCCGGTGGTGAGCACCAGCTCACCACCGCGGAGCAGGTGGGCGATGTCGGTGACCTCGGCGCTGTGCACCCACCGGACGCGCGCGTCGAGCCGGTCCGCGCCGGCGACGACGCGGGGGTCGCCACGCCGGACCGCGTCGAGCCGCAGGACATCCGCCAGAGTGGGCAGCACGTTCGTGATGGTATGTAACGAGGGAGAGGAGCGCGCAATGAAACTGCTGGACGAGGACGCGATCGACCGGGAACTGGCCGACACGCCGGACTGGGAGATCGCCGGGGACGCGATCGTGCGGACCGCGAAGTTCAAGGACTTCAAGGAGGCCATCGCATTCGTCAACCGGGTGGCCGAGGTCGCGGAGGAGGAGAACCACCACCCCGACATCACGGTCCGCTGGAACCAGGTGACGCTGACGCAGACCACGCACGACGCCGGCGGCCTGACGGAGTACGATTTCCGGCTCGCTCGCCGGCTCAACGCGCTCTGACCGACCCGCGCCCCGGGACGTCGGCCTCGGTGGACCCGGCCGGGCGGCGGCCGTCGCCGAGAGTGACAGGTTGCCAGATGAGCGGCCTGAGTCCTGACACTGTGTCGGGTGGCGTTCCAGGGTGCATGCCAGGAAGACTCAATACATGTCGGACTTGCTTGCACGCCATCGCGCGGTCATCCCCAACTGGGTGACCCTCTACTACGACGAGCCCATCGAGATCGTGAGCGGCAGGGGCAGTCGCGTCACCGACGCCGGGGGCCGGACGTACCTCGACTTCTTCGCCGGGATCGTCACCAACACGCTCGGCTACGACGTCGCCGAGGTCCGCGAGGCCGTCGAGCGGCAGCTCCGGACCGGAGTCGTGCACACCTCGACGCTCTACCTCCTGCGCGGGCAGGTCGAGCTGGCCGAGAAGATCGCCCGCCTGTCCGGCATCGAGGACGCCAAGGTGTTCTTCACCAACTCCGGCACCGAGGCCAACGAGACGGCGCTGCTGCTCGCGACGTACGCGCGCAAGAGCAACCAGGTGCTCGCGATGCGGCAGAGCTACCACGGGCGGTCCTTCGGCACCATCTCGATCACGGGCAACCGCTCCTGGAAGAACAGCGCGCTGTCACCGCTGAGCGTCTACTTCCTGCACGGCGCCGACCGGCAGCTCCCGCAGTTCCAGGGACTCTCGGACCAGGACTTCATCAAGGTCTGCGTCGAGGACCTGCGGCACACCCTCGCCACCGTCACCGCCGGTGACGTCGCGGCGGTCATCGCCGAGCCGATCCAGGGAGTGGGCGGCTACACGTGCCCACCGGACGGCCTGTACGCCGCCTACCAGGAGGTCCTCGCCGAACACGGGATCCTGTTCATCTCCGACGAGGTGCAGACCGGGTGGGGGCGCACCGGGCAGAACTTCTGGGGCATCCAGAACCACGGCGTGACACCCGACATGATGACGTTCGCCAAGGGGCTGGGGAACGGCTTCGCCATCGGCGGCGTCGTGGCCCGCGGCGAACTGTTGGACGCGCTGCACGCCACCGGCCTGTCCACCTTCGGCGGCAACCCGATCTCGACGGCGGCCGCCAACGCGACGCTCGACTACATCCTCGACCACGACCTGCAGGCCAACGCGGCCAAGGTCGGCGAGCGCATCATCGACGGCCTGAAGGCCGCGGCGAAGCGGCTGCCGACCGTCACCGAGGTACGCGGCAAGGGGCTGATGTTCGCGATCGAGCTGTCCGAGCCCGAACTCGCCGCGCGGATGCTCGAGGAGACCAGGGCCCGCGGCCTGCTCATCGGGAAGGGCGGCCTGTACGGCAATACGCTCCGCATGGCGCCGCCGCTGACGCTCACCGAAGATGAGGGCGAAGAAGGCCTCGGCATCCTCATCGACGCGCTGGAAGCCGTGTCATGAAACACATCACTCACTGGATCGGCGGCAAGCCCTGGACCGGGGCGGCCGAGCGCCAGGGCGACGTCTATGATCCGGCGACCGGACAGGTCAGCGGGCACGTCGACTTCGCCTCCGCCGATGACGTGGAGGCGGCCGTGGCGGCGGCCCGGCAGGCCTTCCCGGCGTGGCGGGACGCGTCCCTCGCCAAACGCGCGAACATCCTGTTCGCCTTCCGCGAGCTGGTGCACCGGCACCGTGAGGAGCTGGCCGCGCTGATCGGCTCCGAGCACGGCAAGGTCGAGTCCGACGCCGCGGGCGAGGTGGCCCGCGGGCTCGAGGTGGTCGAGTTCGCCTGCGGCATCCCGCACCTGCTCAAGGGCGGTTACTCGGAGAACGTCTCCACGCGCGTGGACTCCTACTCCATCCGCCAGCCGCTGGGCGTCGTCGCCGGTATCACGCCGTTCAACTTCCCGGCCATGGTGCCGATGTGGATGTTCCCGGTGGCGATCGCCTGCGGCAACACGTTCATCCTCAAACCGTCGGAGAAGGACCCCTCCACGGCCCTGCGGCTCGCCGAGCTGTGGCAGGAGGCGGGACTGCCCGAGGGCGTCTTCAACGTCGTGCACGGCGACAAGGTCAGCGTGGACGCGCTGCTCGCCCACCCGGACGTGCGCGCGGTCAGCTTCGTCGGCTCGACACCGATCGCGCGGTACGTCTATGAGACCGGCACCGCGTACGGCAAGCGGGTGCAGGCGCTCGGCGGTGCCAAGAACCACATGCTGGTGCTGCCCGACGCCGATCTCGACCTGGCCGCCGACGCCGCCGTCTCGGCCGGGTTCGGCTCGGCGGGGGAGCGCTGCATGGCCATCTCGGTGGTGGTCGCCGTCGACCCGGTGGGCGACGAGCTGGTCGCCAAGATCAAGGAGCGCGTCGCCGGGCTGACCGTCGGTCCCGGCAGCGAGGCGGGCTCCGAGATGGGCCCACTCGTCACGGGGCAGCACCGCGACAAGGTCGCGTCCCACCTCGACCGCGGTATCGCCCAGGGCGCCACGCTCGCCGTCGACGGGCGCGAGCACGCCCTGCCCGCCGGGGAGGGCTTCTGGCTCGGGCCCACGGTCCTCGACCATGTCGGGCCCCAGATGGACTGCTACCAGGACGAGATCTTCGGCCCCGTCCTGTCGGTCGTCCGGACGCCGTCGTACGACGCCGGCATGGAGCTGATCGCGGACAACCCGTACGGCAACGGAACCGCGATCTTCACCAACGACGGCGGCGCGGCCCGGCGGTTCCAGAACGAGGTCGAGGTCGGCATGGTCGGCGTGAACGTGCCGATTCCGGTGCCGATGGCCTACTACTCGTTCGGAGGCTGGAAGGCGTCGCTGTTCGGCGACACCCACGTGCACGGCGCCGAGGGCGTGCACTTCTACACGCGCGGGAAGGTCGTCACCTCGCGCTGGCTCGACCCCACCCACGGTGGCGTCAACCTGGGCTTCCCCACCAACGGCTGACCGGTTCGTCGTGATCGTCCCAGCGGGGTGATCACGACGAACCCCAAAAGGCGCGCCGTTTCGTGGATTTGATGCACTGTCGCTTTACATGCTGGTTTGCGCGCGCCGAAAGGTGGCCGTCTGTTTTTGATTTCGCCGCGCGTCAGGCAGGTTTTCCGGTCTGGGCGAAACGGCTCTCGCCGTGACCTGGCGGAGAAGCGGGTGTCGCGGAGGGTATCCCTCGGCGACGGAGTACGTCACCATTGGCGCAAGGGCCGTTCCGGGAGGTCGGCAAGATCGTCCGCCTGTGCTCCGGCCCGGGGGCCATGCCGCTCGAAC
>JAOPYL010000198.1 GCA_025964625.1 Actinoallomurus sp. | reverse complement strand
GCTCGGTGACGGTCCGGTCATCGCGCAGGATCGCCTCGTCGGTGGACAGCCGCCGCAACTCGGCCCGGTATGTCTCGACCTCCTCCGGCCGCAGGAGCGCCTCGACCGAGAGGAAGCCGTTCTCCTCGAACGAGGTCAGCGTCTTGGCGTCGATCGGGCCGTCGCCCGGGCGGCCGTGGACGACCGGGTCCGTCCGGTACAGCAGTGCGGGCTCGCTGGCCTTCCGCGTGGGGTAGGGATCGCTGGGGCTGGGGCAGGGGCAGGGGTGCTCGGTCATGTCACGCCTCCTCAGTGATCAGGGGGTAGACGCCGTTCTCGTCGTGCACCTCCCGGCCGGTGCAAGGTGGGTTGAAGACGCAGACGGTCCGGATGTCCGTGTGGGCATGGACGGTGTGATGCTCGTGGCCGTTGAGGAGGTACATGGTCCCGGGCTGGAGCCGGTGCTTCTCGCCGGTCTCCTCGTTGGTGAGTTCGCCCTCACCCTCGATGCAGTAGACCCCCTCGATGTGGTTCGCGTACCACATCCGGGTCTCGGTGCCGGCATACAGCACGGTCTCGTGCAGCGAGAAGCCGACCTTGTCGCCGGCCAGCACCAGCCGTCGGCTTCGCCAGGTCGGCGCCTCCACGTCGCGTTCGGTGCCGGTGATCTCGCTCAGCGAGCGGACGATCATAGGTTTGTCCTTTCCGATCGGTTCCAGCGAATCGCAGGTGGTTCAGACGAGGACCGCGTCGACAGAGTCCGCGATGATGTCGAGGCCCTCAGCGAGTTCGTCGGTGGTCGTGGTCAGCGGCGGCAGGAGCTTCACGACCTCGCTCTCCGG
The DNA here is from genome assembly GCA_025964625.1 of Actinoallomurus sp. Classification (GTDB taxonomy): domain Bacteria; phylum Actinomycetota; class Actinomycetes; order Streptosporangiales; family Streptosporangiaceae; genus Actinoallomurus. The sequence goes on along the minus strand of JAOPYL010000198.1, from coordinate 5,670 downwards.
ACCGGACGTCTCCATCAGCAGGCCGCGCTCGAAGGCCGCGGCGCAGACGGCGGACGCGGTCTCGGGCTCGGCGAAGGAGATCCCCTGGGCCAGTCCCCGGCCTCGGACGCCGGTCACCGGCCCGGAGTGGCCGGCCGCGATCCGGTCGAGTGCCGCCTCGATCTGCTCGCCCTTGGCGATGGTCTGCTTCTCCATGCCCTCGCCGGTCCAGAAGTCCAGGGCGGCGGTGGCGGTGACGAAGGCTGGGTTCGGGCCCCGGAACGTGCCGTTGTGCTCGCCCGGTTCCCACACGTCCAGTTCGGGCTTGAGCAGAGTCAGGGCGAACGGCAGGCCGTAGCCGCTCAGGGACTTGGACAGGCAGACGATATCCGGGACGATCCCGGCCTCCTCGAAACTGAAGAACGGCCCGGTGCGTCCGCAGCCCATCTGCACGTCATCGACGATGAGCAGAATGCCGTGCCGCTTGCACAGGTCGGCGAGGCCGCGCAGCCATTCCGGGGCGGCCACGTTCAGGCCGCCCTCCCCCTGGACGGTCTCGACGATGACCGCGGCCGGCTCGTCCAGTCCGCTGCCGCTGTCGTCCAGCAGCCGCTCGAAGAGCAGGAAGTCCGGGGTCTGCCCGTCGAGGTAGTTGTCGAACGGCATCGGCATGCTGTGGCCGAGGGGGATCCCCGCCCCGTTGCGCTTCATCGAGTTGCCGGTGACCGCCAGTGCCCCGAGCGACATGCCGTGGAAGGCGTTGGTGAAGCTGACGACGGTTTCACGGCCGGTGTACTTGCGGGCCAGCTTCAGCGCCGCCTCGACCGCGTTGGTGCCGGCCGGGCCGGGGAACTGGACCTTGTAGTCGAGCCCGCGCGGCTCCAGGATCACCTCCTGGAAGGTCTTCAGGAAGTTCCGCTTGGCCACGGTGTACATGTCGAGGCTGTGCACGATGTTGTCGTCGGCCAAGTACGTCAGCAGCTTCTCTTTGAGCTGCGGATTGTTGTGCCCGTAGTTGAGCGTTCCGGCGCCCGCGAAGAAGTCCAGGAAGGCGCGCCCGTCCTCGTCATAGACATGGCTCCCGGTGGCCTTCTGGAACACCGCCGGCCATCCTCGGCAGTAGCTCCGCACCTCTGATTCGAGAGACTCGAATATGTCCATGGGTCTTCTCACCTGTCTCCTGCTGGGGGGCGCTTGCCGAGTGGCCCGATGCGGTACAGCACCTCGGGCTCGTGATCGCCGGGGAAGAGTTCGCCGCCGAGGAGCGGTATGCGCTGAAGGCCAGCTCCGCGTTCACGGGCGAAGGACTGGAACAGCCGGTCGGACGCGGTGTTGTCCGGTGTGACGGTGGCCTCGACGAACCGGCGACCGCCGTCTGCGAGGTGGGCGAGCATCCGGCCGGCCAGCCCACGGCCCCGCTGGGCCGCGTCGACCGCGACCTGCCAGACGAACAACGTCCCGGGGTCCTCTGGACGGGCGAAACCGGTGACGAAGCCGCAGACGCCGTCGGCGGACCGGGCCACCACCGAGGTCGCCGCGAAGTCCCGGCACCACATGATGTAGCTGTACGGAGAATTGACGTCGAGGGTCTTGGAATCGCGGGCGATACGCCAGAGTTCCCGGCCGTCTTCGAGCCGTGGCGATCCGAACCCCACATCCTCGGCGGAGAGCGAGGAGTCCGGCCGTCGGCGAACGTGTGCTGACGACATGGGTTATGAACCTAGCGAAGACATAACCGTGCGTTGACCTCCGCTCACCTGGCCGTGTTTGAGCGCCGGGCCGCCCGGGTACCTAGAAAACTTTTCGGGTTTGAGGCGCTCGCTCACGCGGCGAACAGAGCCGGGCAACAGGCGGTAGAACACCCTCTGACCAGCGGTTACGCGCGTTCCTCCAGAGGCCCGGAGCACACAGGGCCGCCGACGATGATCGGCTGTAACGTCCCCATACACCCACCTGGACCGCCCGCTGGGCCGATGCAAAAAATGAGAGATACGTCACAGAATTGTGGCAAACCCGAAACGGATGTCACGCGTCCGGCATGAAATATCCGAACATAGCGTCGTCACCAAGCGTTAGTTTGTCGTCATGCGTGTTCTGGTCACCGGAGCCTCGGGTTTCGTCGGATCGCACACCCTGAAGGCGCTGCTCGGCATGGGCCACCGGCCTCGGCTGCTCGTCCGCGACCCCGGCAGGGCGGCAGGAGTCCTCGGTGAGATCGGGGTGAGTGCCGGCGCGGTGGAGATGCTCCCCGGCGACATGCTCGACGAGGCGGCCGTCGCACGGGCCCTCGACGGCTGGGACACGGCCGTCCACGCGGCCGCCGCACTCGGGCTCACGCTCCGGCCGGTCGGAGAGACCGTGGCGGACGCGCTGCGCCGGCTCGCCGCCGCCGGACACCTCGCCCCGGCGAAGGCCGGACGCCTCGTCCCGACAAGGAGTACGTGATGCCCAGAAGCAGACTCCAGGCCGCGATCGCGCCGGCCACCCAGCGGATAGCCGGTACGGCCTGGTTCGCAAAGGTCGCGCCGGCGTTCGTGCCCCGGCTCGACCGCGCGCTGCACCGCGTCTCCGGGGGCCGCGTCCTCCTCGGGCAGTACCTCGTGCCCAGCATCGTCCTCACCACGACCGGCCACCGCAGTGGCCTGCCGCGGCAGGCGCCGCTCGCCTGCATGCCCGAGCCGGACGGCTCCTTCGTCGTGGTCGGCAGCAACTTCGGCCGCCAGAAGCACCCCGCGTGGACGGCGAACCTCCTCCGCGACCCGAAGGCCCAGGTCGGCTACCGGGGCCGCACGATCCCGGTCACCGCGCGCCTTCTGGAGGGCACGGAACGCGCCGAGGTCTGGCCACGGCTCCTCCAGGTGTGGCCGGTGTACGACAAGTACGTCGAACGGTCCGGCCGCGAGCTGCGCGTCTTCCGGCTCACCCCGTCGTCTTAACGGTGCCGGGTTCGGCTGCGCCGGCGTACCGGGCTGGACGCGCCCCGCGACGACGGAGGGCCGTGGCACCGGCCGGTGCCACGGCCCTCCGCGACGCCCGTCAGACGGCGACGCTGTGCTCCACCGTCGCGGGCTCCAGCGCCACCTCCAGGACCTCACGGACGTCGCTGGCGGTGTGCACGGTGAGCTGCTCCAGGACCTCGGCCGGCACGTCGTCCAGGTCGGGCTCGTTGCGCTTGGGAATGAGCACCGTGGTCATTCCCGCCCGATGCGCCGCTAGCAGCTTCTGCTTGACGCCGCCGATGGGCAGCACCCGCCCGGTCAGCGAGACCTCGCCGGTCATCGCCACGTCGGAGCGGACCAGCCGCCCGGACAGCAGCGACACGAGTGCCGTGGTCATAGTGACGCCGGCGCTCGGCCCGTCCTTGGGCACGGCCCCGGCGGGCACGTGGATGTGCACGCCGCGGTCCTTGAGGTCACCGACCGGAAGCTCCAGCTCCGCGCCGCGCGAGCGCAGGTAGGACAGGGCGATCCGGGCCGACTCCTTCATGACGTCGCCGAGCTGGCCGGTCAGGGTCAGGCCGGTCTCGCCCGTCTCCTCGTCGGCCAGGGACGCCTCGACGTAGAGGACGTCGCCGCCCGCGCCGGTGACCGCGAGCCCGGTCGCCACACCCGGCACGCCGGTACGGCGCTCGGACTCCTTCAGCGAGGTCTCCGGGACGAAGCGCGGACGGCCGAGGTAGTCGCGCAGGTCGTCCGCGCCGACCGCGACAGGTAGCGTCGCGTCGTCGAGCGCGACGTTCGCCGCGACCTTGCGCAGGACCCGGGCGATCGACCGCTCCAGGCTCCGCACCCCCGCCTCGCGGGTGTACTCCCCCGCCAGTAGCCGCAGCGCGTCCTCGGCGATCGTCACCTCCTCGGCGGTCAGACCGGCCTTGTCGAGCTGACGCGGCAGCAGGTGGTCGCGCGCGATGGTGACCTTCTCGTCCTCGGTGTAGCCGTCGAGCGAGACCAGCTCCATGCGGTCCAGCAGCGGGGAGGGGATCGTCTCAAGGGCGTTCGCGGTCGCCAGGAACACCACGTCGGACAGGTCGAGCTCGACCTCCAGGTAGTGGTCGCGGAACGTGTGGTTCTGCGCCGGGTCCAGCACCTCCAGCAGCGCCGCGGTCGGGTCTCCGCGGTAGTCGGCGCCGACCTTGTCGATCTCGTCGAGGAGCACGACCGGATTCATCGTGCCCGCCTCGCGGATGGCGCGTACGATCCGGCCGGGCAGCGCGCCGACGTAGGTCCGCCGGTGGCCACGGATCTCGGCCTCGTCGCGGACCCCTCCGAGCGCCACGCGGACGAACTCACGGCCCATCGCACGCGCGACCGACTCGCCGAGCGACGTCTTGCCGACGCCGGGCGGTCCGACCAGGGCGAGGACGGCTCCGGACCGCCGGCCGCCGACGACGCCGAGACCGCGGTCCTCGCGCCGCTTGCGCACGGCGAGGTATTCGACGATCCGCTCCTTGACGTCATCGAGCCCCGTGTGGTCCTCGTCGAGGATCTGCCGGGCCCCGGCGATGTCGTACGCGTCTTCGGTGCGCTCGTTCCACGGAAGGTCGAGCACGGTGTCGAGCCAGGTGCGGATCCAGCCGACCTCGGGTGACTGGTCGGAGGTGCGCTCCAGCTTGTCGACCTCCTTGAGGGCGGCCTCCCGGACCTTCTCCGGCAGGTCGGCCGCCTCCACGCGGGCCCGGTAGTCCTCCTCCTCCGAGGACGGGTCGCCGCCCAGCTCGGTCAGCTCCTTGCGGATCGCGGCGAGCTGCTGGCGCAGCATGAACTCCTTGTGCTGCTTCTCCACGCCCTCCTCGACGTCCTTGCGGATCGTCTCGGAGATCTCCAGCTCCGCGAGGTGCGCGCGGGTCCAGCCGATAGCCAGCTCCAGCCGCTCGGGGACGTCGGCCGTCTCCAGGATCCGCACCTTCTGCTCGGTGCCCAGGTAGGTGGCATAGCCCGACCGGTCGGCCATCACCGACGGATCGTCGATCTGCTGGATCATGTCCACGACCTGCCAGGCGCCGCGCTTCTCCAGGACACCGATGACGAGTGCCCTGTACTCCTTCGCGAGCTCTTCGGCCCGGCCGCCGAGGCCGGTGTCCTCGATGAGGGTGCCCTCGACCCACAGGGCCGTGCCCGGCCCCGAGGTGCCGGCGCCGATGCGCACGCGTGCCACGCCGCGGACCACCGCGCCGGGCTCGCCGCCCGGCAGCCGGCCCACCTGCTCGATGACGCCGAGCGTGCCGATGGCCGCGTACTCCCCGTTCAGCCGGGGCACGATGAGGATCCGCGGCTTGTCATCCGGCCAGACGCCAGGTCCGTCCGAACCGGCGGTCGCGCGCGCGGTCTCGATCGCCGCCCGCACCTCGTTGTTCGACAGGAACAGCGGCACGACCATGGCGGGCAGCACGACCTCATCGTCAAGCGGCAGCACCGGCAGGGTGACGGTCTCGCTCATCAGGCCTCCAAAGATTGAGTCACACACACTCAAGAAAGAAGAGCGCTGAATAATTTCCCGCACAACGTTCGCTCTCAGCGATCACCCGCTCGATGTCCCGTCCGCGATTACATGGCGTGGTTCGGACTTAGGGCGCTTCTGATGGCTCTTGGACGATGTCGCGGAGCCAGATCATGATCGCTGCAACGGTCAGGGTGCCGTTGAAGATGTAGTCGCGTTTGTCGTACCGGGTGGCCACTGCTCGGAACTGTTTCC
>JAOPYL010000183.1 GCA_025964625.1 Actinoallomurus sp. | reverse complement strand
GCTGCGTCCCGCTCGGCGAGGGCGGCGGCGGCACGCGCCTCGGTCAGCGCGGCGCGTGCCTGCTCGACCTCGAGCGCGGCGCGTTCCGCCTCGCGTGAGACGCGTTCGGCGGTACGCCCGGCCTCGGCCGCGTCGCGGCGTGCGGTCTGGGCCTCCCGCACGGCCTGCTCGGCCCTGGCCTGTGCCGTCTCGATCTCGGCGGCGGCCTTCCGCCTGACGTCCGCGGCGTCCTCCAGCGCCCGTTGTACGGCCTGCTCGGCCTCTGCCTTCACCTGCCCGGTGAGGAGCTCGGCCTCGGCGCGTACACGTTCGGCGTCGGCGGCCGCCTGGTCCGCGGCGGCCTGTGCCGAGTCGCGCTCCTCCTCGGCGTGCCGGGCATGCCGCTCGGCCGCCTCGGCACGCCCGGCGGCCTTCTCGGCCGCATCTTCGGCCTGCTCGGCACGGGCCGCGGCCTCCTCGCCGCCGGCCATGGCGGCGGCCACCTGTGCCTGCGCCTGCGCGCGTTCTGCGCTGAGGCGGGCCTCGACGCCACGCGGGGACAGCTCCGCGTCGAGCGCGGAGGCGAGTGGGGCGATCGCCGCGGTGAGGCCCTGCTCCATCCGCTCGTACAGGTCCTCCGCTCGGGCGAGGGCCCCCTCGAGACCCGGGACCGCGCGGCGCAGCTCCCGGTCGCGCTTGGCGCGGGCCTGGCAGTCGGCATCCGGGCAGTACGCCCTCGGCCGCCCGCGCCCGGAGCGCTGGGGGACCGGCCTGCCGCAGTAACGGCACGGACGCTCGGCAGAGCCCTGGCTCGCGCCCTCGTCTGAGATCTCGGTGGTCACGCTGACAGCATACATTTCTAATTTTCTATTTCCAGAAAACAAGAAGCACAAATAAACAAATCCGAGTAACTCACGGGAATGAAGATTCCCGCAAGTTATGCGCTACGATCACTCCCGTGACGACACCAGGCGGCACGCTCATGCCGAGCCGGGACCGGACGCCGCACGGCTGGAGCGGCGACGGCCTTCCCCTGTCCTATGACCCCGAGCGCGATCCGTACCGGGTCTACCTGGACAGGCTCGACAGCGCCCAGTCGCGGCGGACGATGCGCGGCTGCCTGGACCGGATCGCCCGGATCGTCGCCATGGACGACACAGGCGCGGTGACCGGAGCCGGCCGGCCCTGGTGGCGACTGCGCTACGAGCACACGATGCGCATCCGTGCTGAGCTGCGCGGCCGGATGGGGGAGGGCGGCGCCCCGGCGTACTCCCCGGCGTCGGTCAACAAACATCTGGTGGCACTGCGGCAGGTGCTGCTCGAATGCTGGCGGCTGGAGCTGATGAGCGCCGAGGACTACAAGCGCGCCGTCGACCTCAAGTCAGTGGAGAGCTCCCGGCTGCCGCGCGGTCACCACATCCCCGACCGCTCGCTCGGCGCGGCGCTGGCCGCCTGCGACACCGACACTTCACCGGCCGGACGCCGCGACGCCGCGCTGCTGGGCGTGCTCTACACCACCGGTGCCCGCCGTGCGGAGATCGCCGGGCTGGCGCTCACCGACTACGACCCGTCCGAGCGCTCCCTGCGGGTGCGCGGCAAACGCAACAAGGAGCGTCTCGTCTACGTGACCGTCGAGGCGGCGACGCGGCTGGACGCCTGGATCGCCGTGCGTGGCCGCACCCCCGGGGCGCTGTTCCCGCCGATCAGCAAGGGCGGCCGTTGCCGCATCAGTGACGGGCGGTTCACGCACCCCACCGGGCAGGCCATCGCCGGGGTCGTCACACGCAGGCTGGCGCAGGCGGGCGCCCCGGCACACACCCCGCACGACTTTCGCCGCACGTTCATCGGTGACCTGCTCGACGCGGGCGTCGACCTGGCCACCGCGCAGCAGCTGGTCGGGCACTCATCACCGGCCACCACCGCCCGCTACGACCGCCGCCCGGAGCGACAGCGCCGCGAGGCGGTCGACCGGCTCCGGCTGCCCTGACCAGGGCTCGGCTCCGCGGCCGCAGCCCTGTCGTCACCAGCAGCCGCCGGGCCACCACACTGCCCCCCGGCCTCGGTGCTCACCACGAACCGATCGGCGCACCCGGGCCAGCGTCAGCGCGGCCGACAGGGCCGCCACACCACCCCCGACCACCACGACGTCCCACGCTTCACCCTTCGGGAGCACGATCACATCGCGGGCTCAGCCCGGGGTCCGCTCAGGAGACCTCCGAGGCCCGCGAATCAGGCGATCGTCTCGGCGGCATCCGGTCACGCACTCAACTGCGGGTCGGTGATCCCGCCGGGGGAGGCGAGCCGGGCGATGTCCCATTCGGCGCGGCGGGCCCCCGCCTGGTAGGCGCTCTCATAGAAGGAAAGCACGGTGCCACGGGGGTCGCCGGTGGCTCGCGCGTCGTCGTAGCGCAGGACGGCCAGGTGTCCCCCTCGTTGTTCGATCCATCGCGCGGCCTCGGGCAGCAGCGGCTCATCATCCAGCCCGTCGGGCTCGGGCGCGGTGTAGGAGTAGAAGGCCGGCTCGGGAAAGGCATCGTCACCGAACCAGAAGCCGGAGCTGATCACCTCGCGGGAATACGCCTCGCGCGTGACCGGGTCGCTGTCCGGGGGCTGGTCGACGACCCGGTCGGAGAACCGCGTGCAGGCGAGGTCGAAGGTGTGCCAGAAGTGGTGCACTGGGCTGACCTTGCCCGAATAGCCGGCGGCGAATTCCTCCAGGACCAGGTTCACCTGGCTGAGAACCTGCCAGTACCGGGTGACCAGAGCGGGGTCGTAGGCCGCGTGCTCGGTGTCGTCGGCGAACGGTCGGCCGGAGTCGGGAAGGTCGAAGGGCCGTGGTGCGGCCAGATCCAGCTGGATGTCCAGGACCGCCAGCGCCCGCATGGTCTCGCGGTAGAAGGACGCGACCGACCTGCCGGGGAGCGGAAACGACATCGCCCTGCCGTCCAGTGTCGTAACGAGCAGCTGGTGGACCACGAAGTCGAAGTCGATGGCGAAGATCGGATTACCGTCGGCCTGCCCCATCGGGCGGGTCGTCAGACCGCGCCCGGTGAGATGGAGCGGCGCGCCCCACCAGTGGTTGCGCCGGACACCGGCGGCCAGCCGAATCTTCCCGACGATCTGGGCGAAGCGGTGAAGCGTGGCCTTGGTATCGCGCCAATCGGCCAGCGGGATCGAGGGGAACAGTTCCATGAAGACTACTATTCCCTGCAGACTGTGCGCGATACCAGCGCCGTGAAAGACGACAATGTGCCGCTCGCTCACCTGATCAGGACTCACGCCGTGGTAGGAGAAGCTCGACCCCGTCGACGGCAGCGGGAACACCCACCCAACGCGGCCATCACCATCACATGGGAAGAGCCAGTTACCCCTGCGCAGTGGGACGAACAACGACCTCGCTCACATCAACATCGGCCGGCTGCTCGATCGCCAACGCAACAGCGCGGGCGATTGCATCCGGCGGCATCGCGAACTTGTCCCGGACCTCGGTGAGCTGGGCTTTCATCTTCGGATTCGTCACGCCTCCCGCGAAGCTCGTCCAGGTGAGGCCGGGCGGAATGATCGTCACGCGCAGCTTGTCGCCGGCCTCCTGGCGCAAACCCTCGGAGATGGCACGCACGGCGAACTTCGTGCCGGTGTAGACCGACTGGTTCGGTACGACGCGATGTCCTGCTGTAGAAGCGGTGTTGACGAAATGCCCGGAACCCTGCTTGCGGAAGACAGGCAGCGCTTCCGCGATGCCGTACAGAACGCCTTTGATGTTGACGTCGATCATCTCCCCCCAATCCTCGACGCGCAGGTCGTCGAGGGGGGAAATCGGCATAACGCCGGCATTGTTGATGAGAACGTCAAGCTTCCCGTACCGCGCGCATGCCAATTGCTTGCGCCCGTGATTACGACGACTTTGTCTCCGATTCCCGACATGAGATTTTCCAGTCTGCGATGTAGAGGGTCGGGTCCTCCTGGCCGGCGCCGCCCGGACGGCAGCGGGAAAATCCGCCTAGGGCGACCATCGCCACCAAGCGCGAAGAGCGATGTAAGTGGGCTATCACTACGGTACTGTAAGAGGGCTATCACGTCCAGCTGAGCAGGAGGCGGCCGTGACGCCGACTTCAGAGAGCGGTCAGCGGCGAGGCCGCCGCTACCACCACGGCGAGCTGCGGGCGGCGCTGATCGAGGCCAGCTTCGGCCTGCTCGCGGAGTCGGGACTGGCGGCTTTTTCCGTGGCGCAGGTGGCACGCAGGCTCGGGGTGAGCACGGCGGCGCCCTACCGGCACTTTCCTGACCGTGACCACTTGATGGCCGCGGTCGCGACGCAGGCCGCCGCGGAGCTGGCGGAGCAGTTCAGGCAGACGGCCGAACGCGCGGGGGAGGATCCGGCTGAGCGGTTCGCGGCGACCGCCGGAGCCTACGTGCGGTTCGTGGGCGCCCGCGGCGCCGGGTTCAACGTCATCTTCGCCGCCGGACCAGAGCGGCTGCACGACGGCGCTCTCGCCGACGCCGGGCGCCGGCTGATGGACCTGCTGCTGGAGCTGGCACAGCAGGCCACCGGCCAGGGGCCGGAGGCATCTCTGGCGCTGGTGGAGCAGCATGTGGTGGCCGCGCACGGATACGTGACGCTCTACCGGGACGAATTCTTCGCCCGCCGCTACGGCGGCATTGACGCGATCGCGGATCGCGCCGTGGCTGAAAGCCGGACTCTGCTGCGCGGTATGCGGAAAGCCCCGGCGGCAGGGGCCGGCCACTCCTGAGGGCGAGTCCTCCAGCCGCGCCGCTTGCGCTCGGCGGCGGATACGGCCTGTGGCCGCCGTGGGCCCCGCCCCCGTCCTCCCTGCCCCTCTTGGCGATCCGACCCGCACGACGAGACAGGGACGGGGATAACGCAACGGCGAGAACTTAACGTAAACGTCTTTTCACCGACGGTGAATCACGGTCACGCGGCCGAGACGAACGACCTGGTCGGCCCAGTGAACCGGCTTTTCCGCACGGGACAGGGGCCACCGTCAAAGCCAACTGGCCCGATGGGGACTTTTGTTGAATTCTGTCGGGCCCATTGTTCGCATGCGTGGATTGCTGTAGCAATTTGAGTGTTCCACTGTGGCGCCGTGTCCTACGCCGCTCCTCAAGTCGGGAGACCACATGCCTCAGAGCACTCACGGTCACACGCGTCGACCGGCCGGCGCGGCCGCCCTCACCGCGCTGGCTCTGATCGTGTCCTTGTGCACGGGACTGTTCGGCCCAGGCCACGCCCAAGCGGACACCGCCACCACCATCACGGTGGACGACTCCATCCAGGGGACCGGGCGGGACCAGTTCGACTACCAGGGCTCCGGCTGGGGCCACGCCGGCGGCGAGGGCGCCCCTGCCAACCCGTACGACAGCACCAACAGCTGGACCGACCACACCGGCGACGCGGTCAGCTTCAGCTTCGTCGGCACCCAGCTGACCTTCCGCGGGGTGACCGATCCCGGCCACGGCATCGGCGCGGTCTCCCTGGACGGAGGAGCCCCCACCGACGTCGACTTCTACAGCGCCACCCGTACCGGTGACGTCCCCCTGTGGACCAGCCCAGTGCTGCCGGATGGCAGCCACACCGTCGCCCTGACCTGGACAGGGCGCAAGAACGCAGCGTCCACAGGCACCGCGGTGACCGTCGACCGGGTCGACTTCCTCGGCGAAGCGCCCCCGCCCGGCCAGACCGACATAACAGTGGACGCCGCCGGGACCGGCCGTACCTTCGACGGCATCGGCGCGATCAGCGGCGGCGGCGGCAACTCCCGACTGCTCATCAACTACCCCGAACCCCAGCGCAGCCAGATCCTGGACTACCTCTTCAAGCCGGGTTACGGCGCGTCCCTGCAGCTGCTCAAGGCCGAGATCGGCGGCGACACCAACTCCACCGACGGCGCCGAGCCCAGCATCGAGCACACCAGGGGCGTCGTGGACTGCGGCAGCGGCTACGAGTGGTGGCTGATGGAGCAGGCCAAGAAGCGCAACCCGCACATCAAGCTGTACGGACTCGCCTGGGGCGCGCCGGGCTGGATCGGCAACACGGGCAACACCGCCGGCGGCGGCGACTTCTGGTCCCAGGACATGATCGACTACCTGACCACCTGGCTGGGCTGCGCCAAGCAGCACGGCCTCACGATCGACTACCTGGGTGGCTGGAACGAGCGCGGCTACGACAAGGCGTGGTACGAGAAACTGCACGCGACGCTGGCCGCCAGGCACCTCCCGGTCCAGGTCGTCGGCGCCGACTCGGGCCTTGACGTCGCGGACGCGATGGTCGCCGATCCGCAGTTCGCCAAATCCGTCGACATCGTGGGCACCCACTACCCGTGCGACGGCGGGGACGGCGGCGACGCGACCACCTGCTCCAGCTCGGCCAACGCCCAGGCCACCGGCAAGCCCCTGTGGGCCAGCGAGAACGGCTCCCAGGACGACAACACCGGGACGGGCGCGCTGATCCGGTCGATCACCCGCGGTTACCTGGACGGAAAGTTCACCGCCTACCTCAACTGGCCGCTGCTGGCCGCGGTCTACCCCAACCTGCCGTACGACACGGTCGGCCTCGCGGTGGCGAACCAGCCCTGGTCGGGCGCATACAGCATCGGCAAGAGCCTGTGGGCTACCGCGCAGGTCACCCAGGTGACCCACCCCGGGTGGCGGTTCATCGACTCGGCCAGCGGCTACCTGGGCGGCGACCGGTCCAACGGCAGCTATGTGACGCTGAAGGCGCCAGACGACTCCGCGTACAGCACCATCGCCGAAACCTCGACCGCGAGCAGCGCGCAGACCGCGAACTTCACCGTCACCGGCGGCCTGCCGAGAGGCACCGTGCACGTCTGGGCCACCGACCTCAAACCGAACGACGCCGCCGCCAACTTCCTCCACACCGGCGACATCACCCCACACGGCGGCCACTTCTCGCTCACCCTCAAGCCCGGCTACGTCTACTCGCTGACCACCACCTCGGGGCAGGGCAAGGGCACCGCGGTCAGTCCGCCACAGGGCCACCTCCGCCTCCCGTACACCGACACCTTCGAGCAGGACGGCCCGGGCCGGGAGGCGAAGTACCTCTCCGACATGCAGGGCTCCTTCGAGATCGCCCGCTGCGATGGCGGCCGCCCGGGGCGGTGCGTCCGGCAGATGGCGGCGCAGCAGCCGATCGAGTGGCAGGACGACAGCGACGCGTTCGCGCTGCTCGGCGACACCAGCTGGCAGAACTACACGGTCAGTTCGGACATCTACCTCGGGCAGCCCGGCACGGTCGAGCTCATCGGCCGGGCGGGCGAGCAGCAGCGGCCGCAGTCCCACCAGGCGGGCTACTTCCTGCGGGTCAGTGACACCGGCAGCTGGTCGATCGTCAAAAGCAACACCGGCGGGCAGCTGACCACGCTCGCCGCCGGCACCGCGCGGACGCTGGGCACCCGCCGCTGGCACACCCTCGGCCTGACCTTCAGCGGCACGACGATCACCGCGATCATCGACGGCCGGCGGGTCGGCGCGGTCGACGACTCCGCGTACTCGGCCGGGCAGGTCGGTCTCGGCGTGGTGGGCTACCAGACCGATGAGTTCGACAACCTGCGGATCACGCCGGTGAGGCACCCCGCGCCGCCGCCGGCAACGCTGACCACGGTCCTGCCCCGGGTGATCCACCGCGGCGAGTCGGCGACCATGAAGGCCACCTTCGCCGCCCCGGCGTCCGGCGGTGCGGTCTCCGGCCTCACCGTAGGACCCGGCGCCCCGGCCGGATGGACCGTCAACCCCACGACGCCGACAGTGTTCTCGAAGGTCGCGCCGGGGCGGTCGGTGACGGCGAGCTGGACCGTTACCGCACCGACGACGCTGGACACCCCCGTCGCGGCCTCGTTCGCCCCGCTCGCCACCTACGTCCGGGGCGGCGTGCCGCACTGGACGCGCGGCACGGCGAGCACGACCGTGCCGATTCCGCCGCCCACCGGCAGTCCGTACCTGAGCGACCTGACGTTCGGGTCCAGCACCAACGCCTGGGGGCCGGTGGAACGCGACATGTCCAACGGTGAGCAGGCGGCCGGGGACGGCCACCCGATCACCATCCGTGGCACCCGGTACGCGAAGGGCCTCGGCGTCCACGCCGACAGCGACGTGGCGTTCTACCTTGGCGGTAACTGCAGCCGGTTCACCGCGACGGTCGGCATCGACGACGAGGTCGCCCCGAACGGATCGGTGACCTACAGCGTGGTAGCCGACGGAAAGACGTTGACCACCACCCCGATACTCACCGGCACGTCCGCCGCCCTGCCACTCGACGTCAAGGTGACCGGCGCCAAGCAACTGGATCTCGTCGTCAACGACGGCGGCGACGGCAACGCACACGACCACTCGGACTGGGCCGACGCCAGGCTGACCTGCGCCACGGGCTGACCCTGTGCGTGGCGGATATCGTATCCGCGCTGGTCACGGGCTTGATCTGCGGCCGGGCTATCAGCCGCCTTGCTGGCCGCCCCCCGCGTACGCGATAGTCCGTGGGGCCATCGGCCGGGGGCGCACCCTGATGTCCAGGCCGGCTGTCCAGCGGGGGCTGAGGCTCGTCACTGCTGAGGCTCGTCACTGGTGTTGTACTGCTTGTGCTCGGTGTGGCAGTGGCGGCGGGGGCCTGACCTTCGTTCTCACCACTGGGTGTCGCGGGCGGTGAAGGTGGCATTGACCAGCACGGCGCGCGGCCCGTCGCGCCCCTTCTTCCCCGCTATGCGGGCAGCGGCGGGATCTGCGCACCCGCTGTCCCAGCTCATCGTGGTGTGTCTGCGCGCCGCCGTCCGGCTCAGGTAGTGTTGCCGCTTCAGCAGTGAACGCACCGAGGAGGTGAGACCCATTACCGCTGTATCAGGCTGGGTGCTCCCACCTCACGGCCGTGCGGTCCACTCGACATAGGTGACCGAGGGAGCGCCCATCGGCATCCCGGAAGGCTCTCCCATGTCGGTTTCCCCCTC
>JAOPYL010000133.1 GCA_025964625.1 Actinoallomurus sp. | reverse complement strand
CGCGCGCGAGCGGGTCGAGCTGCTGATCGACGAGGACAGCGCATTCCTGGAGCTGTCCCCGCTGGCCGCCTGGGGCACCAACTACACCGTCGGCGGCAGCGTGATCACCGGTGTCGGTGTGGTCGAGGGCGTCGAGTGCATGCTGATCGCCAGCGACCCGACGGTGAAGGGCGGCGCGATCAACCCGTCCGGCCTGAAGAAGGGGCTGCGGGCCGCCGAGATCGCCGAGCAGAACCGGCTGCCGCTGATCAACCTGGTCGAGTCCGGCGGCGCCGACCTGCCGACCCAGAAGGAGATCTTCATCCCGGGCGGCCGGATCTTCCGCGACCTCACCCGGCTCTCCGCCGCGGGCATCCCGACGATCGCGCTCGTCTTCGGCAACTCCACCGCCGGCGGGGCCTACCTGCCCGGCATGAGCGACTACGTCGTCATGGTCAAGGACCGCGCCAAGGTCTTCCTCGGCGGCCCTCCGCTGGTGAAGATGGCGACCGGTGAGGAGTCCGGCGACGAGGAGCTGGGCGGTGCCGAGATGCACGCGCGGACCAGCGGCCTGGCCGACTACATGGCGGCCGACGAGCACGACGCACTCCGGATCGGCCGCCGCGTCGTGGCCCGCCTCAACTGGCGCAAGCAGGGCCGCGAGCCGCTGCCCGCCCACCCCCCGGCGCACGACCCGGAGGAGCTGCTCGGCATCGTCCCGGAGGACCTCAAGATCCCCTTCGATCCGCGCGAGGTGATCGCCCGGATCGCCGACGGGTCCGGCTTCGACGAGTTCAAGCCACTGTACGGCTCCAGCCTCGTCACCGGCTGGGCCACGCTGCACGGGTACCCGATCGGCATCCTGGCCAACGCGCGCGGCGTGCTGTTCGGCGAGGAGTCGCAGAAGGCGGCGCAGTTCATCCAGCTGGCGAACCAGACCGGCACGCCGCTGCTGTTCCTGCAGAACACCACCGGCTACATGGTGGGCAGGGAGTACGAGCAGGGCGGCATCATCAAGCAGGGCGCGATGATGATCAACGCGGTGTCCAACAGCAGGGTGCCGCACCTGACGGTCGTGATGGGCGCGTCGTACGGCGCCGGCAACTACGGCATGTGCGGCCGGGCGTACGCCCCGCGCTTCCTGTTCACCTGGCCGAGCGCCACGTCGGCGGTGATGGGCCCCGCGCAGCTCGCCGGGGTGCTGTCCATCGTCGGACGCCAGGCGGCGCAGGCGCGCGGCCAGGACTTCGACGAGGCCGGGGACGCGCGGATGCGCGCCCTGGTGGAGGCACAGATCAAGTCGGAGTCGCTGACGTTCTTCCTGTCCGGCCGGCTGTACGACGACGGCGTCATCGACCCGCGTGACACCCGGACGGTCCTCGGGCTCTGCCTGTCCGCGATCAACAGCGCCCCCGCCGCCGAGCGCGCCGGCGGCTACGGCGTCTTCAGGATGTAACGCATGATCTCCAGACTGCTGGTGGCCAACCGGGGCGAGATCGCCCGCCGGGTGTTCCGTACCTGCCGTGACCTCGGCATCGAGACGGTCGCCGTCTTCTCCGACCCGGACGCCGGATTCCCGCACGCCGTCGAGGCCGACCTGGCGGTACGCCTGCCGGGCGCGGCTCCCGCCGACACGTACCTCGACCAGGAGGCGGTCCTCGCCGCGGCCAAGGCCGCCGGTGCGGACGCCATCCACCCCGGCTACGGCTTCCTGTCCGAGAACGCCGGGTTCGCCGAGGCGGTGATCGGTGCGGGGCTGACCTGGGTGGGCCCGCCGCCGGCCGCGATCGCCGCGATGGGTCTCAAGACCGAGGCCAAGCGGCTGATGGGGGACGCGGGCGTGCCCGTCCTGCCGGACCTGGACCCCGAGGCGGTCACCGCGTTCCCGGTGCTGGTCAAGGCGTCGGCCGGTGGTGGCGGCCGGGGCATGCGCGTCGCACGCTCCGCCGCCGACCTTCCCGGCGCCATCGAGTCGGCGCGGCGCGAGGCGGAGTCGGCGTTCGGCGACCCGGCGGTGTTCTGCGAGCCGCTGCTGACCGGCGCCCGCCACATCGAGGTGCAGGTGCTCGCCGACACCCACGGCACGGTCTGGACGCTCGGAGAGCGGGAGTGCTCCATCCAGCGGCGCCACCAGAAGGTCATCGAGGAGGCGCCGTCGCCGGCCGTCGACTCCCAGCTGCGGCAGCACCTCTCGGAGGCGGCCGCCGCGGCCGCCCGTGCCATCGGCTACACCGGCGCGGGCACCGTGGAGTTCATGCTCGCCCCCGACGGCGGATTCTTCTTCCTCGAGGTCAACACCCGCCTGCAGGTCGAGCATCCGGTCACCGAGTGCGTGTACGGAGTCGACCTGGTCGCGCTGCAGATCGAGGTGGCCGAAGGCGCCGCCCTGCGCGATCCGCCCCGGCCCAGAGGCCACGCCATGGAGGCCCGGCTCTACGCCGAGGACCCGGCGGAGGCATACCGGCCGCACAGCGGCACGCTGCACGCCTTCGAGGTACCCGGCGTGGACGCCGAGTTCCGCGTGCCGGCCCGGTACGGGCTGCGCCTGGACGCGGGCGTGGCCTCCGGCAGCATCGTCTCGACCCACTACGACCCGATGCTCGCCAAGCTCATCGCGTACGCGCCCACCCGGGCGGCGGCAGCCCGGCGGCTGGCCACCGCGCTGGCCGGCGCGCGCATCCACGGCCCGGTCACCAACCGCGGCCAGCTGGTCAACACGCTCCGGCACGAGGCGTTCCTCGCCGGCGCCACCGACACGGGCTTCCTCGACCGGCACGACACGACCGCCCCGCTCGCCGGCGACGACGCCGTACGGCTGTCGGCGCTGGCCGCCGCACTCGCCCAGGCCGCCGCCAACCGGGTGGAGGCGACGGTGCTGCGCGACCTGCCGAGCGGCTGGCGCAACGTGCCCTCACAGCCGCAGCGCATCGCCTTCGAGGGGATCGAGGTCGCCTACCGCCTCACCCGCGACGGCCTGGTCGCCGACGGCCACGACGGCACGGAACTGGTCGAGGCCGGTCCGGAAGAGGTCGTGCTGGACAGCGCAGGCGTACGGCTCCGGTTCGCGGTCGCACGGGCCGGCGGGCGCGTCCACGTGGAGTCCGTCCTCGGCCCGGTCACGCTCACGCCCCTCGAACGCCTTCCCGACCCGGCCGAGCAGGTCGCGCCCGGCACCCTTCTCGCGCCGATGCCCGGCTCGGTCATCCGGATCGCGGTGAACGAGGGCGACACGGTCGAGCGGGGGCAGCCGATGCTGTGGCTGGAGGCCATGAAGATGGAACACCAGATTCTCGCCCCGGCCGCCGGGGTCGTGGCCACGCTGCACGCCGAGGTCGGCCGCCAGGTCGAGACCGGCGCCGTGCTCGCCGTCGTGACCGAGGAGTGAGGAGACCGATGGACCCCCTCGTCCGTCTCGCCGCCGAGGACGGCGTCGCGACGATCATCATGGATTCGCCGCGCAACCGCAACGCCCTGTCGCGGCGGCTCGTCG
This sequence comes from Actinoallomurus sp., assembly GCA_025964625.1. Lineage (GTDB taxonomy): Bacteria > Actinomycetota > Actinomycetes > Streptosporangiales > Streptosporangiaceae > Actinoallomurus. Next base: position 9,958 of record JAOPYL010000133.1, on the reverse strand, counting down.
CCGAACTGCGCGAGACGCTTGTGGCCGCGATCGGCGACGACGCCGTACGCGTGGTCGTGCTCACCGGGACGGGCCCGGTGTTCTGCGCGGGCGCCGACCTGAAGGAGCAGTCGGCGGGTGAGCCCCCGCCGGACGTGCCGGGGCTGGTCGGGCTGATCTGGGACAGCCCGAAGCCGGTGGTGGCCCGGCTCAACGGGCCGGCGCGGGCCGGTGGGCTCGGCCTGGTCACCGCCTGCGACCTCGCCGTGGCTCCGGAGACCGCGACGTTCGCCTTCACCGAGGTGCGGCTCGGCGTCGTCCCCGCCATGATCGCGGTGACCTGCCTCCGCCGCATGGAGCCACGGGCCGCGGCGGAGTACTTCCTGACCGGAGAGGTCTTCGACGCCCACCGCGCCCAGGAGATCGGCCTGATCAACCGCGCCGTGCCCCCGGACGGGCTGGACGCGGCGGTCGCCCACTACACCGGCATGCTGCTGCGCGGGGCGCCGGAGGCCCTGGCCATCGCCAAGCGGCTGCCGCGCACCGTACCCGCCCTTCCGGTGGAGGAGGGGTTCGCCCGGATGGCCGAGCTGTCCGCCGAGCGTTTCGCCTCGGCCGAGGCCAGGGAGGGCATCGCGGCATTCCTGGAGAAACGAGACCCGCGCTGGCTGCGCTGACGCGCTGCTACCGTGCGGGTGTGACCATGCCACAGCGGGGGACCCAGGCACCCGGCAGCGCCCGGCTACCCGCCGGCGCCCGGCTGCGCCCAGCGCCCGAAGGCCATGCCTGTCACGCGGTGGAGACCTCCGGCCGGGACGCCGCGTGGTCGTGACCCCGGCCGGCCCCGTGCTCAGCCGGCGTCTGCTCGGCGCGGAGATCTGGGTGGTCTTCGCCGTCTCGCTCGGCGCCAGCGCCGCGCAGGCGCTGCTGCAGCTCATCGCCTCGCTCACCGCGCCGAAACCGCTCGCCCGGCAGAAGGCGCTCCTCGTCGGCTCTCTCGCCCCCGGCCGTCCCTGGATCGACCTCGCGTTCCAGCTGCTGAACATCGCCATCGTGGTCGCGCCGGTGGCGCTCGTGGCGTACCTGCTGGTGCGGTCGGGGGAGTCGCTGACGACACTCGGCGTGGACCGGCGCCGGCCCCTGCAGGACACGGTGCGTGGCGCCGCGCTGGCCGCGGTGGTCGGCGGCGCCGGCCTCGCGCTGTACCTCGCCGCGTACCACGCCGGGGCCAACCTCACCGTCGTGCCGGCACAGCTGCCGGCCGTCTGGTGGCGCATCCCGGTGCTGGTGCTCGCCGCGGCGCAGAACGGCGTGATCGAGGAGATCCTCGTCGTCGGCTATCTGCTCCACCGGCTGTCGCAGCTCGGCTGGGCTCCCGGCCGGTCCCTGGCGGTCAGTGCGCTGCTGCGCGGGTCCTACCACCTGTACCAGGGCTTCGGTGGCTTCGCCGGAAACGTGGTGATGGGCCTGCTGTTCGGCCGGCTGTACCAGCGCTGGGGGCGTACGGCTCCGCTGATCGTCGCGCACACCCTCATCGACACGGTCACGTTCGTCGGTTACACGATGCTGCACGGCCACGTGGCGTGGCTACCGTGACTCCCTGAGGGCGACGCCGTCCGCCGCCGGGGTCCCCGGCGCACAGGCAGGCGGCAGGGAGCACTGGCGATCGCGGACGCTCAGGCGTCAGCATGCGCCAACGCAGCGCCCCGGCGCCTGCACCGGCTCCGTGTCCGAAGGTGGACCTGATGGCGTCCTCCGCCGAATGCCTGCCGGCCGATGCCGAGAACCCGGCCGGGCGGCAATGAGGCCGATTGACCCTATAGCGTCGCAGTCATGAGACTCGGTGTCCTGGATGTGGGATCCAATACGGTGCATCTGCTGGTGGTGGACGCACACCAGGGCGCCCGGCCCCTGCCGGCGTTCTCCCACAAGGACGAGTTGCGGCTGGCCGACCATCTGGAGGACGGCAACCGGCTGTCGGAGAAGGGCGCGAAGCGGCTGAACGCCTCCGTCGAGGACGCCCTGCGGATCGCGGAGGACAAGGGCGTGGAGGACGTGATCGCGTTCGCCACCTCGGCGGTGCGCGACGCGGTGAACGGCGAGGAGATCCTCTCCGGCATCCGCGCCAGGAGCGGCATCCGCATCCGTGTCCTGTCCGGGGAGGACGAGGCGCGGCTGACCTTCCTCGCGGCGCGGCGCTGGTTCGGCTGGTCGTCGGGGCGGCTGCTCGTGCTCGACATCGGAGGCGGCTCACTGGAGATCGCCTCGGGCGCCGATGAGGAGCCGGACTTCGCGGTGTCCCTGCCGCTCGGTGCGGGACGGCTGACGCGTGACTGGTTCACCGCGGATCCGCCGCCTCTCGAGGAGGTGCGCCGGTTGCGCAAGCATGTCCGTACGATGATCGCCCGCGAAGTCGGCGGGGTGATGAAGTACGGAGCGCCGGATCACGCCGTGGCCACGTCGAAGACGTTCAAGCAGCTCGCTCGGATCTCCGGCGCGGCCCCATCGAGCCAGGGCCTTCTCGTCAGGCGGGTGCTGAGCCATGACGACCTGACGGACTGGACCGGGCGGCTGGTGACCATGCCCGTGGACGAACGCGTACGGCTGCCGGGCGTGTCGGAGGGGCGGGCCCCGCAACTCGCGGCGGGCGCGATCGTCGCGGACGCGGCGATGGATCTCCTGGGCCAGTCCAAGGTCGAAATATGCCCGTGGGCGCTGCGCGAGGGTGTGATCCTCCGGCGTCTGGACGCGCTGCCCGAGCCGAAGTGACCCGCCACGCCATCCCCGAGCCCATCATCTCGGGGCGGGGGATGTCAGTGGTGGCGCACGACGTGGTGGACGACGCGGTGGTGGACGAGGCGGTGGACGACGTGGTTCGGATGACAAAAGCCGTCCAGGTTCCGTCGTTATGGAACCTGGACGGCCTGGTCAGAGACCCATGCAGGACAGGGCCCGTTGGAAGGCCGCCTTCTGGCCGTCGGCCTGGCCGGCCGCGCCGAACAGCTCGGCCAGGTCGAACCACGCCCGCGCGGCGGGCCGGTGCGCCTGCATCTTCTCGAGATACTCGACGGCCTGTGACAGGGCGGCCACCGCCTCCTCCCGCCGGTCGAGACGCACGCAGGCCTCGCCGAGCACGGTGTAGGCCTCGGCGATGGCGAGTCCGGCCGTGCCGGTGAGCAGATCGGTCGCCCGCCGGGCCATCCCGGCGGCCTCCACCGGACGGCCGAGTGCCATCTCCGCGCGGGCCTGGTAGATCAGGCACCAGGCCGTGTCCACCGTGCTCGCCGCGCTGGACTCCATTTCACGCTCTGAGTGGCGTAGCACGTCACGCGCCCGCTCCGCCTGGTCGGGGTGGGCGCGCAGCAGGAAGTGGCCGTACGCCATCCGCAGCCGGCCGAGGTTACGCGAATCGTCGTCTTCACCCAGCAGCGCCATCGCCCGCTCGGACAGTTTGAGCGCCTCGTGGGCGTCGCCACGCAGGTCGGCCACCCAGGCGGCGTTCCAGTGCGCCGCCATCAGCGCCCGGGGGCTGCCGATCGCCTCGGCGTGCGCGGTGAGAACCGCGGCCAGCCGCTGCGCGTAGGCCAGGTCGCCCCGCTGCTCGTAGGCGGCGAGCACGGTCGCGCCCAGCAGGACCATCGTCTCGGTCCACGCGCCGCCGGTCTGCGTCAGCTGCTCGAGGGCGCCCTCGCCGAGCCGGATGCTCTCCGCCAGGTCGCCGCGCTCCCAATGACAGCGACTCAGCGCGGTGTGGAGTTCGGCCCAGCGATCCGGGTCGGTCAGTGGCGAGATCGTCTCGGCGGCCCGCTCCAGCTCACCGATCGCCTCCTCGAGCGCGCCGGTCGCCTCCAAGGCGAGCGCATAGCCCCAGCGTGCCTCGTGCATCACGGTGGGCAGCTCGGTGAGCGCCGGATGGGACAGCACCTCGGCGAAACGGATGCGGGCCTCGTCGGCGGCGCCGTTCTGCAGGGCGATGTGGGCGTACCGCAGAGTCTCCTGCAGTCCGGTCATGGCCTCCTGGGTCACCCCGGTCGTCAGGTAGGCCGCCGAGCAGTCGAGCTTGCGTGCGAGCAGGGCCACCATGCTGGGCGCCGGGGTGCGTTTGCCGCTCTCGATGAGTGACACATAGCTATCCGAGAGCTCCGGCCACGCCAGCTGGGCCTGCGAGAGGTTCCTGCGCAGCCGCATGTTACGAATTCGTTCTCCGAGTGATTCTTGACCTGGCATCCCGCCCGCCTCTACAAGAAAGTGACAGAACCAACTGAACCACACGAAAGGATAAAAAAGATGTCCCATCTTCGCAGGGTCGTCTCCCTGCTCGTCCTGGCCGTCCTCAGCTCGCTTGTGGTCTTCGGGGCGATCGGCGCCGTCTCCGCCTCGGCATCGGTCGCGCCGGCCAGCATGACGACCGATCCCACTTCTCGATGCTGCTGATCTGCGCATTTTCGGAAAACTGAACGACCCGGCGTGGTCGGGGCGGATCAGCGCGCCCGGGTCATGACCGGCTCAGCAGTGCCCCGTGAGCGCCCGGGTCCTCCGCCCCGGCGCCACGGGGGACCGGCCGATCGTGGCCTGGTGTGGCCGCGGTCGGCGGCCGGTCGAGGTCATCGCCGGGCCGCCGGCGCCCCGGAATTACCGCCGGGGCCGCTCTGTTGTGCGGGAGGCGGCGCTCCTGAGGGGTGCCGCTTCTTCGATGAGGAGCTGATGAGATGGCCACGACGACACTGACCGCCGAGAACTTCGACCAGAAGGCGAGCGGCGACGGCATTCTGCTGGTCGACTTCTGGGCGAGCTGGTGCGGGCCGTGCCGCATGTTCGCGCCGGTGTACGAGCAGGCGGCCGCCAAGCACGAGGACATCGTCTTCGGCAAGGTCGACACCGAGGCCGAGCAGGAGCTGGCCGCGCGGTTCGACATCTCGTCGATCCCCACGATCATGGCGATCCGTGACGGCGTCATCGTGTTCGCCCAGTCCGGTGCCCTCCCCGAGCAGTCTCTGGAGAGCCTCATCGAGCAGGTACGGGGGCTCGACATGGACGAGGTGCGCAGCCGCGTCGCCAAGTAGTCCTGACGCGCCCAGGAGCCGGCGCTCTCCCCGGGCGGACGACCGGGGCGGGCGGAGAGTGGCCTGCCGTCAGAGCATCGGGATCAGGCAGAGCGCGAAGAGGCCGTAGAAGGCGGCCGCCAAGGTCAGCGTCTTCGCGGTGAGGCGGCCCGACCTGAGTGCGAACAGCAGGAACGCCATCGCCGCGATCGTCACGATCCCGGACAGCAGCAGCGGGCCGTCGAACCTCCACGGGGTGAACAGGATGCCCAGCCCGGAGGGGACGGTCGCCTGGATCATCATGGCGCCGCTGATGTTGGCGAGGGCGAGGCGTGTCTTGCCCTGGCGGACCCAGATGATCGCGTTCATGACCTCGGGCAGCTCGGTGGCGATGGGGGAGAGCAGCAGGGCGGTGACCGCGGCGGGCAGGCCGAGCATCGGGCCGATCGCGTCGAGCTGGTGCACGAAGAGCTGCGACGCGACGAAGATGATCACGAGTGTGACCACCGTCTGCACGACGACCGCCCATGCGGCCGGCACCTCGCGACGGCGCTGCAGCCGGAGCGGTTCGAGCTCGACCTCGTCGCCGTGCTCCCCGCCGTCGCGCAGCTCACGCCAGAAGTACACGGCGTAGGCGGCGAAGAACAGCAGCCCGAGCCACGGCTTGTACGCGAACGCCACCAGGCCCAGCGCCACCTTGACGATGAAGATGACCAGGAACCAGCGCTGGTCGCGTGCGAGTTTTTTCCTGTTGCCGAACTCGTCGCCGCCGGGACGCGGGACCCCCCCGGCCGGCACCTTGCGGCGGCTGGTCAGCAGCATGAAGCCGGTGACCCCGTAGGCCACGGTCGCCAGGGCGAGCGGGCCGCCCATCGCCGCACCCACCCCGATGTCCTTCTGGGCCGGGCTGGACCCGAAGACCACCGCCACGAACGTCACGACGCTCTCCGGCAAGGCCGTGCCGAACGCCGCCAGCAGGGTCCCCACGGCGAGCGGGCCGATCCTGAGGCGCAGGCCCAGCCATTCGACCGCGTTGACGAACCACTCACAGGAGAGATAGATCGCTACGGCGCATGCCAGCAGGATCACCACGTGCAGCATGAAATTCCTCATCGTTCATGCCGTGAGACGAAAAAGAGACCTCGGCCCACGGCGACGGCGTCGCCAGCGGCCGAAGGTCTCGTCCACCCCTTGAGCGGGGCCCGGGCACCGGGAGCGCAGAACGCTCCAGTATGTCGACGACCGGCAGGCGGGACTACTCCCCTTCGCCGCGGCAAGCATACCCGCCCTCACCGGCCCGGACATCGACGGCACGGAAGACGCGGGCATTCCGGGATACTCGTGCCCATCACCGTGTCCCTGGAGGGAGCCAGGATGTCCCCCGAGCCGCTCATCCCCAGGCCCCGGCTGCCGGGGGTCGACCGGCGGCTGTTTCTGATCGGCACCCTCGGAGCGGCGGGAGTCGGCAGCGGCCTGGGCTTCCTCTCCGACACCGGCGACACCTCGCGGCCGGAGCGCCGGCCGCGCCGTGGGCGGCCCGGCACGGTGGCGGCCCGTTCCCGGTTCATGCAGATCGTCGCTCACGAGGACGACGACCTGCTGTTCATGACCCCCGACCTGCGAGAGACCCTGCGCGCCGGGTCGCCGCACCTGACCGCCTACCTGAGCGCGGGGGAGAGCAAGGCCGGGATCCCGCCCGACACCCATGACGTCAACGCCTACACGGCCGAACGGGAGACCGGGCTGCGCACGGCGTACGCGCTGATGCTCGGCGTGCGGAACACCTGGGAGCGGCGGACGATCGAGGCCGGACCGCTGCGCATCGAGTCCTGGACACTCGTCGGATCGCCGCAGGTTCAGCTGGTCTTCCTGCGGCTGCCCGACGGCCGTGACCCCCGCGCCAACCTGAGCTGGCACACGCTCAGCAAGCTCTGGGCCGACACGCACACGCACCGGCCGGAGCTGTGCGGCTGGACGCAGGCGCCCCTGGGCTCGCCGTTCCGGCAGTGCCTGAGCCGGGAGGACGTGCTCACCGCGCTGGTCGGCCTGATCGAACGCTTCCAGCCCACGGTCGTGCGTGCGCAGGACGTCGCACCCGACAAACGGTACAGCCCGGACCATCCCGATCACATCGCCGCCGCGCACTTCGCGGGCGAGGCCATTCGTCGCTACACGGCGCGTCACCCGGAGCGTTTCGTCCTGCAGGTCGACTACCGCGACTACAACATCCGCAACCTCGCGGTGAACCTCGGTGACGCCGACCGCCGGCTGAAGCAGCTGATCTTCTCGGCGTACACCGCGCACGACTACCGGATCAACTACGAGAACCCGCACTGGGACGCGTACGAGGCCCGCATGGTCTACCGATGGCCGCGTGGCACCGGCTTCGCGACCGCGGACTCGGTGTTCGCCGTGGAGGCGGGCCGCCTGGTCGCCTGGCGGCGGTCCGGCGGCCGGTGGGAGGCCCCGGTGTCGCTGGGTGATCCCGGCGGGGCCCTGGCGCCGGCGGTCGTCGCCGCCGGCCCGGTGGTGCTCGGGCTGCGCATCGACACCGGCGAGATCGTCGCGTACGGCCCGGAGGGCTGGCAGTCGCTGGGACGTCCCGACCCCGGGCACGTCCGGAACCAGGCGGGCACGCCGGTGGCGGCGACGGACGGCTCCGGCGTGCTCGGGGTGTTCGTCCGCAACGGCCGTGGCGGCGTGAGCGCCCGCTTCCTCGACAACGGGGTGTGGAGCCGACACTGGTCGGACCTGCCCGGGGTCGACCTCCGGCAGGTGGTCCTCCCGCCGGCGAAGGCCGGGCACGGCGACCACCACGCGCAGTGCTACGGCGACGTCCAGGACGGGCTCGCGGCGGTCGTCGCCGCCGACGGGCGGATCGAGCTCTTCGCCGCCACCCGCGCGAAGCTGCTGTGGTGGCGGCAGCCCACGCCCGGCAAGCCCCCGGCCTTCGCCGGCACGCTCCCGGTGGCCGTCCCGGTTGCGCCGCTCACCGCCGAGCAGAGCGGAGGCCGGGTGCGGGTGCTCTTCCGCGAGGCCTGGACCGGGCGGGTGCGGGCCGTCTCCCGCATGGGCGTCGCGGGCCCGTGGAGCGCGCCCGCGCCGGTGGCCGCGGCCGCCGGGGGCCTGGACGGCGAACCACCGGTCGCGGGGCCGCTGCCGCCGTTCGAGGGGCGAATGGTCGGAGTCCCCGCGCTCCTGCCGGAGGGCACGGAGCTCTGCGTGCTGGGCGCCGACGGCCGGTTGTACGGCGCCTCTCGGTCCGGTGGCGCTCACGCGGCGTGGCAGGCGCTCGGCGGCTGATGGACTAAGGTGACATCATGGCGGCCGTGCTCATGACGACAACGCCGGGCCTGTCCCGGCGCAGCGGCTGCACGCACTGACTCACGCAGCACTGAGGCCCCGGGAGCGCTCCCGGGGCCTCACTGCTTCCGCCGGTTCGCTCCCACGACGAAAGGAGCGGACCATGGAGCAGGTAGCGTCCGGTGTCGGCGCACAGTCGATACCATTCGATGCCGATATCACCGACCATCGAGGAGTTTCCGTGTCTGAGCTGCGCATCACCCTCGGCGGAAGCGAGCGTGTGGTGGCGGCCGGCACCACCGCCGGGGAAGCGCTCGAAGCCGACGGCCGCACCACCATCGCGGCCCGCGTCAACGGCCAGGCCCGCGACCTGGCGTACTCCCTGCGCGACGGCGACGTCGCCGAGCCGATCCAGATCGGTTCCGACGAGGGGCTCGCCATCGTGCGCCACTCGGCGGCGCACGTCATGGCGCAGGCCGTGCAGGAGCTGTTCCCCGACGCCAAGCTGGGCATCGGCCCGCCGGTCGAGAACGGCTTCTACTACGACTTCGACGTCGAGCACCCGTTCCAGCCCGATGACCTGAAACGCATCGAGAAGAGGATGCGCGAGATCGTCAAGCAGGGGCAGCGGTTCTCGCGCCGGGCCGTCACCGACGACGCCGCGCGCGAGGAGCTGGCGGCGGAGCCGTACAAGCTGGAGCTGATCGGGCTCAAGGGCGGTGCCACCTCCGACGACGGGGCGAACGTGGAGGTCGGCGCGGGTGAGCTGACCATCTACGACAACCTCGACGCCAAGACCGGCGAGCTGTGCTGGAAGGACCTCTGCCGCGGCCCGCACCTGCCCACCACCCGCAACATCCCGGCGTTCAAGCTGATGCGCTCCGGCGGGGCCTACTGGCGGGGGAGCGAGAAGAACCCCCAGCTGCAGCGGATCTACGGCACCGCCTGGGAGTCCCGCGACAAGCAGGACGAGTACCTCAAGCTCCTGGAGGAGGCCGAGAAGCGCGACCACCGCAAGCTCGGCGCCGAGCTGGACCTCTTCTCCTTCCCCAGTGAGATCGGCAGCGGGCTGGCGGTCTTCCACCCCAAGGGCGGTGTGGTCCGCAAGGTGATGGAGGACTACTCGCGCAAGCGGCACGAGGAGTCGGGGTATGAGTTCGTCAACACCCCGCACATCACCAAGGGCGATCTGTTCGCCACCTCCGGGCACCTCGGCTGGTACAAGGACGACATGTTCCCGCCCATGGAGATGGACGGGGCGGAGTACTACCTCAAGCCGATGAACTGCCCGATGCACAACCTGATCTTCCGGGCGCGCGGGCGGTCCTACCGGGAACTGCCTCTGCGGCTCTTCGATCTCGGCACCGTCTACCGGATCGAGAAGTCCGGTGTCGTACACGGGCTCACCCGGGTCCGCGGCATGACCCAGGACGACTCCCACATCTACTGCACCCGCGAGCAGATGGGGGAGGAGCTCAAGGGGCTGCTGACTTTCGTGCTCGACCTGCTGCGCGACTACGGGCTGAACGAGTTCTTCCTCGAGCTGTCGACCAGGGACGACTCGGAGAAGTTCATCGGCTCTGCCGAGGACTGGGCCGAGGCCACCGCGGCGCTGCAGGAGGCGGCCGACGAGT
>JAOPYL010000090.1 GCA_025964625.1 Actinoallomurus sp. | reverse complement strand
AGGGGGTTGCGGTAGTCGCTGGCGGCCCATTGGCGGCCTGCGGCGATGGGTTCGCCGGCGAGTCGTAGCGCGTTGATGGCCAGGTTCCGTAGGGTCGCCAGGATGCGGGCGCGGGCGGTCTTGAGTTTGTGGGCGTCTTCGCGGAAGGTCGCCGAGTCGCGCAGCCAGTGCAGCACCTCGATCTGCCAGTGGCCTCTGACCAGGGCGAGCAGGGTTTCGGGGTCGGCTTGGTCGGCGGTGAGGTTGGTGACTGCCAGGACCGCGACCGCTGATTGCTTGCCGGTTTTGCGGTCGGTGACGTACCGCTCGATGAGCATCACCTGTTTCGCGTCGGGAAAGCCGAGGCCGGCCGGGGCCGGCAGGACCTTGATGGTGCGTAGTTCGTCGCGGCCGTGGGCGCGGTCGCAGGTCATGAAGGCGGTCGGTTCGGCGTCCCAGGCCAGGTCGTCGATCGTGTCGAACAGGGCCGGGGTGTTCTCCTTGACGGTGAACACGTAGAACGCGCGGCGTTTGAGCAGGTAGCGGGCGTGGTCCTGGACGGTGTGGAGAGCGTCGGCGGTGATGACGGCCCCAGCGATGTCCAGGGTGTCCAGTAGCGGCACGAACGCCTTGGTCTCCCCGGTCTTGTCCGGGATGGCGCGTTGCCCGGTGACGATACCTTCGCCGTGCAGCAGCGCGGCGAACAGGTGCACGGTCCCATCTTCGTCCTTGGAGCCGCGCATCACTTTGCCATCCAGAGCGAGCGCGACCTGCCCGGGCACGATCCGGCCGGCGGCGACCTGCGCCGACACCCACCGGGACAGCGCGGCGTCCAGCGCGGCACCATCGAGATCCTTGAGCAGACGCCGGAAGGTCTTCAAGCTCGGAGGCCGCAGCCGACCGGTACGAGCGTGCGCCGTAACCCCCAGCGCCAGCAGAATCCGCGGCGGGCAATCCTGCGCCCACCGGGCAATCGCGGCCACCGAGTTCGCTCCGCCCAGCATCGCCGCCGCGGCGATGGCCACCAGCGCCACATAGCCGTACCGGCGGCCCTGCCGTCCGCGCGGATCCGGCAGATCGGCCAGGAAAACCCGCAGGTCAGTACAGCCATCGGGATCCAAGCCAGCGACCAGACCGGCCGTCACGCACTTCGGCGCCGCCCAGATACCAGGCACCGGCGGCCACACGGTGGACACGGACTCAGGCACGGTGCCAGACATGACAGACTGCATGGGCGGCGGGGCTCCCTGGACGCGGTGGATCTTGGTCGGTTCGCTCCGTTCTATGCGAGCCCCGTCCGCACTTCCCCAGGCCACACCGCCGCTGATCAAACCGTGATCATCACCCCACGCTCAGGCACCCGCCCGTACCGGCCGTCTCACCATGCGAACTTGACCACCGCCGTGCGCTGTCACCCGGGCCGGATCAGGACAGATATCGATCACAATATCTTCTGCGGTAAGGTCCGACCCGGGTTCGCTCGACTCATGCGCTTAGCATTAGCTGAATCCTTGCCACGCGATCAGGTCCAGCCGTCCAGCTTCATCGCAGGTGCGTCGGGCAGTCAGCATGGTGCCACGTCGCGTCGGCCGGATTGATCGCCCTTAGAGAGGATGGCCCGACGCCATCTTTCGCAGACGTGAACCTCACTCTTACACACTCGCCGATGTGCACTTTTTTCAGGGTCTGCGAATCCCGGACGATGAAACACGTGCCTGCCGCCCCGGAGCGGCCGACACACAGACGGGGCGAGATTGTCGTCACTTCCCCTACCCATGATTGGGTATGACGATCGCACCCGGCGGCACCGCTGGATACGAAAAGTACCAACAGGAACGCCGATCCAGTCGTTTTCATAGTCGTAAGTATCCCAACCGGCATAACGTATTGTCAGCGCAAGTGGTTACTTGAAGACGGCTTCTTCCGCCGCGGTCTCAGCTTGGTCTTTAACCTGCCTGCCCGAAGCGGGCGGTGAGGGTTTTCTCGCGTTTGATCGTTTTGCCGACGTCATGGTGGGGTGCGGGACGGCGGTTCTTGGAGCCGGGCGTGTGGGTGCCGGAAACTCGGCCACCGTATGCGACCTGCGAGTATTCGCGGAGGAGGGCCCTCAGCGCACACGGTACTGGACTCAGGGACCTGGTCGAAGACGACCCGGCATGTGATGATCCCACCGCCCTGGCGCATGACCGCTCACGCCCTATGGTCCCGAACGGACAGCCGTCAGATGCCCCCCTGGCGACCGGACGGCGAAGATCCGCAGAGATGTTGTTGCCGAGCGTCTCGCGCACCGTAACGCTCCAATGGGATAGGTCCTATACATCGGCGCCCGTGGGTGCTCGGTGGGTGCTCGGTGGGTGCTCGGATGCCGCGGAACGGCCGTCACCTGGCGGCACGATCCGGCATCGGAATCGGCGAAGTCGCGGACGAAACGGCACAGGCCTCTTAATCCGCGGGTTCGGGGTTCAAGTCCCTGGCGGCGCACCCGTCCTGATCAGCGGCGATGTCCCATGTGGGCGTCGCCGCTGATCTTGTATGGGGCCGGACTGAGGCCGATCTGGGGCCGCAATTCGGGTGGCTGCTCCGGACCGTTGCAGACGTCCGCATGCCCGTGAAAGCAGGCTCCATCCGGCAGGCCAATCAGCGCGTCGAACCGGTGGGCTCGATGCGGCCGGCCGGTGTTCAGTTGGCGCTTTCCGTGCGATCGGTCAAGGCCAGAGGGCTCGAGCGAGCCGGTGAGCGCGGGCTCTTCAACCCGGGGTTTGCGTCGTCGGCGGCGGTATGGGTAGCCGATCTGACGCCCCGGATGCGCCCGCGACCTGATCGACGTTGTCCGCTGGGTGCGGCCATGTCGTTTCCGGCCACGGCGTCTCGGCCGGCCGGTCTGCTTGCGCCGGACGCGCGTGGTGCCCGGGACCAGGCAGCCGGCCTTGATGATCAGGGAGGCGACCTTCTCCGCCACCGAATGCGCGACCTCGGGGAGCACCGAGGTGTAGATGTCGGCGGTCAGCACGGTGCTGGAATGCCCCAGCATCTCCTGCACCACCCGCAGATCAACACCGGCAGCCAGGGCCAGAGTGGCGGCTCCATGCCGCAGGTCATGCAGCCGGATCGGCGGCAGCCCGGCCTCGGCGGCGAGCTGACGGAATGTGCGGCTGAGCCGGTCCGGGGCCATCGGATCACCGTTGAGATTGGTGAACAGGTAGCCGCTGAGGTTGTACTCCTCCCCGAACGCGGCTTGTTCGGCCTCCTGCCGGACCCGGTGGGCGCGTAGCGCGGCGACCGTGGTCCGGTCCAGCGCGATCACCCGAGCGCTGTGCGCGGTCTTGGGCGGGCACACCGCCAGGTGCCCGTCGTATTGCTGGAGCTGCCGGCAGATCACCGCGACACCGGTGTCCAGATCGACGTCGCACCACCGCAGCCCGGCCGCCTCCCCACGCCGCAGTCCGCGCAGCGCGATCAGGTGGTAGGCGGCGTACAGGCGGTGGTCGTCGATGGCGTGCAAGAACTCGGCGGTCTGGGCGACGGTCCACACTGCCACCGCCGGCCGCTCCCCCGTCCGCCGCCAATGCTCGATCCGATTCTGGGTCCGCACCACCGCCCGCGGCCGCCGAGCCCCGGGCAACTCGACGCGGGTGGCGACGTTGTCGCTGATCAGACCACGACGGATCGCGGCGTTCAACGCCGCCCGCAGCGTCGCACGAATCCGGTGCAACGTCGCCGCCGAGATCGGGGCGCCGAGGGCTTGGTGCTGGCGGGTGATCGCGGTGAACATCGCCTGCACCTGACCCACCGACAAATCCGCCAGCAGCACTCGGCCCAGATACGGCGCGAGATACAACCGGACGTGGGCGGTGTAGCCGCGGACCGTCGAGGACGCCGGGGATGTGCGGGAGGCCAGCCAATGCGCCAGCCAGTCCCCCACCGTCAACACGTGGCCGTCTTCGTCCCCCGGCCGCGGCGCCCGAGCACCTCGAGCGCCGCCTTGCGGGTTGGGTAGCCGCCGCGGCGGATCCGCCGGCGACGACCATCCAAACCCACCGGAAGCTCAAGCCTGAGATACCAACTGCCATGCCGACGCCCAGCCGCGAGCCTCGGACACCCATCCCCCAGCGCCTTACCCGAGACCGGATCGACACAGCCACACCGCCGATAAACCCGACCCGACGACCGCATGACCCACCACCCATCCACACCACTGGATCCGAACACCACCAGCCTGCGCCCACCACCCACAACCACGGAAGATAGGAAGCCACAGAAGGACACCCCGCCCGGTCTGGAATCTCAAGCACGGATCCATCGGCCTCAACAGGCCCACAACGCCTCCCGGGGTTACCCGACGCAAGATCCTCAACGGGCTGATCAACGAATATTCGCAGGTCGCATAGCCGAACCCAGGTTTCGAGCCCCACAGCGTGAGACCCTCGTCCAGGCGAGGGCCATCGGGATTGACACCCAAGCGCAGGGGAATGTGTGCCGGTGAACATGCTGATCGGGGGACCCATGCCTACCTATGCGTTGTTACTCGAATGGACGGACCAGGGCCGCCGCGACGTGGCCACTCTGCCCGATCGCGTCGCCGAGATCACCCGCCGCTTCGAGGAGATGGGCGGCAAGATCCACGGCATCTACCTCACCATGGGGCGGTTCGATCAGATCGCCCTCATCGAGGCTCCCGACGACGAGGCCGCCGCCAAGTTCGCGGTCTTCATCGCCGGCCGAGGCAACGCCAAGTCAGAGACCCTGCGCTGCTTCTCGATGGACGAAATGCGCAGCCTGCTGTGACCCGGCGCGGCACGCCTCGCCATCGGCCGACAGGTCACCAGTCACCGGGAAGGCGTCCGACATACCAGGCCTCGATGAGCAGGCGTGCAATCGAAACCGTTCCCAAGCGACCAGATCCCGGTGCCAGCGCAGCAACGCCGCCGGCGTCAGGAAGAAGGGCCCTCCCCCGAGGTGTGGACACCTTGAGTGCCAGATCATGTAGGTCTGGAGATCAAGGAGTTCTGGGTGGCGATGAAGGTCTACCCGCCTGAGTTCAAGGCGGATGCCGTCGCGTTGTACCTGTCGGATCCGACGCGGACGTCTGGCGGTCTTCAAGTGGATCACCCGCTACAACACCCGAAGGAGACACTCCAGCCTGAACTACCTCAGCCTGATCAACTACGAGCAGAAGACCGATAAGGTGCTGCGCGCTGCGTGACAGCCGGTGTCCACACTTCGGGGGGAATCCCCCTTCCGCATGCCGGGCTTGCTTGATGAACGAGAACCCCAAGGTCACACCCGGTGACCCAATTATGGGCACCCACAATTAGACACCCGATCAAGAA
>JAOPYL010000073.1 GCA_025964625.1 Actinoallomurus sp. | reverse complement strand
GTTCACCTTGCTCGAGGCCAGGGAGCGGGGAGTGCCGCTGCCGACCGGGGTGCGGGTCGAGGACCTCACCAGTGCCCTGGACGACGAGATCACTACCATGATCAACGAGGTTAACGGCGTGCACGCGCTCCGCCCGGACAACGTTGTCGGCGCACCGGCGCCGCTCCCCCGTGAGGTCGCGCTGCTCACCATGGACCAGGTCCACCTCGCCCGCGATCTCGCGCCCAGGCTCATCGCGCACGTGCGGGTGGACGTCGAGGAGGCGGATGGCACCATCCGCTCTCGGTGGGTCGACGCGGCGGGCCGGGTCCACGCCTTCGACCCCGCCTCCGAACGGTGGGTCGACCCACAGGTGTGGAGGGCGCTGGCCACCGCGCCGCGGGTGGCGCTGACGCCGCTGCTGACCCGTGCGGCGGAGCTGCGCTACACCACCGAGTTCGCCCACGACCACCTGGTACGCCACCTGCGCGAGCAGGGCCGAGCGGGGGGTCCGCTGGTGCTCACCGACGGCCAGAGCGCGCGGATCGCGAGGTACCGGGCGATCCGCGAGTGGGCGGAGAGCACGGTCGAGGCGGCCGTCCGGGCGGGCGCCGACCCCGACGGAGCGGCGCGGAACGCGATCGGCGCCCGGCGTGCCGCGCTGGCCGGGACGGCGGGGGACCCGGATCGGGCGTTCACCTTGCTCGAGGCCAGGGAGCGGGGAGTGCCGCTGGCGACCGGGGTGCGGGTCGAGGACCTCACCAGTGCCCTGGACGATGAGATCACCAGGATGCTCGACGAGGTCAACGGCGTGCACGCGCTCCGCCCGGACAACGTTGTCGGCGCACTGGCGGCGCTCCCCCGCGAGGTCGCGCTGCTCGCCATGGACCAGGTCGACCTCGCCCGCGACGTCGCGCTCGGGCTCAACACGCACGTGCGGGTGGACGTCGAGGAGGCGGACGGCACCATCCGCTCTCGGTGGGTCGACGCGGCGGGCCGGGACCACGCCTTCGACCCAGCGTCCGAACGGTGGGTCGACCCACGGGTGTGGAGGGCGCTGGCCACCGCGCCGCGGGTGGCCCTGACGCCGCTGCTGACCCGTGCCGCGGAGCTGCGCTCCACCACCGAGCACGCCCACGGCCACCTGGTACGCCACCTGCGCGAGCAGGGCCGAGCGGGGGGTCCGCTGGTGCTCGCCGACGGCCAGAGCGCACGGATCGCGAGGTACCGGGTGATCCGCGAGTGGGCCAGGGACACGGTAGAGGCGGCCGTCCGGGCCGGTGCCGACGACGGCGGAGCCGTGCGAGCCGCGATCAACGCCCGGCGTACCGCACTGGTCGGGACAGCGGGGGATCCGGATCGGGCGTTCGCCCTGCTGGAGGCCAGGGAGCGGGGAGTGCCGCTGCCGGCCGGGGTGCGGGTCGAGGACCTCACAAGTGCCCTGGACGACGAGATCACCACCATCATCAACGAGGTCAACGGCGTGCACGCCCTCCTCCCGGACAACGTTGTCGGCGCACCGGCGGCGCTCCCCCCTGAGGTCGCGCTGCTCACCATGGACCAGGTCCACCTCGCCCGCGAGCTCGCGCGCAGGCTCATCGCGCACGTACGGGTGGACGTCGAGGAGGCGGACGGGACCGTCCGGTCTCGCTGGATCGACCCGAGTGGACGGGTCCACATCTTCGACCCCGCGGCCGGTGCACGCGACCCGCTGTCCGCCGATGCGGTGACGCGCGCCGGCCTGTGGTCCGACCATGCCCGCGAAACCGCCGGCGCCCACGGGTTCAGCGGGACCGAGCTCGCGGAGTTCTACCGCGACTCCTGGTCCCACCAGCAGACCTTCGAGCAGGCCGTGCTCACCGAGGCCCGGGTCCGTCTGGAGCGGATGGGGACGGCGCACGCGGCGCTACCCGGACTGTTCCAGCGGGCCGTCGACGCCGCGGCGGCCTCGCAGCCGCTCGCCGACCGGCTCGTGGCCCAGCGCGACCGACTTACCCGGAGGATCGCCATTTCGCAGGCGGCGGCCGACCGCCTCGAGCTCCAGGCTCGGTCGCTGTGGCTGCCGGTGGAGGAGCTCCTGGAGGAGCAGCAGCGGGCCGAGGATGAGCGGGCCGAGGATGAGCGGGAACAGCCGGGTAGGCAGGACGGCGATGTCGAGCCACCCGAGCTGACGAGGCAAAGAGAGCAGTTCACGGCGGTCGAGAACCGCATGCTAGAGGCGCAGGAACGCCTCCGTAAGCTCATGGAGGCGCAGGCGCTCATCACCTGGGAGCTGGACGCGACACGGCTGTCGCTCGCCAGGGTTGAAGGACTGGTCGCCGACCTGCGCGCCACCGGGCAGGGCCGCCCCCTCACCGGAGGACGAACCTGGACCGCCGACGTGATCAGGACGGCCGAGGCGCACCTGCGCGCCTCGGCGCTGGACCTGGACCAGCGCCGCACCCGCCTCGCGTACCGGCCGCGGGACGTGACGAACCTGCCGGCCGCGATCGACGGCATACGCGACAGGCTCCTCGGCGCGGGGGTGGGCTCGGTCGCGATCGTTGTCATCAGGGACGGCGCGGGCACGGGCGGGCGGTTCCTCGTGGTGAACGACCGTGCCGGGGTCCGCTGGTTCGAGCAGGGTTCCGGACTGGAGGTCGAGCCGCCCGAGAACGTCACCCATCTGCACTCCCTCGAACTGGACGGCGACGGCCGGCAGATCGACCCGCCCGAGGAGCTCCGTGCCTCGACGCCGGCAGCGCGGTCGTTCGCTCGGGCACGGGATTGGATGCTCGCCGGGATCGGCCGGCACCTGGCCTCCCCTCTCACCTCGTCGCCGGCGCCGATCGCGGGCGAGCGCCAGCCGCCCACGCTGGTCCGGGCGGTGGCCGAGTTCGAGGACAACGTCGCCGCGCAGGACGATCCGGTGAACCTGCTGGTCGGCGGGGTGGAGCGGCGCCTCATGAATCTGTTCACCGCGACTCGCGACGGCGTGCAGGACGACGCGCACTTTTACCGCAACGACCATGGGCAGCACGCGGTCGGCCCGGACGGGCTGACGGTACGTGGCTGGACCCGGGTCGGCCCGGTGGCCGAGTTCCGCCCGCTGTTCTGGCTCCTGCGGGGCGGCCCCGACCAGGTTCCGAGCGTCCAGGACGTCGCGCGGGGCGGTCACCTGGGCACGGCGGTGCGCTACCTGTCCGGCCCGGACTCGGCCCGGGCGGAGCGCGTACGGGAGCTGTTCGGCAAGCATCCCAGGATCGCGGCCGAGTCGGCCGCCCGGCTGCCGGACGACCTGCCCGAGGGCGCGTGGATCTGGTTCTCCGGACCGATCGGTACCGGAACGGCGTTGGTCGTGGCCAGGGGCCACCGCATCCTGTTCACCGGCAGTGACACGACTCAACTGCTGCCGACCGAGTGGATGACGCACGCGCTCGGCCTGGCGCCGCACGCCATCGTCATCGGCCGGCCGGCGACGGTGCGCGAGGTCAAGTCCATCCTGCCGAAGCGTCTCTCGAGCAAGGGCAAGGGCAAGGGCCTCAGCACCACCAGGCAGGCGCAGACCGACAAGCGCGCCCAGCTCGGTGGCCAGGCGCAGCTCAGCGGGCAGGCGCAGCCCGGCAAGGACGCGAGCAACCACACCACCCGGCCGCCGGCGCGGACGCTGCAGGTGACCGTGGACGACCCGCTGCCGAGCAACCCGCACCTGTACGTCGGGGCGGACGGCCGGTACCGGGTCGCCGCGCCCGGTCTCACCGAGCGGGGGTGGATCGACCAGGGAGCGGTCGCCTCGTACGCCTCGGTCTCCTGGCTGATCCACGGCGGCGCGGAGCGGCCGACGCCACTGGCCGACATCGTGCGGGACGAGATCGACGCCGCGGTCGGTTTCCTCACCGAGACCGCCATGCTGCAGGAGACCCCGGAGACGGTCCGTTCACTGCTGGCGAGAGCCACCGGACGGCCCGTCGAGCTGACCACCGCGCTCCCCGACACACTGCCCGCCGGGACGCTCGTCCACTTCACCGGGCCGAGGCGGACCGGCGCCGCGGTGGCCGTGGCCGACGGCCGCTTCCGCGTCCTGGCGACGGACGGCACGACCAGCGTGTCGGAGAGGAGCGTCGGCCTGGCGGACGTCACCGACGGACGGCACACCTTCGCCATCGCCCGCCCGGCCACGAGCGCCGACCTCGGCAAGAAGGCGGCGAGCACGGTCACGACGGCCCCGTCCACGCGGTCGAAGGCGTTCGATGAACGCAGGCTGAACGACGTGCTCCGCGCCCGCAACCTGCGGGCGATCGACGTTCCCGGCGACGGGAACTGCTTCTACCACAGCCTGATCGAGATCGCCGGTCCGTACCTCGCCCGGTACATCCCGGCGCTGGCGTCCGCCCAGACCCGCCTGGAGGAGATCCAGGCGCTCCGGAACTGGCTGGCGGACCGGTTGGCGGAAGACTTCGCGGTGGCGAACCAGGAGCTCCCCTCCCGGTACGCCGCCTTCTTCCCCACCGTCGAGGGGCGGTCGATCACGCGGCAGCAGGCCGATCAGGTGGACCGGATCCGGCGGATGGGCGAGTGGGACGACGAGGCCGGGGACCTCGTCGCCCATCTGGCGGCCTACGAGCTCGGCCTGCGCCTCACCCTGATCCAGGACCGGTACGTCCAGACGCTCGGCCCGCAGGGAGTCGGGGAGATCAGCTTCATCCGCCGGCCCCACCACTTCATGGGAGCCGAGAGCACCCTGGCCGATCCGCCGGTGATCCCGTGGGAGCGGTTCACGCCGGTGCCCGCGACGTCGGCCAGGTCGGCGCGCGAGCAGTTCAACCGCCAGCTCAGATGGCTGGACGAGCGGAGGGGACGCGCGCTCCGGGGACTGGCGGAGGTCACGAGCGCCCGTTCCGGGCCGGCGCGCCACGAGCTCCACGACCAGGTCGCCTCGATCCTCACCGAGTACGGTCAGGGCGCCCAGGTCGGACCCGTGCTCCGGGAGACACCGCCGCATGCGCGCGCCCAGCGGCAACTCGACATCATGGGCGGCGCGGTTCGTGATCTGGAGCTCCTCGTCCAGCGAGAGAGCGGACCGCGGTCCACCGCGTCGTCGACCCGGGCACCCGCGGTCCAGAGCGTAGGGGCCGATCCCCAGGTATCGGACCATCTCCTCGCGGAGGTCAACGCGCGGCTGCTCGACCTCGGCGGGTACTGGCTCACCGGCCGGGTCGACCGGGGACAGATCGCGGCGGCCATGCAGGACCTGACGCGGGGCGGTCCCCTCCGCACGCACGGTCTGGCCAACGAGATCGTCTCCCTGATGGCGTTCGGTGCGCCCTCACGGCTGCTGCGAGGTGACGCGGGAGACGCCATCGCGCGAACCGGGCCGCAGCCCGCCGCACGCTACGACGGTGCCGCCGTACGCGGAGCGCACCGGTCACGGCGCACGACCGTGGACGACCCGCTGCCGGCCGACCCGCGCGTGTACGTCGACGCGGAGGGGCAGCACCGGGTCGGCGCCGCCGGGCTGACCGGGGGCACCTGGACGTACCTGGGCTCGGTCGCCCGGTACACGGTGGTCTCCTGGCTGCTTCGCGGCGGCCCGGAAGGCGGCCTGACCGATCAAACCGTCGTGCGGGAGGAACTCGACCAGGCGATCGGCTTCATCACCGAGGACAACGCACGCGACGAGCACGAGGAGACGGTCCGCTCGTTCCTGGCCGACGCCACCGGCCGTACCGTCGAGCGGGTCGACCTGCTGCCGGAGGCGCTGCCCGAGGGCACGCTGGTCTACTACTCCGGGACGGAGGGCGTGGACGCCGCGGTGGTCCTGTCCGGCAGCCGCTACCGCAGCCTGACGCCCGACGGCGCGACCCGGGTCGCGCCGGACCACGGCGGCGCCGTGCCGTCGGGCTCGGGGCACACCTTCCTCATCGCCCGCCCGGGAGAGCGGGTGTACCCCGTCGAGGACGGCGCGCCGGTGCCGGGCGGAGACGCGCGCGTGATCGTGGTGGACGCGACCGGCCGCGCGGTGGAGCCCGACGTCCTGCCGACGGGGCCGTACGGCGTGGACGCGCTGCGGCTCGCGCCGCAGGAACCCGGCTACGCCGCTCAGGGGGTCGAGCACGAG
>JAOPYL010000023.1 GCA_025964625.1 Actinoallomurus sp. | reverse complement strand
GGTCACGAGCCGTCCCCACCCGGCCGCGTGGATGGACCGGTTCAACCCGGCCTTGGCCCGCACGTTCTTCCCCGGCACCTGGATGGTGCCGCGCGCCGAACCGACCATGTTCTTGATCTTCAGGTCTTCGACGCGGATCAGGTCGAAGCGGCGGGCCAGGTCGGTGGAGGTCGTCTCTACCCAGTCCTTACGCCGATCCCCCTCACGCGCCTTCAACCGGGCGATCGCGGCCTTGACCCGCCGCCGCCGATTCGACCCCCGCTGAGCGCGTGCCAGCCTCCGCTGCAGCCGCAGCAGACGCTTGGCCTCGGCCTCGCGCAGGCCCGGTACCGACAAAAGCTCGCCGGTCGAAAGCGCGGCGGACACGGCCACACCCCGATCCACACCCACCACCTGACCCGCACCAGGTCCGTCCACCGGGGGCGGGATCGCGGCGAACCCGACATGCCAGCGCCCCGCCCGATCCCGGGTCACCCGGAAGGACTTGACCCCACCGGGAACCTGACGGGACCAGCGGAACCGCACCCAGCCGACCTTGGGAACCCGCACCACACCGACCTTGCGGGACAGACGGCGCACCTCCCCGTGCCGACCACGTTCCCCAACGACCCGAAACCCCTCATGCCGACCCGCCTTACGCCACGTGGGCCGACGATGCGTACCGGCGAAGAAGGTGCTCATGGCCTGGGCGAAATCCCGCAACGCCTGCTGCTGCACCGTCTGCGACCCCACCGCCAACCACCCGAACGCTTTACGCGCCTCGGTCAACTGCCGACACTGCTCCCCATAACCCGGCGCGCCCGCCCGCCCCGGCCGCCAATGCTGATGCTGGTCCACGGCCAGATTCCACACAAAACGGGCATGCGCGCAATGCTCCAGCAACACCCGCTCCTGGGCGGGTGTGGGCTGAAGACGAAACCGCATACGAACACGCTAACGACCACGACTGACATTTCCAGGAGGGAGCGGCGTTTCCTCCCCGGCCTGAAGACCGGGGTCTCCACGCCGCGCATCTGATGAAGAAGTCCGCCGTGCTGCGGGAGGCGGTCGGTGAAGTACTCGGCGGTGTCCGATCCGCGGCCGAGGGGCAGGGACGCTCTGTCCTACGAAGCGCAGGGCTCCCGGAGGCGCAGTGGAATGTCGATCTCTATTCCGAGGCAGGCGAATGGCTCGGCCGCCCCGACGCCTGGTGGACCGATGCGGGGGTCGCGTTGGAGATCGATTCCCGTGAGTGGCATCTCGATCCCGCCGGCTGGGAGAGAACGATGGAACGCCATGCGCTGATGACCAGACGCGGAATCCTCGTCGTTCACGTTTCGCCGAGGCTCATCTGGCGCCGTCCGGACGAATTCGTCGCCCGAGTTCGCGACGCTCTGGAAGCAGGTCGCCGCCGCGGCCCGGTACCGGTGGTGGTGCACGCGAGCGCGTGATCCGGCTCTGTGAGGGGCACCCTCACCTCGCTATTGCCTGGTCAGGGTGCCCCTCACAGCGCCGGGACCCCAGGTCCCGGGGCGGGCGCGGCCGTACAGCCTGCATCTCTTCTGCCGAGACTGGTCGAAGCGCTGAGGACCGAGAAGTGAGACGCTAGGACAGCCGTACGGGGAGTTCCGCCAGGCCGCGAAGGATCAGGTTGTCCCTGTAGCGGTAACGCAGCCCATCCGGTACCGGCGAGATGCCCCGCCGTACGAGCGCGGTGAGGGCGATCTGCCCCTCGACGCGGGCCAGCGGCGCGCCGAGGCAGAAGTGGATGCCCTGGCCGAACGCCAGATGCCGGGGCGACTCGTCCACCCAGCGGGTGAGGTCCAGGCGGTCGGGGTCGGTGAAGATCTCCGGGTCCCGGTTGGCCGCGCCCAGCAGCAACATCACCGCCTCGCCGCGACGGATCAGTTGCCCGGCGACCTCGGCGTCTTCAAGGGCGACGCGGGCGCTGAGCTGGACCGGCGGGTCGTACCGCAGGAGTTCCTCCACGGCCGTGGAGGCCGACCCCGGGTTGGCGCGGAACCAGGCGAGCTGGTCCGGTGACCGCAGTAGCGCGAGGGTGCCGTTCGCGATGAGGTTCACCGTCGTCTCGTGCCCGGCGACGAGCAGCAGGATGCACGTCGCGAGCAGGTCGTCCTCGGAGAGTTCCTCGATGGCGACCAGCGCGCTGAGCAGGTCGTCGCCCGGTGACGCGCGACGCCGGGCGGCTAGTTCGCGGAAGTACGCGCCGAACTCCGCCCGCGCCCGGTCGCGCCGCTCCAGTTCGTCGTCCGGGACCAGGAAGTCGGGGTCGAGTCCGCGGGCCAGCGCGTCGGACCAGGCGGTGAACCGATCCTGGTCCGCGGTCGGCACTCCGAGCATCTCGCTGATCACGATGACCGGCAGGGGATGGGCCAGGGCGGCGATCAGGTCCACCTCACCGTGGAGGCCGGCCAGGAGGTCGTCGACGAGGGACTCCACCCGCGGCCGGAGCCGTTCCACCAGTCGTGCCGTGAAGGCCCGGCTGACCAGCCGGCGCAGTCGCGTGTGCTCGGGCGGGTCGAGGACGAGGAACGAGCGCACCCGGCGGGGCGGCCGCGCCGAGGTCGCCGACGCCGGGACGTCGGTACCGTCGCCGTGGCCGAAGCGAGAGTCGCGCAGGATCCGTGAGCAGACCTCGAACGACGGGGAGAGCCAAAGACCGCCCGGCGTACGCTGCAGCGGGCCGCCGGTCCGGAGCTTGCGGTAATGGGCGTACGGATCGGTGTGGAACTCCGGCGCGAAGGGGTCGAAGCCGAGGATGCCGCGGACGTCGACTGGCTGATTTGTCACGGTAACTCCCGTATCGTCCCGCCGGGTCTCGCGTCAAGGGTGAAGGAGATGGTGAGCGGAGTACTCGATCCGCTCCCGCGCCCGCATCAGGAGGGCCGGGATCTCGCGTTCGCGCACGTCGTCGAGGCGTGTCACCGGAATCGACACACTGATCGCGTCGCGGGCCGGGCGCTGCAGCCGCAGGGCCACCCCGAAGCAGCAGACCCCCGGGCTGTTCTCCTCGCGGTCGGCCGAGTAGCCGCGCTCACGGACGCGCCGAAGGTCGGTGAGGAGCTCTTCGCGGTCGGTGATCGTGCGCTCGGTCTGCGGCTCCAGCTGCTCCGGCAGCCGAGGGTCGGCGCGGTCGGCGAGGAGTGCCTTGCCCAGTGCCGTGCTGTGCGCGGGCAGCCGGCGGCCGACGCGGATGACCGGCCGCAGGTTGTGCCGGGAGGGCCGGGAGGACAGGTCGACCACGTCGAAGTCGTCGAGCCGGCCGAAGTGGACGGTCTCCCCGGTGACCTCCGCCAGCCAGTCGAGCGTCTCGTGGGCCATTCCCACCACGGGGTCGCCGTCGATGTAGGAGGCGCCGACGAGCAGCGCGCGCATGCCGATCCGGTACAGCGTGCCGGTGGGGTCGGTCTCCACCCAGCCGAGCTGCACCAGCGTGCGCAGCAGGGCGTACAGGCTGCTCTTGGGGTAGCCCAGCTCCTGCTGGATCTCCGTCAGGCTGTACATCCCGCCCTGGCGGGCGAAGAAGTCGAGCAGTGCGACCGTCCGCATCGCGGACTTGACGCCCGGCCCGGTTGTCTCGCGTGCGTCCATTCCAGCCCCTCCAGAGCGCTCGGCCTGCGCTCTCACGCGATCCGGCGATCACGCCGGAGCCAGCAGACAGCCTAGTCGCGTTTGGGGCTTGTTCATATATGCGAACACTGGCTATGGTTGTGAACACTTTGGCGGCCAACCATCGGAGGGACCCCCCATGGCCAAGATCGTTCTTGACCAGATCGACAAGGCCTACACCGGCGAGGTGAAGGCGGTGAACAACCTCAGCCTCGAGATCGCGGATGGGGAGTTCATGGTGCTGGTCGGCCCGTCCGGCTGCGGAAAGTCGACCGCTCTGCGGATGATCGCCGGGCTGGAGGACATCACCGGGGGGGAGATCTCCATCGGCGACCGTGTCGTCAACAACCTGGCGCCCAAGGACCGCGACATCGCGATGGTGTTCCAGAACTACGCCCTCTACCCGCACATGACGGTCGAGCAGAACCTCGCGTTCGGCCTGCAGCTGCGCGGCACCTCCAAGGTGGAGATCAAGAAGCGGGTCTCCGAGGCGGCCAAGATGCTGGGCCTGGAGCAGTACCTCAAGCGCAAGCCCGCCGCCCTGTCCGGCGGCCAGCGGCAGCGCGTCGCCATGGGCCGCGCGATCGTCCGCGAGCCGCAGGCGTTCCTGATGGACGAGCCGCTGTCCAACCTCGACGCCAAGCTGCGCGTCTCCATGCGCGCCTCGCTCAACCAGCTGCACGAGCGGCTCGGCGTCACCACCGTGTACGTCACGCACGACCAGGTCGAGGCCATGACCCTGGGCGACCGGGTCTGCGTGCTCCGCGAGGGCTTCCTGCAGCAGGTCGACACGCCGCAGAACCTCTTCGACAACCCGGTCAACCTCTTCGTCGCCGGCTTCATCGGATCGCCCGCGATGAACTTCGTCGGTGCCGAGCTCGTCCGCGACAACGGCGGGCGGATCACCTTCGCCGGCTACGACCTGCCCGTGCCCGCCGAGGTGTTCCAGAACAAGCCCGGCCTCGACGACTACTTCGGCAAGGAGATCATCCTGGGCATCCGCCCGTCCGACTTCGAGGACGCCGGCCACAGCGGTCAGGACTGGCCCGGCATGTCGGTGCACGTGGACGTCACCGAGGAGCTCGGCAGCGAGATCAACGTCATCTTCGCCATCGACGCGCCGCCGGTCGAGCACAAGGACACCGCCGACCTCGCCCAGGACGCGGACGAGGACGACGCCGCGATCCCGCTGGCCGACAACAAGGCGCTGTGGACCGCCCGCGTGAACGCGCGCTCCCGCGTGCGCCCGGGTCAGGCGCTGGAGCTGGCCGTCGACACCAGTCGCCTGCACTTCTTCGACCCGGAGAGCGGCCTTGCCATCGGCCACCCGGAGGCCGCCACGATCGAGGCCGTGGCGACCGCCTGATCACCCAGGGGGGCAGCCTCCGGGCCGCCCCTCGGTCAGGCCGATTCGCGGACGACCAGCGCGGGGGAGAGCACGACCTGCCGGTGCTCGTGCTCTTCCGGGGCGCTCGCCTCGGCCATGGCCAGCGTGGCCGCGCTCCAGCCGAGCTCATGGCGCGGCTGGCGTACGGTCGTCAGGGGCACGGCGGCGGCCGTGGCGAGCTCGATGTCGTCGTAGCCGACCACGCAGATCTCCGCGGGCACCTTGACCCCCTTCCGTAGCAGCTCGTTGACCAGGCCGATGGCGAGCAGGTCGTTGGCGCAGAACACGCCCGTCGGGAGGGGGTCCAGGTCCAGCAGCCGCCGCGCCGCCTCCTTGCCGGCCGTGGGAGTCATCTCGCGGTGCACGAGGGTGGTCATGGCGCTCTCGCCCAGCCCGGCCCGGCGCGCCGCGCTCACCGCACCCGTGTAGCGGTCCTGGACCGGGCCCGGCCGCAGCGGCCCGGTGACGAACGCGACCCGGCGGTGGTGCCGGTCGAGCAGGTGGCCGAGCGCGATCTCGCCGCCGGCGACGTGATCCACCCGGATCGAGCAGACGCCGCCTTGAGTACGCCGGTCCAGCAGCACCACGGCGAGGCCGCGGTCGTGGAGCTCGGCCACCCGGCCCTGGTCGAGGCCGACCGGCGTGATGACCACTCCACTGACGTGTTGCTCCTCGAGGAAGTCGAGGCAGCGCCGCTCCTTGGCGACGGAGCCGTCACTGGTGCACCACAGGGCGTCGAACCCGTCGGTGTTCATCGCGGCCTCGGCGCCGCGGGCCACGTCGGTGAAGTACGGGTTCGCCATGCTCTCCAGGACCACGCCGAGTGTGCGGCTGCGGCCCTGGCGGAGCTGCCGGGCGCTCTCATTTCGGACGAATCCGAGCTCGCCGATGGCCGCCTGCACGCGCTCACGGGTGGCTTCGGCTACGAGGTTTGGCCGATTAAGGACATTCGAAACAGTCCCAACTGAGACACCTGCGCGCATTGCCACCTCGCGGATGCTGATGCGCGGCAACGCTCTCCCTCCTCGAGTGGCGCAGTTTTCGCTGGTTAACGCACGCGAACAACTGTGTCCGATGTGTTATGTAGCGATGCGAATCCGTGCGCCTACGCGTCGTAACATTCGAACGCTTGACGGTGCGGATGCAGCCGCCTAGCGTTCCGGAACGAAGCGTGGCTTGAAACGATTCATGATCTTTGCCGGGATCGCTGCTTGACGGGATGGGGGCGAGAGGCGCACACATGACCCCTCCCGGATGCGTGAATTCCGGTCCCGGCATCGCCGCCGGGACGTTTCCTCGCGCACACGAGGCGACGTCCCCTCTCGCATCTCCAACGTATGAATCGTTACCTGGAGTTCCCGCGCCGCGCAGCCCGATGGGCCGAACGGCCACCTCCGGTCAAGCGCGTTCAGGCCTACCCGTGCCCATGCGGTCTATCGCCGCATCCCCGCAGTCATCACCAGGGACGAGGGAGGACGGAGTGGAACAGGCCACACTCACACGCCGTGGCACCGACGATCCGCGTCTGAGCGAGGACGAACTCCGATTGCTCGCGCAGATCGCCACCGGTGTCACCGCTGATGTGGCGGCGCGGAAGCTGGAACTCAGCGCGCGCACCCTGCGGAGGCGGCTGCGTTCGATATGTGACCGGCTCAACGTGAACACCCCCATCGAGGCCGTGGTCTGGGCGGCACGGCGGCAGCTGATCTGAGGCACGGGACGGGCCGCCCGCGATGCCCCGGCGAGCGGCTGCGGGCTAGGGTCACCTATTTGTGGAAACAGCGATCCGCCGCGCCCGCGCCACCGACGTGAGGGCGATCCGGCGGCTGGTGGACATGTACGCCGGCCCCGGCCGGCTGCTGGCCAAGCCGACCGTCACGCTCTTCGAGGACGTCCAGGAGTTCTGGGTCGCGGAGGATCGCGAGACCGGTGACATCATCGGCTGCGGCGCCCTGCACGTCATGTGGGAGGACCTCGCCGAAGTCCGTACGGTGGCGGTCGATCCGGTCTGTCGCGGGCACGGAGTGGGGCACCGCATCGTGGCGCGGCTCCTGGAGACCGCGCGCGAGCTCGGAGTACGGCGCGTCTTCTGCCTTACCTTCGAGTCGACGTTCTTCGCCCGGCACGGATTCCGGCCGCTGCAGGGCAGCCCGGTCGCCCCCGAGGTCTACGAAGAGTTGCTGCGCTCCTACGACGACGGGGTGGCGGAGTTCCTCGACCTCGACCGGGTCAAGCCGAACACGCTGGGCAACACGCGGATGCTGCTTCATCTGGAAGGTGATCAATGAGCGAGGCCCATCCCCCCTATGGGCGGATCCCGGACTACGACGAGCCTGCTCCGGTCGAAGAGCTGTCGCTCGCGCCTATCCTCCGCCGGGCCGGAGCCCGCGTCATCGACGCCGGGCTGCTCGGGATCGTGGGCTTCGCCGTCATCCTGCCGTTCATGATCGCGGCGGTGGGGCTGGACGAGCCGGGCAGTCACGCGAACGACGGCGGCGGCGTCTGGTCCGGTACGGCCGTCGTCGGCTGGATTCTCGTCGTGGCCATCCTGCCGTTCGCCTACGAGGCCCTGCAGCTCGCCGTGTGGGGCCAGACGCTGGGGAAGCGGATCTTCAGCCTGCGGGTGCTGGCGGAGACCGGCGAGGTGATGCCGCCGGCCCAGGCGGTCGGCCGCGCGGCGATCAACAACGTGGTGTACCTGCTCGGCTGCGGCATCGGCACGATCATGGCGTACCTGTGGGCGATCTGGGACGAGCCGCTGCACCAGGCCCTCCACGACCGGCTCGCGGGCACTGTCGTCGTCGACGACCGAGAGTACGCCGACGAATGACGGACCAAGCCGCCGGCGTGCTCGCGGAGCCCTCCCAGCGCCTCGTCGCCCGCCTCGTGGACACGCTCATCGTCGGCGTCCCCCTGGGGACGGCCACCGCGGAGCTTTTCCCGGGGCTGATCGCCCAGACCGTCGTCGCGCCGGTCGGCTTCGCCGCGGTCTTCCTCGTGTACGAGGCCGTGCAGCTCGCCGTCTGGGGACGCACGGTCGGTAAGCGGCTCACCGGCATCCGCGTCGTCTCCGCCGCCGGAGGGCGGCCCAGTGTGCCGCAGGCCGTCATCCGGGCGGCGATCTACGCGCTGCCGCCCGGCGCCCGGCCGGTGCCGGTCCTCAACGTGATCGCCGGGATCTTCTGGCTTGCCGAGATCGGCCTGCTGTTCGAGGGGTCGTACGGCCAGGCGCTGCACGACCGGGCGGCCGGCACCCTCGTGGTCAGGAACTGACCTCAGAGCAGGCGCAGCTGCCGGTCGCGGGGCCGGCGGCGCACGGCTTCTGGACGGGCCACGAACTCGCCCGGAATCGTGCGCAGGAACGGCGACGGGTCGCGGCGGCGCGAGGCGGACAGGTAGAGGTACACCTGCGCCCGGGTCATGCCCACGAAGAAGAGCCGCCGCTCCTCCGCCACGTCGCTGCCCGGCAGCCGCAGCGGGAGCAGCCCGTCCTCGCAGCCGACGATGAACACGACGGGGAACTCCAGCCCCTTCGCGGCATGCAGCGTCAGCAGCGCGATCCGGTCCGCCCGCGGGTCGTAGGCGTCCACCTCGGCGCCGAGCGCGAGTTCGCCGAGAAATGCCTCCAGATCGTCGCCGCACCGGCCGGCGAGGGGCGTGAGCAGCTCGGCCGCCGTGCGCAGCGCGGCCTCGTCGTGCACTTCGCTGAGCGTGCCGACGGCGGCCCGGATCCGTGCGGTCAGCGCCCCACCGTGGTGCCTCATCTCCTGCGCCATCTCACGGACCCCCGGCCGCTTGATGAGCCGGTCGTGCGAGCGCTTCTGGTACGGCATGCCGGCCCTGGTGAACGCCTCCATGATCGGCTCGGACTGCGCGTCGGTGCGGTAGAGAACGGCGATGTCGGAGAAGTCGAGATGCTCGGCATGGTGGCCGTCCGCGCGCCCGGAGTCGAGTGAGTGGAACGACGCGCCGCCCAGGAGCCGGTCGACGGTCGCGGTCACGAACTCGGCCTCCGCATGCGCGTCCGCGGCCTCGTGCAGCCGGATGAGCTGTTCACCGGGCCGCTGAGGATCGAGGATCCGGTCGGGCACCAGGCTGGCGGGCGCGATCGCGCCCACCGCTCCGCGCACGATCGCGGGCACCGACCGGTAGTTGCGGGTGAGCTGCACGGTCGTCGCCGCCGGGAAGTCCTGCCGGAACCTCAGGAAGAAGCCCACGTCGGCACCGCGGAAGGCGTAGATGGCCTGGTCCGGGTCGCCGATCGCGGTGAGATCACCGTCCGGGCCGGTGAGCAGGCTCAGCAGGGCGTACTGCGTCTCGTCGACGTCCTGGTACTCGT
Organism: Actinoallomurus sp.; assembly: GCA_025964625.1. Lineage (GTDB taxonomy): Bacteria > Actinomycetota > Actinomycetes > Streptosporangiales > Streptosporangiaceae > Actinoallomurus. The sequence goes on along the minus strand of JAOPYL010000023.1, from coordinate 59,359 downwards.
CGACGCTGATCCATGGCCAGCGTTCGCGGTAGCGGGCGGCGAGGGCGGGGTCCTCGCGCAGCAGCTTCACCGGCAGCCGGAGCAGATCGGTGAAGTCGGCCAGGCCGCGGTCGCGCAGCCGCTTCTCGAACGAGCTGCGGGCCTCGGCGTCATGCGGGCTCCCGGCCCCGCGGCGACCCTTCCCGGACGGGCCGCCGGCGTCTTCGGCCTCCGGGCGGCCCCCGCGCGCGGAGTCGCCCTCGGGCGGGCCCTGGCCGTCCTCGGCAGCCGGGCGGCCCGCGGGGGCGGAGCCGTCCTCCGGCGGCCTTCCCGGCCGGTCGAACTCGGCGAGCAGCCGCCGGGCCTCCTTGTCCGACCCGGTCATCTCCCGGGCGATGTCGAGCCGCTCGGCCTCGTCGGCGATGCGGAACCCTGCCGGCAGGCCCGTCCGAGTGTGCTGCTCGCGGAGGATCTGCGCCCCCAGGCTGTGGAAGGTCGCGACGGTGAGCCGGTCGGCCGGGCCGGGCAGCAGCGCCTGCAGGCGCTCTCGCATCTCCTCGGCCGCGCGGCGGGTGAACGTGATCGCCAGGCACTCCTCGGGCGCGACGCCGCGCTCGCCGACGAGGTGGGCGATCCGATGGGTCAGGGTGCGCGTCTTGCCGGTGCCGGGCCCCGCGATGATCAGCAGTGGGCCGCCGGGGTGCGCGGCCGCCGCCCGCTGGTCCGGGTCCAGCCCGTCGAGTACGCCGGCCGCGGGAACCCCCCTGTGAGCGCCCTGAGCGGCGGCCTGCGCCGCGCCCAGGCGTTCCCCGGCTTCCAGGCCCTCCTGGGCGTCCAGGTTCTCCTGGGCGGCCTCCCCTGCGTTGAGGGCCTCGACGGCCTCCAGGATGTCCTGCTGGCCTTCCAGGGGCGGGCCCGGCTCGTCGGCGGCCGGTGCCGGAGCGGGCGGCACGGGAGTCGCGTGCGCAGCCGGCGTCCATGGTGGCTCCGCCGGCGCGGGGCTGCTCGCCGGGGCGTCCGGGATGGGAGAGGTGGCCGGGACGGAGGCCCCTGACGCTGCCGAGGCCGATGATGCCCGCGATGCGGCCGGGGCCGTGCGCGTGATCGCGTCGGCCGTCTCGGGCAGGTCGAAGAGGCCCCTGTCGTCGGGCGCGCCGAGCAGGCCGACCGCCATCTTGCCCTCCCGGCGGAGTTCGCCCGGTTCGAAGAGGCGGATCACGCCGTACTCCCCGTCGTAGCCCGCGTCCCGGATCACCGTGCCGCGCCGCAGCCTGCCGATGGCCTCGGCGAGGAGGTCGCCGCCCGCCCGGCGTACGTCGTCGAGCGGCACGTCGTCGAGGATCGCCAGCTCCGGGCCGAGGGAGGAGACGAGCTCGGCGACGTGCCCGAGCACCGACTTCGACCGCGGGCCGACGCCGCGGATCTCACTGACGATCTCGGGCAGCGGGATGAGGTTGCGGAAGTCCACGGCGCCCTCGGGTCGCCGGCCTTCCGGATGGGCGGCCAGCTCGTCCACACGGCTCAGCACGCCGACCGTCAGCGGCCGGCCGCAGGACGGGCAGCGGCCGTCGTACGCCCGTGTCTCGTCCGGCTCGAGGCGAACGCCGCACTTGCGGTGGCCGTCGAGGTGGTATTTCCCTTCCTCGGGAAAGAACTCGACGCTGCCGGAGTACCCCTCGCCGGTCTCCAGCGCGGCGCGCAGGGCGTAGTAGTCCATGTCCACCGAGAACATCGACGCCTCACGGCCAAGTGCCGGCGGGGAATGCGCATCGGAGTTGCTCACGAGGCGGTATCCGTCGAGCGACGGCACACGCCAGTTCATCAGGGGGTCGGAGGACAGGCCCGTCTCGACCGCGAAGATATGGTCGGCGAGATCGTCGTAGCAGTCGGCGACCGCGTCGAATCCGGACTTCGAGCCCAGGACCGAGAACCACGGCGTCCAGACGTGCGCGGGGATGAGGTACGACCCGGGGTCGCTCTGCAAGGTGATCTCGAGGAGATGACGGGAGTCGAGACCGAGGATCGGCCGCCCGTCGGACGCCAGGTTGCCGATCTTCGCAAGTGCGGCCGTGATCCGCTCGGCGGCGTCGAACGAGGGCGCATAAAGAAGGTGGTGCACCTTCCGCGTGCGTTCGCCCTTTTTGTAGATCGTGGAGATCTCGACCGAGAGGAGAAAGCGCACCGGGCGCGTGCAGGCGGGTGGCAGTGTGCGGCTCACCCGGCGTTCCAGGTCCGGCCGCAGCCGGAACAGGCCCGGTTCTGCGGGCACGAGGTTCTCGCGGAGCTCCTCCATCCACGCGGGATGGGTGAAATCGCCGGTGCCCACCACGGATACGCCTTTGCGTCCGGCCCACCACGCCAGGTGCTCAAGGTCACAGTCCTTGCTGCAGGCGCGGGAGTACTTCGAATGGATATGAAGGTCCGCGTAGAACGTCACGTCGTCGCCCGCCGTCTCTCGGATCGTCCAGCCCTGCCGCATTGGATCCTGTCACGCCCGGGAACTTATGATCGCGGGTTCACCCCGGCCCACGGATTCCGCAGCGCGTGTTCGCTGCTCGTGATCATGGGACCGGGTCCCGGTTCGGCACGGCCGTGCATTCCGCGGCCCTCGCCGACTGTTAAGTGGCGGTACGGGAGGGTTATTGGAGTGATGCGTGCAGCTTGGGAATGTCGAGACCTGGTCCGTTTATCGGGCGAGGGGGCCGTGGCCGGCCCGGGATGGCCACCGCCCGTGGGAGGGCGTGGCGGGAACTCCGCCCCAGGGTAGCGCGTTGAGGACGGCAGTCGGAGGGCGTAGTGGCGTCCCCGGCCGCCCGTGCGGCACCGCGGGGGCGGCGCGGCGAAAGAGGGCCGGTGTGCGTCCGCTGTGGGGCTGCGAGACAATTTCACTGCAAGGCTGTGCGGGACGCCCAGTCGGGATGGGTGACGGGGCCCGATATCGCGAGAACGGAAGGCGTGGGTTCGATGTGGAACGACCTTGCGGCGCTCGCGCCGCCTCTCACGGTGGCCGCCGTGTTCTTCGTGGGCGTGTTCTGGGTGGTGCGGCGAGAGATGGGCGGTAAGCGGCGGCGTGAAGACACCCGCGAGAAGCGCCGGCCCGGGCAGTAAGCTCGGGCGGCCAGATCGATTGCCGTAGATTACGCTCCGTAACAGGCGTGCTAAACTTCTGCAGTGTGTTGAATTGTCATCGGGAGCCGCTGAGGTATATCTTTGGCAACCGAATGCAGTTTGCTCCGGTGAAAGGTCAGTCTCCATGGCAGAGCAGATCATTAAGCGCCTCATCGACGACCTCGATGGTGGGGAGGCAGAGGAGACCGTTCAGTTCTCTCTCGACGGTGTCACCTATGAGATCGATCTGAGCAGCGCCAACGCTAAGAAGCTACGCGATTCTCTGGCGCCCTTCGTGGAGCACGCGCGGAGAGTCGGCGGCGGGGCCGGCGGTGGCCGTCGGCGTCGCAGTCGTGCCGCTTCGAGCCGCGAACGCAGCGCGGACATCCGTGCTTGGGCGAAGGCGCGTGGCATCAAGGTCAACGAGCGCGGGCGCATCCCGGCGACTGTCGTCGAGGAGTACGAGCGCGCGCACTGATCTACAGCAGCGACAGCGAACGGACCCGTCGTCCGGATCTTCGTGGGCGACGGGCCGTTCGCTTGCGGCGTACGGGGAACATCCCGGCCCCATGCGGTAGTTGGATGAGGATGAACAGCCTTAGCCCGGGGAACGTCTTCTGATGGGAGTACCGAGGCGGCGTCCGCCGGGCGGCTAGCATGCGGGAGGACAGGGTCGGACATCCCGGCTACTGTCCTACCGCTCTGTGAGGAGCGACGAGATGTTCGAGAGGTTTACGGACCGCGCGCGGCGGGTTGTCGTCCTGGCTCAAGAAGAGGCCAGGATGCTCAATCACAACTACATCGGCACCGAGCACATCCTCTTGGGCCTCATCCACGAGGGCGAGGGGGTGGCTGCCAAGGCTCTGGAGAGCCTCGGCATCAGCCTCGAGGCCGTGCGTCAGCAGGTCGAGGAGATCATCGGCCAGGGACAGCAGGCGCCTTCTGGACATATCCCGTTCACTCCGCGGGCGAAGAAGGTTCTTGAGCTGTCGCTGCGTGAGGCGCTGCAGCTCGGTCACAACTACATCGGGACCGAGCACATCCTGCTCGGCCTGATCCGTGAAGGCGAAGGTGTGGCCGCCCAGGTTCTGGTGAAGCTGGGTGCCGACCTGAATCGCGTGCGCCAGCAGGTAATCCAGTTGCTGCATGGTTACCAGGGCAAGGAACCGGCGTCTTCGGGGGGTCCGTCAGAGGCCGCCCCGTCGACCTCGCTTGTGCTGGACCAGTTCGGCAGGAACCTGACCCAGGCTGCGCGCGAGGGCAAGCTCGACCCGGTCATCGGGCGAGAGAAAGAGATCGAGCGGGTCATGCAGGTGCTGTCCCGCCGTACCAAGAACAACCCGGTTCTGATCGGTGAGCCCGGGGTCGGCAAGACCGCCGTCGTCGAGGGGCTGTCCCAGAAGATCGTCAAGGGCGAGGTCCCGGAGACGCTCAAGGACAAGCAGCTTTACACCCTCGACCTGGGCGCCCTGGTCGCCGGTTCCCGTTACCGCGGTGACTTCGAAGAGCGCCTGAAGAAGGTGCTGAAGGAGATCCGTACCCGCGGCGACATCATCCTGTTCATCGACGAGCTGCACACGCTGGTCGGAGCGGGCGCCGCCGAGGGTGCCATAGACGCCGCCAGCATTCTCAAGCCCATGCTGGCCCGCGGCGAGCTGCAGACGATCGGCGCGACGACCCTCGACGAGTACCGCAAGTACCTCGAGAAGGACGCCGCGCTGGAGCGCCGGTTCCAGCCGATCCAGGTGGCCGAGCCGTCGCTCAGCCACACCATCGAGATCCTCAAGGGTCTGCGCGACCGCTACGAGGCGCACCACCGGGTCTCGATCACGGATGGCGCGCTGGTGGCCGCGGCTCAGCTCGCCGACCGTTACATCAGCGACCGGTTCCTGCCGGACAAGGCGATCGACCTCATCGACGAGGCCGGTTCGCGAATGCGCATCCGCCGCATGACCGCGCCGCCGGACCTTCGCGAGTACGACGAGAAGATCGCTGACGTACGGCGTGAGAAGGAGTCCGCGATCGACGCGCAGGACTTCGAGAAGGCCGCCGCACTGCGCGACCGGGAGAAGCAGCTTCTCCAGGGGAAGGCGCAGCGGGAGAAGGAATGGAAGGCCGGCGACATGGACGTCGTCGCCGAGGTCACCGAGGAGCTCATCGCGGAGGTTCTCGCGACGGCCACCGGCATTCCGGTCTTCAAGCTCACCGAGGAGGAGAGCGCCCGCCTGCTCCGCATGGAGGACGAGCTCCACCATCGGGTCATCGGCCAGAACGACGCCATCAGGGCGCTGTCCCAGTCGATCCGGCGTACCCGCGCCGGCCTGAAGGACCCCAAGCGTCCCGGCGGGTCGTTCATCTTCGCCGGCCCGTCCGGTGTCGGTAAGACCGAGCTGTCCAAGACGCTCGCGGAGTTCCTGTTCGGCGACGAGGACGCGCTGATCCAGCTCGACATGAGCGAGTTCATGGAGAAGCACACCGTCTCGCGGCTGTTCGGGTCCCCGCCCGGATACGTCGGCTACGAAGAGGGCGGCCAGCTCACCGAGAAGGTGCGCCGCAAGCCGTTCTCCGTGGTCCTGTTCGACGAGATCGAGAAGGCCCACCCCGACATCTTCAACTCGCTGTTGCAGATCCTCGAGGACGGCCGCCTCACCGACGCCCAGGGCCGGGTGATCGACTTCAAGAACACGGTCGTCATCATGACGACCAACCTCGGCACCCGCGACATCTCCAAGGGGCTGTCGGTCGGCTTCGCGCGGGAGAACGACGTGCAGGGCTCGTACGACCGGATGAAGTCCAAGGTCAACGAAGAGCTGAAGCAGCACTTCCGGCCAGAGTTCCTCAACCGTGTCGACGACACCGTCGTCTTCCACCAGCTCACGCCGGCCGAGATCATCCAGATCGTCGACCTGATGATCGCCAAGGTGGACGTGCGGCTGAAGGACCGTGACATGGGTCTGGAGCTGCGTCAGGACGCCAAGGACCTGCTGGCCGAGCGCGGCTACGACCCGGTGCTCGGCGCCCGGCCGCTGCGCCGCACGATCCAGCGGGAGATCGAGGACAACCTGTCCGAGAAGATCCTCTACGGTGATCTGCACGCCGGCGAGATCGTCATGGTCGGTGTCGAGGGCACCGGCGAGACGGCGAAGTTCACCTTCGCCGGCGAGCCGAAGCCCGACTCGGTGCCGGACTCCCCGCCCCCCGCGGGTGAGCCGGTCAACCACACCTGAGCCGGCTCGACGAGTAGACGAGGCCCCGCACTTCCGAGTGCGGGGCCTCCGTCGTAGGAGATGCCGCCGGCAGGCCGGATTCGGATCGCGGGGACGGCATGCGATTCGCATGCGTCTAGCCGGGCAGGGCGTAGCGGCCGTCCTCCATGGGGTCGATCAGGCCGTCCTCGACCAGTGCGGACAGGGCGCGCTCGCGCTGCCGGGCGTCGTCCCAGACGTCGTCCAGGGCCGCCTTCCCCACCGGGCCGCTGGAGTGACGCAGGACCGCGAGAAGGCGGCCGCGGCACTGGCGGTCGGTTCCCGCGTAGCTCTGACCCCTGCGCGGCGGCCCGTCGTACGCGGGCTTGCCGGCGATCCGCCAGGTGCAGTCGGCGGACAGGGGGCAGTCGGCGCAGCGGGGCGTCCGCGCCGTGCACACCAGCGCGCCGAGCTCCATGACCGCCACCGCCCAGCGGGCGGCCAGCGTGGGCTCCAGCGGCAGCAGCGACTCCGCCAGGCGCGCCTCCGCGGCCGTCTGCGTCTTCGGCGGGTATTCCACGCCGGTCACCAGGCGCGCCAGCACCCGCCGGACGTTGGTGTCGAGCACGGCGTGCCGCCGGCCGTAGGCGAAGCTCGCCACGGCCGCGGCCGTATATGCGCCCACGCCCGGCAGTGCCCGCAGGTCGTCGTACTCGGAGGGGACCTCGCCGTCGTGCCGCTCGACGATCGCCCGGGCGCTCGCGTGGAGGTTCAGCGCGCGCCGGGGATAACCGAGCCGGCCCCAGGCGCGTACGGCCTCGCCGGAAGGCTCGGCGGCCAGTGCCGCAGCCGTCGGCCAGCGGGTCAGCCATGCGTCGTAGACGGGCAGCACGCGGGCCACCGGGGTCTGCTGGAGCATGATCTCACTGACCAGCACGGCCCACGGGGAGGTGTCCGGCCGCCGCCAGGGCAGATCTCGGGCGTGTTCGGCGTACCAGGTGAGGACGGGTTCGGCATATCTGAGTCGGTGCATGACGTATTCGATCCTGGCACGGCGGGTCGCGGCATCTCGCCAAGATCGAAAAAGGATACTGACCGTATGGACTCCGACACAGAAAGCAATCCCGGAGAGACGGACGCGTATTGGCGCCGCCGGGTCTATGTTCTGGCCGGCGGGATCGCCATCATCGGCCTGATGGCGTGGGCCTGCTCGGATTCCGGCCACAGGAAATCGACCGCCCAGGTGCGTAATGCCGCGGCCGCGGCGAGCCCGGCGGCCTCGGCCTCGATCGCCGGCCCGGCCCCGACGGCCACGGTGACCGTCACGGCCACGCCGGCGGCGACCCTGGTCGCGAAGCGACGCAGCGGCGACCGATGCGACGACGGGGCCGTCGTCGTCCGTCTCACGCCGGCCAGCACCGTCTACCAGGGCAAGGAGTATCCGCGGTTCGGGCTGAGCGTCGTCAACACGGGACGGCGCACCTGCACCTTCGACGTGGGCCCGAAGGCGCTGGAGATACGCATCGCGTCGGGCACGGACCTGGTCTGGGCGTCCGCGCAGTGCGCGAGCGGCGCGGGCTCCAGCGTTCAGCTGCTTCAGCGCGGCGTGCCGTACCTCGCCACCGTCGACTGGGACCGCAAGCGCTGCAACGGCGACTCACGCGCCCGGCCCGGGACGTACGTCATCTCCGCCAGGGAGGCCGGGATCAAGACCACGCGCGAGGTGTTCCGCCTCCGCTGAGGCGCCGCACTGCGGACGCGCTGTGCCGCGGCGGGCGCCGCACCGTAGGAGACGCCATCCGGCGGGAGGCGCCATCCGGCGGCAGGGGCCGCACCACAGGAGGCGCTGTACCGGAGCCGAGGCTCCGGCGTAGCGCGTCTCGGGCGTCAGACGCCGGGCACGTCAGCCGCCCGGGTCAGACGTAGCGTTCGAGGATGGACGACTCGGCCAGCCGGGAGAGGCCCTCGCGGACGCTCCGGGCGCGCGACTCGTTGACCCCGCCGACGCCCTGGAGGTCGTCGATGCTGGCGGCGAGGAGCTTCTGCAGGCTGCCGAAGTGCTCGACGAGGCGCTCGACCACCAGACTCGGCATGCGCGGGACCTTGGCGAGCAGGCGGTAGCCCTTGGGACTCGCCGGAATGTCGAGTGGGTCGTTCCCGGCGAAGGCCAGGACCTCGGCCACCGTGGGCAGGTCGAGCAGCTCGGTGGCAGAGAGCCGGTTGAGGGAGGCCAGGACGCCGGAGACCGGGCGCGGCGCGCGGTTCTGCGGCTGGTAGTCGCGGACGATGAGCTCGCGGTCGATGTCGACGCCGAAGACCAGCTCGTCGAGCTGGAGGGACAGCAGCCGTCCGTCGGTGCCGAGCTCGACGACGTACCCGTTGATCTCGTCGGCGATGCGCCGGACCATCTCCAGGCGCTGCACGACCGCGCTGACGTCACGGACGGTGACGAGATCCTCGATCTCCAGCGCGGACAGCGTGCCGGAGACCTCGTCGAGGCGCAGCTTGTAGCGCTCGAGGGTGGCGAGTGCCTGATTGGCGCGCGACAGGATCGCCGCGGAGTCCTCGAGAACGTAGCGGTGGCCCTCGAGGTAGAGGGCGATGATGCGCATCGACTGGCTGACCGAGAGCACGGGGTAGCCCGTCTGGCGGGCGACCCGCTCCGCCGTGCGGTGCCGGGTGCCGGACTCCTCGGTCGGAATGGTCGGATCGGGCATGAGATGGACGCCGGCGCGAACGATGCGTGTGCAGGTGCTGTCGATGACGATCGCGCCGTCCATCTTCGCGAGCTCGCGCAGCCGCGTCGAGGAGAACTCGACGTCGAGCTGGAAACCGCCCGTGCACAGGCCCGCGACGATCTTGTCGTATCCCAGAACGATCAGGCCGCCGGTGTGGCCGCGCAGGATGCGTTCCAGCCCGTCACGGAGCTGAGTCCCAGGAGCGATGGCGGCAAGGGTTGCGCGCCGTCGCTCGTCTCCACTCTTGTCATGTGCTGGCACGTGACCCCCGGAGGTCGCTGGACGGCGGTCAGTTTATCGGTGAACGTGGTCGGCCAGCCTCCTCCCCTCGTCCGAAATTGGACAGGCGGCGCTCAAGCTCCAGAACCTTGCGCCGCGAAGGCGATGTCAAGGGCGGACCACACGGTATCGGCCTCCACCACTCGCATACCCTCATCCGTCACGAACGTGCCAGGCGTCTGCACGGCAGGGTCGAGCGACCCGGCCGGCACGATGGCCCGCCGGTAGCCCAGCCGGGCCGCCTCCGACAGCCGCCGCTTCGCCGCCTGTACGCCGCGGACCTCGCCGGCGAGCCCGACCTCGCCGAAGGCCACCAGGTCGGAGGGGAGCGCCTGGTCGCCGGCCGCGCCGGTGACGGCCAGTGCCACCGCGAGGTCGACCGACGGCTCGCTGAGCCGCACGCCGCCGACCGTGGCGGTGTAGACGTCACGATCGTGCAGCTTGACCCCGCAGCGCCGCTGCAGGACCGCGAGCATCATCGCCACCCGGGAGGAGTCGAGCCCGGACGTCATGCGCCGCGGGTTGGCGAGTGGCGACGGCGCGACGAGTGACTGGACCTCGGCCACGAGCGGGCGCCGGCCCTCCAGGGTGACGGTCACGCAGGTGCCGGGCGCGGGCCGCTCCTGGCGGGTCAGGAACAGCCCGCTGGGGTCGGGCAGGCCGACGATGCCCACCTCGGACAGGTCGAAGCAGCCCAGCTCGTCGGTCGGGCCGTAGCGGTTCTTCACAGCGCGGATCATGCGCAGCCGGCTGTGCCGGTCGCCCTCGAAGTAGAGCACCACGTCGACGAGGTGCTCGAGCACGCGTGGGCCGGCGATCGAGCCGTCCTTGGTGACGTGGCCGACGACGACGGTGGTGATGCCGCGCTCCTTGGCCACCCGGATCAGGTTGGCCGCCACCTCGCGGACCTGGCTCACCCCGCCCGGTGCGCCGTCGATCTCGGCCGAGCCGACCGTCTGGATCGAGTCGACCACGACCAACTCGGGTGCGACCGAGTCGATATGCCCGAGCACGGCCGACAGGTCCGTCTCGGCGGCGAGGTACAGCTTGGCGGCGATCGCGTCGACCCGGTCGGCGCGGAGGCGCACCTGCTCGGCGGACTCCTCGCCGGTGACGTACAGCACAGGCCCACGGGCCGCGTGCAGGGCCGCGACCTCGAGCAGCAGGGTCGACTTGCCGATGCCGGGCTCGCCGGCCAGCAGCAGCACCGCGCCCGGCACCAGGCCGCCGCCGAGCACCCGGTCGAGCTCGTCGAGGCCGGTCGCGGTGGTCTGCGCGGCCCGCACGTCGACCTCGCCGATCGGCCGCGCCGGCGCGCTCACCGGGCCGGCCGCGACGAGGCGCGGCGGTTTCGCGGCGCCGGCCACGTCGACCGTGCCCCATGCCTGGCACTCGCCGCAGCGCCCCACCCACTTGGACGTCTGCCAGCCGCATTCGGCACAGCGGTATGCCTGTTTCACGCTCTTCGCCATGGGGGTGACTGTACGGAACAGCACTGACAGACCAGAGTGGCGTCGGTTGCGGTGGGTAAGCCTGTGACCACGATCGGCTCCGGACATCCATTCTGACCGCCGCGGTCCCGCGGGCCTTACTGGCGAGGGACGCAGGGAGGCATCAATGCGCAGGTGGATCGCGCTCGCGGCAGTTCTTCCGACGATCTTCCTGGGGGCTCCGGCGCACGCGATGAGCGGCGGTTACGTCGCGCTGGGCGACTCCTTCACCGCCGGTCCGATGATCCCCCGCCACCAGGGCAGCCCGTGGGCCTGCCTGCGCTCCGACCACAACTACCCGTCGCTGGTCGCCCGTGCCCTCCAGCCCGCGGCGTTCAGCGACGTGAGCTGCAGCGCCGCCACCATCGCGGACATGAGCCGCCCTCAGAAGGTGCTGTTCGGCCAGAATCCTCCGCAGCTGGACGCGGTCACGCCGGACGCGTCGCTGGTGACGATCAGCATCGGCGGCAACGACGTCGGCTTCAGCAAGACCCTCTACACCTGCGCCGGCCTCAGCCTCAGCGCTCCGGCCGGCGCGCCGTGCATGAAGCACTTCGGCGGCACGCTCGACAGGAGGATCGTCGAGACCGCACCCAGGGTCGCGGCCGTGCTCAGGACCGTCCACGTACGGGCACCGCGCGCGCGGGTCTTCGTCGTCGGCTACCTGCGGCTGCTGCCCGCGCGCACCGGATGCTGGCCGGGTGTGCCAACGGCGGCCGGTGACGTGCCCTACCTCGACCGGATCGAGCGATCGGTCAACGCCATGCTCGCCGAGGAGGCCAGGCGCGCCGGGGCGGGGTTCGTCGACGCGTACCGCGGTGGGACCGGGCATGACATGTGCGCGTCGCACAAGTGGGTGGAGGGCATCCTGCTCACCCACGCGGCGGCGCCGGTACACCCCAACGCCGCGGGTATGCGGGTCGTGGCCGACCGCGTGCTCGCCGCGATCGGCGGCTCCCAGGAGGTCGCCGGTGATCAGTAGCGGCGCCACCAGAGGTTGACGGCGTAGTCGACCTCGCAGCCGTCGACCTGGCGGAGGAACTCCTCGGCCAGCTCCGCCGGAAACTCGATCCTGAGTACGGCGGCGAGGTCGGCGCGGTCGTCGAACCGCCAGCTCATGTCCACGGGGGTGCGGGAGAAGCCGTGCCGCGACCAGAACCGCTCGACCGCGCCGGGATCATAGGACGGCAGCCAGCGGCGGAACCACGCCCCGAAGGTCGACCGGGTGGCGTCGTTGTCGATGATGAACGCCGCGCCGCCGCGCCGTATGACGCGTTGGAGCTCGGCCAGCCCCGGCTCGCATCCGGGGCCGAAGAAATAGGCCCAGCGGGCGTGCGCGACGTCGACGGAGGCGTCGGGCAACGGGAGTGCCTGGGCGGCGCCCACGCCCACGGTGACGTCCGGCAGCCCCGCGACGCGGCGGCGGGCCGCCTCGGCCAGGCCGGCGTGCGGCTCGACGCCCACGACCTTGGCGGCCGTGCCGGCGAAGCGCGGCAGGTGGAAGCCGGTGCCGCAGCCGATGTCGAGCACGGTGGCGCCGTCCCAGGTGCGGATGGCGCGCATCGCGTCCTCGATGCACCCTCCGGGGTCGGCCGCGCGGTTCTCGAGTTCGTAGACCCGCGGGGTGTTCCAGATGTTCGGGCTGGGTACGGCTCCGGCGAGGATCACTGTTCCACGGTAAACGCGTGGGGGATCCCACACGGTTCAGGCCTGGGGAACGCATAGGCTTGCCGATTGTGGAAGAAGTGCTCCAGGTCCCCGATGCGCCGATCGGGCTGTCCACGGCGTCGGTCTACCCGGAGAAGACGCCGGCCGCTTTCGAGCTGGCCGCACAGCTCGGATACGACGGCATCGAGATCATGGTGACCGCCGACCCGGCGAGCCAGGATATCGACGTGCTCCGCAGGCTCTCGGACTACCACGAGGTTCCGATCCTGTCGGTGCACGCCCCCTGTCTCCTGCTCACGCAGCGCGTATGGGGCCGCGACCCGTGGGGCAAGCTGGTGCGCTCCAAGGACGCCGCCGAGAAGCTCGGCGCGAAGGTCGTGGTGGTGCACCCGCCGTTCCGCTGGCAGCGGGAGTACGCGCGGGAGTTCGAGCAGGGGCTGGCCCGCATGCAGGAGGAGACCGACGTCGTCTTCGCCGTGGAGAACATGTTCCCGGTCCGGGCGCGCGCGGCCGAGGTGGGGATGTACTCCCCGCACTGGAACCCGGTCGACCAGCCGTATCCGAACGTCACGGTCGACCTGTCCCACACGGCCGTGTCCGGCTCGGACCCGCTCGCGATGGCCGACGCGCTCGGTGACCGGCTGGCCCACCTCCATCTGGCGGACGGTATCGGCGTCGTCAATCGTGACGAACATCTCGTTCCGGGGCGTGGCAACCAGCCCGCCGCGGAGATGCTGGAGCGTCTGGCGGCCCAGCACTACACCGGGCAGGTGGTCGTCGAGATCAACACTCGCCGTGCGGTCGGGCGCGATCAGCGGGTCGACGACCTGGCCGAGTCCCTGGCCTTCACGCGGCTGCATCTCGCCGCGGCCCGTACCGGCACCTGGCGGGTGAACTCCGAGGGCGAGGTCTCTCCATCGTGATGTGGCCATCGTGATGTGGCCTTTTTGACGTGGCCCTCTTGATGCGGCCGACGGCCGAGCCGCCGCCGGCGCCGTGGCCTGGCGGGAAGCGGCCCGCGCCGTCGTGGGCGGGGCGGGGCTGATGGCCGCGCCCGCGCGCCGTCCCGGACGACGGCCGGGCCCGTCGTCGTCACGGAAGGACATCCTCGCCGCGGCACGCGTGCTGTTCGGTGACCGCGGCTACGACAAGGCATCCATCCGGGCGATCGCCGGTGAGGCGGGAGTGGACCCGGCGCTGGTCCATCACTTCTTCGGCACCAAGGGTGAGCTGTTCGCCGCCGCGATGGAGTTCCCCGTCGATCCGGCGTCGATCGTGCCACGCATCCTCGACGGGCCGCGTTCGGAGATCGGTGAACGCCTCGTGCGGACGTTCCTGCGGTTCTGGGAGGACCCCCTGCTGCGACCGCAGTTCGTCGGCATCCTCCGGTCCGCGACCACCAGCGAGCAGGGCGCGGCGCTGCTGCGGGAGTTCATCACCTCGAGGATCTTCGCTCGGATCGCGCAGGGTCTGGGGGTGCCGGGGCTGAGCCTCACCGCGGCGGCGGCCCAGATGATCGGCGTCGTGATGCTCCGCTACGTCCTCGAGATGGAGCCGATGGCATCCGCGGACGAGGACGAGCTGGTGGCGCTTCTCGCGCCCACCGTCCAGCGTTACCTCGACACCTGACCCGGTCTCCCGCATCGCCCGTACATGTTGACGACGTCTCATCGCGGGCATAAATTCAACGCATGATGAGTTATGCCGTCGAGGTCGACGGGCTCCGGGTCGCGCGAGGCGGCCGCGAGGTCGTGCACGACCTGACGTTCTCGGTTCCCCGTGGTTCGGTCGTCGGGCTGCTCGGTCCCAGCGGCTGCGGCAAGACGACGCTCATGCGGTCGGTCGTCGGCGTGCAGATCGTCGCGAGCGGCACCGTGACCGTGCTCGGGCACCCGGCCGGCAGCCGGCAACTGCGCCGCCGGGTCGGGTACGCGACCCAGAACCCGGCCGTCTACGCCGACCTGAGCGTGCGGGAGAACCTGCGCTACTTCGCGTCCGTGCTGGGCGCGCCCAGGGGCGACGCGGACCGGGTCATCGAGGAGGTCGGGCTCGGCGGCGCGCGCGACCGGGTCGCCGCGAACCTGTCCGGCGGGCAACTGCACCGGGCGAGCCTCGCCATCGCGCTGCTGGGCGCGCCGGAGTTGCTCGTGCTGGACGAGCCGACGGTCGGACTGGACCCGGTGCTCCGTGGGGAGCTGTGGGGGCTGTTCCATGAGCTGGCGGCCCGGGGCACGACGCTCCTGGTCTCCAGCCACGTCATGGACGAGGCCGCCCGGTGCGAGCGGCTGCTGCTCATGCGCGAGGGGGAGCTGCTCGCCGACGACACCCCCGACGCCCTGCGCACCCGCACCGGCGCCCAGGACCTCGAAGAGGCCTTTCTCCACATCATCCAGGGACACGAGGTCGCGGCATGAGCCTGACGATCACGCTGGCGACGACGCGTCGTATCCTCGCCCAGCTCCGCCACGACCGCCGCACGCTCGGGCTGCTCATCGGCGTCCCCAGCCTGCTGATGATCCTGCTGCGCTACGTCATGGACCGGCCGCAGGCCTTCGACCGGTACGGCCCGATCCTGCTGGGCGTGTTCCCCTTCATCGTGATGTTCATCGTCACCAGCATCGGCACTCTGCGGGAGCGGACCAGCGGCACGCTGGAACGGCTGATGACGATGCCGCTGGGCAAGCTCGACCTGCTGGTGGGATACGCCCTGGCCTTCGGCGTCACCGCGCTGGTCCAGGCCGGAGTCGTCGGCGTGATCGCCCTGACCTGGCTCGGCCTCGATCTCCAGGGGCCGGTGTGGACGCTCTTCCTGGTGACTCTGCTGGACGCACTGCTGGGCATGGCGCTGGGCCTGTTCGCGAGCGCGTTCGCGCGCACGGAGTTCCAGGCCGTCCAGTTCATGCCCGCCTTCGTGCTGCCGCAGGTGCTGCTGGCGGGCCTGTTCGTTCCGCGCGGCCAGATGTCGGCGGTCCTGCAGTGGGTGGCCGATGTGATGCCGCTGGCGTACGCCGTCGAGGCCATGCGGGAGCTGACCTGGCACCGCTCGGTGACCGGCACGCTGGCCCGTGACGTCGCGGTCATCTCGGGCTGCGCCCTGCTCGCCCTCGTCCTCGGCGCGGCCACCCTGCGTCGCAGGACCGATTGAGAGGTGCCATAGCCTGAGCATGCTCGGGACGGTGTGGTCCCATGAATAAGGGGGAACGTTGCTCCGCCAGGTTCTCTTGGCCGCCTCGCGCAGCGGCGGTGTGCGCCAGCTCGTCGAGACCGCGCCGTACACCAGAAGCGTTGTTCGCAGGTTCGTCGCGGGAGAGTCCGTGACCAACGCCCTGACGGTCACCGGCCGGCTCATCTCCGACGGGCTGCTCATCACCCTCGACCACCTCGGTGAGGACACCGTCGAGATGGCCCAGGCCGAGACCATCACGGCCAGGTACGAGGAGCTGCTCGAGCGGCTCGCCGACGCGCAGGCCGGGTCCCGCGCCGAGGTGTCGGTCAAGCTGACCGCCCTCGGCCAGCTCCTCGACGGCGGCGAGAAGATCGCGTTGGAGAACGCCCGGCGCATCTGCGCGGCCGCGCGCAACGCCCGTACGACGGTGACCCTCGACATGGAGGACCACACGACGGTCGACTCGACGCTGCGCGTCCTGAGAGAGCTGCGCCAGGACTTCCCCGACACCGGGGCCGTCATCCAGGCGTACCTCCGCCGGGCCGAGGAGTACTGCGCCGAGCTCGCCGACGAGGGCTCACGGGTGCGGCTGTGCAAGGGCGCCTACAGCGCCCCCGACTCGGTGGCCTTCGCCGGCCGGAACGAGGTCGACAGGTCCTACGTCCGCTGCATGAAGGTGCTGATGGGCGGGCGGGGATACCCGATGCTGGCCACCCACGACCCGCGGCTCATCGAGATCGCCGGCGCGCTGGCCGTTCTACACGGGCGCGACGGGGACAGCTTCGAGTACCAGATGCTGTACGGCATCCGGCCGAACGAGCAGCAGCGGCTCGCCGGGCGGGGCGCGCAGGTGCGCGTGTACGTGCCCTACGGCGAGGAGTGGTACGGCTATCTCATGCGGCGGCTGGCCGAGCGCCCCGCCAACCTGGGTTTCTTCCTGAGGTCGCTCGTCTCCAAGTCCTGAGCGCGGCGAACGCACTCGGTCCTTCGCGCGATCGCACCGTGCCGTACGGGCGCGCCCGAGTCGTCCGCCCGGCTCGGTACCCTTCGTGTGACAGGAGGGCTGTAAATGATCGCGATTCTCGGTGCCGGCAAGATGGGCGAGGCTCTGCTCTCCGGCGTGCTGCGGGCGGGGCGGCGCCCGTCCGACCTGCTCGTCACGGCGCGGCGCGAGGAGCGAGGGGCGCTGCTGCGCGAGCGGTACGGCGTCGAGGTCGTCACCAACGCCGACGCCGCCAAGACCGCGGGCACGCTGGTCCTCGCGGTCAAGCCGCAGGACATGGCGATGCTGCTGGACGAGCTGAAGGGACATGTCCCGGCCGGGCGGCTGGTCATCTCGATGGCGGCCGGCATCCCGACCGCGTTCATCGAGGAGCGCCTGCCGGACGACGTCCCGGTGGTGCGGGTCATGTCCAACACGCCGGTGCACGTCGACGAGGCGATGAGCGTGATCTCGGCCGGCACGCACGCCGCCGAGGAGCACCTCAAGCTGGCCGAGGAGCTGCTGACGCCGGTCGGCAAGGTGATGCGCATCCCCGAGACGCTGCAGGACGCCGCGACCGCGCTGTCCGGCAGCGGCCCCGCCTACTTCTACTATCTCGTCGAGTCGATGGTCGACGCGGGCATCCTGCTCGGCATGCCGCGCGCGGCCGCCCTGGAGATGGTGATCCAGTCGGCGGTGGGCGCGGCCGTCATGCTGCGCGACTCCGGCGACCATCCGGTCATGCTGCGCGAGGCGGTCACCTCGCCGGCCGGCACGACCATCTCGGCCATCCGCGAGCTCGAGCGGCACGGCGTCCGCGCCGCCGTCATCGAGGCGATCGAGGCCGCCCGCGACCGTGGCCGCGAACTCGGCGGCGGTTGACCCGCCCGGCCGGCCCGCCGCACGACGCGACAGGCGCGGCGGGCCGGTCACCTGCGGCGGCTGATGCCGATGATCGGGCCACGCCGGCGGCTCGACCGACGTCGGGCTTCACTTTTTCGCGCGGGCGTTGAACCGGCGTGGCATCCGATTCGTAAACAATGTATGGGTCTCATACTTCGCCTGCTCGTCGTCGCGGGACTCGTCGTCGACGCGTACGTGCACTTTCATCTGGCCGGAGACGTGGGTTCGACCGGGACGCTCAGCGAGGGGACGCTGTTCTGGATCCAGGGCGCCGTCGCCGCGGTCGTGGCCGTACTCCTGCTCGTGCGGGCGCGTCCCCTGCCGTACGCGATCGCTTTCCTGGTCGGGGGGAGCGCGTTCGGAGCGGTGTTGCTGTACCGGTACGTCGACGTCGGAGCCATCGGCCCGCTGCCGGACATGTACGAGCCGATCTGGTACGCCGAGAAGGTCGTCACCACGGTCGCGGAGGGCGTTGTGACCGTCGCCGCGGCGCTCGGCTACTGGCACGCGTCCACGGCCTCCCGCGTCCCGGCCGCCGACGCCGGGCGGCGGCTCAGCGTGTGAGGCGGCGGCCGCGGAAGACCGTGGTGCCTGGTGAGCGCCGACGCAGGACCGTCAGCGCTCGCCGGTGCCGTCGAGGTCACGCGGCCAGCAGGCCCATCGCTCTCTTGGCGGCGGCCAGTGTGGGGTCCGCCAGTGCTCGGGCCCGCTCGGCGCCGGCGCGGAGCACGGCTTGGAGGGAGGCCGGGTCGGCGGCCAGGGAGGCGTACCGCCGCTGCAGCGGCTCCAGCAGAGCGATCACCGCGTCGGCGGTGTCCTTCTTCAGCGTTCCGTAGGAGTCGTAGGACAGCTCGGCGACCGGGACGTCCGTGCACGCGGACAGAATGGCGAGCAGGTTCGACACGCCCGGTTTGCCCTCGGGGTCGTAGGACACGGACGAGCCCGAGTCGGTGACCGCTCGCATGATCTTCCGCCGTACCGCGTCCACCGGATCGAGCAGCAGGATCGTCCCTGGCGAGTCGACGGACTTGCTCATCTTCGACGTGGGGTCGGCCAGGTCCATGACCCGGGCGGCGGCCGGGGGATGGACGGCGCGTGGCGGGGTGAACACCGGGCCGTACAGCCGGTTGAACCGCTCCGCCAGGTCACGGGTCAGCTCGACGTGCTGTGCCTGGTCGGCGCCGACCGGCACCTCGGTCGCCTGGTAGAGCAGGATGTCGGCGGCCATCAGCGCCGGATAGGTGAGCAGCGACAGGCGCACGGTGTCCTGCCGCGCCGACTTCTCCTTGAACTGGATCATCCGTTGCATCTCGCCGTAGTGGGCGGTGCTCTCCAGCAGGTACGACAGCTCGGCGTGCGCGGGCACGTTGCTCTGCGGGAAGAGCACGCACCGGGACGGGTCGATGCCGGCGGCGATGGCCAGCCCGGCCAGTTCGAGCGAGCGTTCCCGCAGGCGCGCGGGGTCGTGGCCGCCGGTGAGGGCGTGCAGGTCGGAGATCCCGTACACGCAGTCGGCCGTCCGCAGAAGGCGGGCGGACGGGCGCAGCGCGCCCAGCAGGTTGCCGAGGGTGGGGTGGCCGGACGGGGTGAAGAGGCTGAGGACGCGGGTCATGACGACTCCCTTGGAGCAGGGCCGCCTCGCCGGCGCATGAGAAACGGCCGCCGAGGCGGCGGCCGTTGGTGAAGCGAGGACTGGGCGACCGCCGTCAGGCGGCGCGCCAGGTCTGCCGGAGTACTCGCATGGGCCCAGGGTATCCGGCCGGCCGGTCAGGCGGCCTCGGTCACGGAGCCGGCCTCGACGACCTCGCGGATGAACCGGGCCGCCTCCCGCATCGCGGCGTCCGCCTCGGGGATCAGCCGGTTGAAGATCTGGAAGACGTGCATCTGACCCGGCCAGATCTGCAGGTCGTACCGGGTGCCGGCCTCGGCCAGCACCTCGGCGAGCGCCTCCGCCTCCGCCCGCAGGACCTCGATGCCGCCCACCTGGATGAGGAACGGCGGCAGCTCGGCGCTCGGGCAGGTCAGCAGGGACAGCCGTGGATCGCTCCAGTCGCCGGCGCCGACGTACATCCGGCCGAACCGGGTGGCTACCGCCGCGTTGATGTACGGGTCGTGGCAGCGCATGGCCGAGGCCATCGCCAGCTCGCCGGTGAGGTCCACCCAGGGGGAGAAGAGCACGACGCCACCGGGCATGGGGAGGCCGGTGCGGCATGCCTCACCGGTCAGCGCGGTGGCGAGATGACCGCCGGAGGAGTCGCCGGCGATGGTGATCCGGTCGGCGGGCACGCCGCGGGCCAGCAGCAGCCGGTAGGCGTCGAGCGTGTCCTCGAACGCGGCCGGAAAGGGATGTTCGGGAGCGAGCCGGTAGTCCAGGGCGAGGACCGGCAGCCCGGTGTCCATCGCCAGCCGTGTCGTGATCACACGGTGGGTCTTGGGAGAGCAGATCGCGTACGCCCCGCCGTGCAGGTAGAGGATCGCGCCGTCTCTGGCCGTGCTTCCCGGTGGCCGCAGCCATTCGCCCCGGACCGGGCGCTTGACATTCGGGTCCTCGACGCAGGGGTCGATGATCGGCTGGACGCTGACGCGCGGGTCGGGGCGCAGGCAGCGGGAGCCGGCGCCCAGGAGCGAGCGCCAGAACCGGATGCTGGCCGAACGGCCCTTGATCCGGCCGGCGAAGGGCCGTATCCCGAGACGTACGGCCGTGGCGAGGGCTCGGCTCTGTGAGCTCGGACCCCGTTCGTATGGCGGGACGACCACTTCTTCCGCATAATCCACCGCAACCGCCTCCTGGGCCAGGAGTCACCTATCTAGTTAGATGCCCCGACCTTCCCGATCTTTCACGTCACAACTATGTAGCGTTGCCAGACGTCAGACATTTAACATGCCTGACATCTGGCATGATCACAAGGTGTGACGTCACTTCAACCGGTGCCACGGCCGTCCGCGGTCGAGGCGGTCCTCGGCCAGTTCCAGGAGCAGCTCGCCACGGGGGCCTGGGGGGTGGGCGACCGGATCCCCGGTGAGTACGACCTCGCCGCCCGGCTGCAGGTCAGCCGCCCGGCGGTACGCGAGGCGATCCGGGCCCTGAGCCACATCGGCGTGCTCGAGGTGCGCCGCGGCGACGGCACGTACGTGCGCAGCGCCGTCGATCCCCGCCCGCTGCTGCGCAGGGTCGAGCGGGCCACCCTGCGTGACGTGTTCGAGGTCCAGCAGGCCCATGACATGCAGGCGGCGAAGCTCGCGGCGGGGCGCCGGACACCGGACGATCTGCGCCGCCTCGACGTACTGCTGGACGATCGGGACACCGCCGAGGACCCGATCGCGTTCGCGGAGGCGGACGTCAGGTTCCACCTGGGGGTCGTCGAGACGTCCCGCAACCCGCTCCTGATGGAGGCCTTCCGCTACTTCCAGAGCCGGTTGCGCGAGTCGCTGAGCGCCATCCGGCACGACCGGGAGATGCCCGACGCCGGACCCGCCGCCCATCGGGCGGTGGTCGACGCGATCGCCGCGCGGGACGCGGAGGCGGCCGGGCAGGCCGCCGCGCGCGTCGTCGAACCGACGCTTCAGGCGCTCGAGGCCCTCCTGTGAGGCGGCATGCCGGGGTCGCGCTGATCTTTCTGGCCGCGCTCAACCTGCGCCCCGCCGTGGTGGCGGTCGGGCCGCTGCTCGGCCAGATCCAGGACGACCTGGGCCTGTCGGATACGGCAGCCGGCGCGCTGACCACGCTGCCGGTGCTCTTCTTCGGATCCTTCGGCCTCGTGGCGCCGTTCCTCCGGCGCGGCCCGCGCGGCGAGACGCTGCTGGTCGCGAGTATGGGCCTGCTCGTCGTCGCGGTGCTGACGCGGATGATCCCGGCGCAGGCGGCCCTGTTCGCCGGCGCTCTGCTGGCCGGTATCGCCATCAGCATCGGCAATGTCGCCGTGCCCTCGATAATCAAGCGGGACCACCCGCAGGCGGTCATGACCGTCACCGCGGTCTACACCGTCGCGGTGACCGGCGGTGCAGCCGTCTCCGCCAGCCTGGCCGTGCCCATCGAGCGCGCGGCCGGGTCGGGCTGGCGGCTGCCTCTCGCGCTGCTGGCGATCCCGGCGGCGGTGGCCGGGTTCGCCTGGCTGCGCCGGGCGCGCGTCGCCGTGGCGCCGCTTCCGCCCGTGGACGGCTCGCCGCGGGTGTGGCGGTCCGCGACGGCCTGGCACGTCACCGCCTTCATGGGGCTGCAGTCGCTGCTGGCGTTCGTCGTGTTCGGCTGGCTGCCCACGATCTGCCATGACCGCGGTCTGAGCGAGGTGGCGGGCGGCTACGTGCTGGGGCTGAACAGCCTCATCCAGGCCGCCGGCGCACTCGCCTTCCCGCTGATCGAGCGGCGGCTGCGCGACCAGCGCCTCCTGGTGGTCCTCATCGCGGCGCTGTGCGTGATCGGATTCGCGGGTGTCGTCTGGGCGCCGATCGGGTCGGTCTGGGCATGGGTGGTCGTGCTCGGCGTCGGACAGGGGATCGCCTTCGCCGTCGCGCTGTCCTTCATCGGCCTGCGCGCCGCCGACGCGCACGTCGCGGCGCAGCTGTCCGGCATGGCGCAGGGCGTCGGATATGTGATCGCCGCGCTCGGCCCGCTCGCCGTCGGAGCGGTGCACGACGCGACCCACGGCTGGAGCGTTCCGGCGGTGATCATGCTGGCCGTCACGGTGGTGATGGTGGTACCCGGCATGGGCGCCGCCCGCCCCCGTACGATCGGTGCCGCGCCCGAGCCCGCTCTGGCCGCCTGAGTGCGCCTTCCGGCCCGTCAGAGGCGCGTGGGGCGGCGGGCCAGGTCCCCCGCGCAGGTGGGGCACCTGTGGGACAGCTGCCGGGTGCAGGCCGCGCAGAACGAGCATTCGTAGCTGCAGATGTAGGCCAGGCCGTTGGGGTACAGCGGCGTGTCGCATCGCTCACATATGGCGCGCATCTCAAGCCCCATGCCCGCGGAGCCTACCGGTAGCGTGACCACCATGGACGAGCGGAGCGAGCAAATCGACCCGAACCGCGCGAGCGCCTCGCTCCAGGTCTTCTGGAATGACCGGCTCATGTCGTACGACTTCGGGCCCGAGCACCCGATGAACCCCGTCCGGGTCGACCTGACGATGGCGCTCGCCCGCGGGCTCGGCGTGCTCGACGCGCCGGGAGTGTCCATCGAGGAGTTCGAGGCCGCCGACGACGCGCTGCTCAAGCTCGTTCACGACCCGGCCTACATCGATGCCGTCCGCCGCGAGGAGCTCGACGTCGCACGCGGCCTCGGCCTCGCCGACAATCCCGTCTTCCCCGGCATGCACGACGCCTCCGCGCTGGTGGCCGGCGCGTCCGTCGCGGCGGCGCAGGCGGTGTGGAGCGGCGCCGCCACGCACGCGGCCAACATCGCCGGTGGGCTGCACCACGCCATGCACGGAGCAGCCTCCGGCTTCTGCGTCTACAACGACCCGGCCATCGCGATCGCCTGGCTGCTGGAACAGGGCGCTCGGAAGGTCGCCTACGTGGACGTGGACGTGCATCACGGCGACGGCGTCCAGGCGGCGTTCTACGACGATCCCCGGGTGCTCACGATCAGCCTGCACGAGTCGCCCCGCACCCTGTTCCCCGGCACCGGCCTGCCGCAGGAGACCGGCGTGGACGGCACCTCCGTCAACGTGGCGCTGCCGCCGGGCACCGGCGACCGGCTGTGGCTGCGGGCGTTCGACGCGGTCGTGCCGCCGCTGCTGCGGCGGTTCGCGCCGGAGATCCTGCTGACCCAGCACGGCTGCGACAGCCACGACCTGGACCCCCTGGCGCACCTGACGCTGAGCGTGGACGGCCAGCGGGCCGCGTACGCCGCGTTGCACCGGCTGGCCCACGAGACCGCCGGCGGGCGCTGGATCCTCACCGGCGGGGGTGGCTACGAACTGGTGCACGTGGTGCCGCGCGCCTGGACCCACCTGCTGGCCGAGGCGTCAGGGCGGCCGATCGCCCCGGAGACGCCCACGCCGCGGGCCTGGCGTGCCTACGTACGCGAGCGCACCGGGCGGAACGCCCCGGAGCGGATGACCGACGGAGCGGACACGGAGGTGCGGACGTGGGCGAGCGGGTACGACCCGGCGAATCCGGTGGACCGTGCGGTGCTGGCGACCCGCCGGGCGGTCTTCCCCGAGCACGGTCTGGACCCGCTGCTGTGACGGTACCGGGCGCGGAGCACGGAGCGGCGGTTCCAGCGCGCGCGGAGCTGCGCGAGCACCTGACGCGCACGCTCATCGCCGGGGAGGTCGCCACCCCGCGGCAGATCAACCTGCTGCACTACCGGCGGATGGCGGCGCGCAAGCCGTACTACCAGTTCGGGCTGGACCTCCAGCGTGAGTGGACCTTCGACGACGTCTTCGCGCTGATGGTGACGAAGTGCGGGATCAACCCGGACCGGTCGCACCTGTACGGCGACGACACGATCGATCCGGACCTGACGATCGACGCGCTGGAGACGATGGCCGCGCGGCTCGCCCAGGCCGCGGCCCGGCAGGAGACGGTGCTGCTGGCCACCGGGCATCCGGCCGGGCTGCTGCCGGTCTACCTCGCGGTGGCGCGCGCCTTGCGGGCGCGGGGCTGTCGCGTGCTCACTCCCGCGGCCGGCTGGGCGTACGACGTCGACACGCCGCAGGGCGCGCAGTCGCGGCACATCCGCTACCTCGATGGCGTCGCCGCGCTCAGCGGTGGAGGGGCGCTGCACCATACACATGACGCACATCCGATGCGAGCGATTCTGGAAGAACTACCCGCGGAATCCCCAGAGTGGCCGGATCTGGTCATCGCCGACCACGGCTGGGCGGGCGCGGCCGGGGAGGCCGGCATCGCCACGGTCGGTTTCGCGGACTGCAACGACCCAGCGCTGTTCGCGGGGGAGGCAGAGGGAAAGGTGCATACCGTCGTGCCGCTGGACGACAACGTGCCGCCGCATCACTACGCGCCGCTCACTGTGTATCTTTTGGCACATTCGAGCCTGATTGATTGAACTCCCCTCTTGCGACTCCAGATTCACGATTTACGCTGGAGAAAGTACACGGCCGTGATCAAAGTCACCGCAAAGGTCTGACGCGCGGCGTGTGGAAGAGGGCGTCCGATGAGCTCAGGCGAGCGGCCTCTGAGCGAGGTCAGGTTCCTGACTGTGGCCGAGGTGGCTGCGGTGATGCGGGTGTCCAAGATGACCGTATACCGCCTCGTGCACTCGGGAGAGCTTCCGGCGATTCGCGTGGGACGTTCGTTCCGCGTACCGGAACAGGCAGTCCACGATTATCTGAGGGACGCGTTCATCGAGGCGGGCTGACCCCCGGTCGTACGGGGGGTGTGTGATGGCCCGCGACCGACGGGCGCGTGGGCGGCGGTACCCTTGGGCTCCGGGCTGTGCCCGCCAAGGGTGCTGATCGTCTGTCTCCGCTGATCACCGAGTGAGGGTTTCGTGGGCTCTGTCATCAAGAAGCGTCGCAAGCGCATGGCCAAGAAGAAGCACCGCAAGCTGCTGAAGAAGACGCGGGTTCAGCGCCGTAACAAGAAGTAACGCCGAGTTGAGGTAGCCGTAAGGGGTGGGAGGCACTGTGTCATCCATGCGTCCCTCCGCAAGCCGAGCGCGTGCCTCAGCCCCGGCACGGGTGGTTCTGGTCACCGGCGTGTCCCGCTTCCTCGGGGCGCGGGTCGCGGACGCGCTTCAGGCCGATCCCGGCATCGAACGGGTCATCGGCGTGGACACCGTGCCGCCCGCGATGCCTATCGGGCGCACGGAGTTCGTCCGGATCGACATCCGCACGCCGAGCATCGCCAAGATCATAAACGCGGCCGAGGTCGACACGGTGGTGCACCTCAACCTCGTGACGATGACGTCCGCCGCGCGGATGAAGGCCAAGGAGATCAACGTCATCGGCACGATGCAGCTGCTGGCCGCGTGCCAGCGGTCATCGGCCATGCGCAAGATCGTGGTCCGTTCGTCCGCGGCGGTCTACGGCTCGTCGGGCCACGATCCGGCCGTCTTCACCGAGGACGACGAGCCGGTGCTCCCGCCGACGTCCGGCTACGCCAAGGACGCGGTCGAGGTCGAGGGATACGTTCGCGGCCTGGCCCGGCGTCGTTCGGACCTGGCCGTGTCCGTCCTGCGCTTCGCCAACTTCCTCGGGCCCAGCGTCGACTCGCCGCTGAGCCGCTACTTCCACATGCCCGTCGTCCCGACGGTGTTCGGGTTCGACCCGCGTCTTCAGTTCATCCACGAGGACGACGGGGTCGAGGTGCTGCGCCGCATGGCGGTCGAAGACCATCCCGGCACCTTCAACGTGGCGGGTGACGGCGTCGTGCTGCTGTCCCAGGCCCTGCGCCGGGCGGGCCGATCGATCCTCCGCCTCCCCGCCCCCGCCGTGCAGACCCTGGGCGACATGGGCCGCCGGTTCGGCGGGCTGAAGGGTTTCTCGCCCGAACTCCTGCGCTGGCTCACGTACGGCCGGGTGCTCGACACCGAGCGGCTCGCTGTGGAGCTTTCGTGGCGTCCGAAATACAGCTCCGATGAGGCCTTCGCCGATTTCGCCGACTCGCAAGGTCTTGGTCAGAGTCTGCCGCTCGCGCTGTTCGACCGGTTGACCAACCCTCCAGGGGGCAGAAGGTGAAGCACGAGCCCGTGATGGAGGAGGCGAGACCGGAAATGCGGCCAGAAGCACAGGTAATACCGCTTAACACTGATGCCGCTGACCGTCTCGCCCATGATTCGGAGAGTTTGGACCACAAGATCGCGTCGGCGCTGCGGTTCGTGCGTCGCCGGCTCAGCGGTGAGTACGAGATCGATGAGTTCGGCTTCGATCCGGAGCTCAACGACCGGCTGCTGCTGCCGATACTGCGCCCGCTCTACGAACGCTGGTTCCGGGTCGAGATGCTCGGGCTGGAGAACGTCCCCGACGACGGGGCCGCGCTGGTCGTCGGCAACCATTCCGGCACGCTGCCGATCGACGGCGTGATGCTGCAGGTCGGGTTGCACGACGACCACCCGGCACACCGCAACCTGCGGCTGCTCGGCGCCGACCTCGTCTACCAGATCCCGGTGCTGGCCCACCTGGCCCGCAAGAGCGGGCACACGCTGGCCTGCCAGGCCGACGCCGCGCGACTCCTCGCCAAGGGCCAGGTGGTCGGCGTGTTCCCGGAGGGCTTCAAGGGGGTCGGCAAGCCGTACAGCGAGCGCTACAAACTGCAGCGGTTCGGCCGGGGCGGTTTCGTGGCCACCGCGCTGCGCGCGCAGGTACCCATCATCCCGTGTGCGATCGTCGGCGCGGAGGAGATCTATCCGAAGATCGCCGACCTCAAGCCGCTGGCCCGCCTGCTCGGCTTCCCCTACTTTCCCGTGACCCCGACCTGGCCGCTGTTCGGAGCGCTCGGCCTGGTGCCGCTGCCGTCCAAGTGGATCATCGCGTTCGGCGAGCCGATCCCGACCGACGAGTACGACCCCGCGCAGGCCGACGACCACATGACCGTCTTCGACCTGACCGACCAGGTGCGTGAGACGATCCAGAACATGCTGTACGACCTGCTCCGGCGCAGAGGGCCCGCCTTCTTCCGAGTTTGACTTAGAGCGCGCTCTAAGGTGCAGCCTGGTCGGCATGGAGAAGAGAACACTAGGACGTCAGGGACTTCGGACCTCCGCGCTCGGGCTGGGCTGCATGGGGATGAGCCAGTCGTACGGGGTGCCGGACGACGCAGAGTCGATCGCGACCGTCCACCGGGCCCTCGAGCTGGGCTGCGACTTTTTCGACACCGCCGAGATCTACGGCCCGTTCACCAACGAGGAGCTGCTCGGCCGGGCGCTGAAGGACCGCCGCGACGAGGCGATCATCGCGACCAAGTTCGGCTGGGACGTCTCAGCCGAGGGTGAGCGCCGGGGGCTGAACAGCCGTCCCGAGCACATCCGGGAGGTGCTGGACGAGTCGCTGCGGCGGCTCGGCACCGACCACGTGGACGTGCTGTACCAGCACCGGGTCGACCTGGAAGTGCCGATCGAGGACGTCGCCGGCACGGTCGGCGAGCTGGTCCGAGCGGGCAAGGTGCGCTTCTTCGGCCTGTCCGAGGCCGGCGCGGACACGATCCGGCGCGCGCACGGCACCTTCCCGGTGTCGGTGCTGCAGTCGGAGTACTCCCTGTGGGAGCGGGAGCTGGAGGACGAGGTCCTGCCGGTGGTGCGCGAGCTGGGTATCGGCCTGGTGCCGTACTCCCCGCTGGGCCGCGGCTTCCTGACCGGTACCGTGCGCCGGGCCGAGGACTACCCGGAGAACGACTACCGCCGTAACGACCCCCGGTTCCAGGGCGCGAACTTCGACGTGAACGCGAAGGCGGCCGACGCCGTACGCGCCCTGGCCGAGCGCAAGGGCGTCACGGCGGCGCAGCTGGCGCTGGCGTGGCTGCTGCACCGGGGTGAGGAGTTCGTGCCGATCCCGGGGACCAAGCGGCGCACCACGCTGGAGGAGAACCTGGCGGCGACTACCGTCGAGCTGACCGACGCGGAGCTGTCCGAGCTGGAGCTGCCGGTCTCCGGCCTCCGCTACCCGGAGCCCATGATGCAGATCACCGGGCGCTAGGCGACCGGAGAGCCCGGCGGCCGGAGCGGCGACCGCGAACGACCGGGGGCCGAGGCGATCGGGGAGATCCGCGTGCTCAGGCGGGTCTCCCCGGTTCAGCGGTGGCGGTGATGACGGCGCAGGGCCATCCCGGCGGCGACGCCGCCGACCAGAGCGCCGGTCCCCGCGGCGGCGGGCAGCGCGACCATGGTGACCTTCCGGCCGGTGCGGAAGTCGTGGACCGGCCAGTCATGCTCCCGGGCATGGTCGCGCAGGTCGCCGTCGGGGTTGACGGCGTGCGGATGCCCGACCGTGGTCAGCATGGGCAGGTCGTTGTAGGAGTCGCTGTAGGCCGAGCAGCGCAACAGATCCAGACCCTCCCGCTTGGCCAGGGCACGGACGGCGCCGGCCTTGGCCGGGCCGTGAAGAAGGTGGCCGACGAGCCGGCCGGTGTAGACGCCGTCCTGGGTCTCGGCGACCGTGCCGAGCGCGCCGGTCAGCCCGAGCCGGTGGGAGATGATGCGGGCCAGCTCGACCGGGGTCGCGGTGACGAGCCACACCTGCTGTCCCGCGTCCAGGTGCTTGAGGGCGAGCGACCGGGTGCCGTGCCAGATCCGGTCGGCCATCTTCTCGTCGTAGATCTCCTCGCACAGGCTGACGAGCTCCTCGACGCGCCGGCCGGCGACGAAGGCCAGCGCCGCCTCGCGGGCGGTGCGGATGTGATCGGCGTTCTCCGCGCCCCCTGTCCGGAAGGCGACCTGTCCGAGCGCGAACATCGCCAGGTCGCGGAAGGTGAAGAGCTTCCGTGCGGCCAGACCCCGCGCGAAATGGTAGATCGAGGCGCCCCGGATCAGCGTGTTGTCGACGTCGAAGAACGCCGCCGCGGTCAGATCGGGGACGACCGGGGGTACGTCCAGGGCCGCGGCCGCCGCGGCGGCCTCACCCGCGCGCTCGGCGTTCTCATCCTCGTCGTCATCGCTCCATGGCCACAGTCGACGCATGGAGACGAGACTAACCAGCTCCGATCCGGCGGGATTCACGAGGTCCGGTGCGGCGGGTCGTGTCGTTCGCCGACCGGTCGGGCCGGGCGTGCCGCGCCGGCGAGCGGGCGTTCTCAGCGGGCGTCGGAGGGGAAGATGCGGGCCAGCGAGCGTACGGCGCGATACTGCAGCGCCTTGATCGCTCCGGTGTTCTTGCCCATGACCAGGGCGGTCTCGGCGACCGACAGGCCGTGCAGGAAGCGCAGCACGACGCATTCCTGCTGCTCGGAGCCGAGCTCGCGAACGGCCGAGTACAGCGCCCGGTGGGTGAAGGAGTCGAGCACGGCCCGTTCGGGGCCCTCCTCCCACCGGTCGGTCTCCAGCGGCTCCGGCGTGCAGACCTCCAGCCGGTAGCGGCTGGACTTGAAGTGGTCGAGGACGAGGTTGCGGGCGATCGTGACGAGCCAGGCTCCGAAGTCCTTGCCCTGCCAGGTGAAGACACTCATCCGGCGCAGCGCCCGGAGAAATGTCTCGCTGGTGAGATCCTCCGCGAGGGCGTGTGCCCCGACGCGGTAGTAGACGTACCGGTAGATCAGATCGACGTAGTGGTCGTAGAGGGCGCCGAAGGCATCGGCCTCGCCGGCCCTGGCGCGGAGCACGAGGTCGCGGAGTTCGTCATGGTCCGCGGACGGCGCGGACGGGTTTGACGGGAAGGGGGCCCCGGGCGGGGCGGCCGTGAGCGGGTCCGCCGCGCGACGGGTGGGGGCAGGGGGATCGAGGGTAAGGCTGCGCACGCAGTTCTCCTCGGGGCTGACGCGACTACCGGGCGTGTCGGAACATGCTAGATACTGGTGAGTAAGCTGGCAATGGCGATGTGTTAGTAATCAGCTGGTATATCCGCTCATCGGCGCACTTGTCGCGGCTCGCGTTACCCGTCTACGCACTTGATCAGGCACCATGGGGGACGATGCTCAACGTCGCTGTGGCGCTCCTCGCGACCCTCGCTGCCCTGGGGGGCGCAGGGTTGCTCGTCTCGCGCACCCTGCCGGACCGGCAGGCCCACCTTCTGGCCTGGTGCGGCACCCTCTTCAGTCTGGGCATCACGCTCGGCGCGATGACCGTCGGGTTCGCGGCGGGCTTCTCGCCCGCGCTGCTGCGCGCCATGGAGCTGTTCGGATCACTGATCGCGCCGCTGGCGCTGGCGCTGGGCGTCGTCGAGCTGGTCGGCCGCACCGTGCAGGCGCGCTTCGCCGCCCGGCTCATCGCGCTGTCGTACGTGATCGTGGCCGTGGTGATCATTCTCCTCGACCCGATCATCGGGACCTTCGGCAAGAGCCTGCCGAAGGTGGCCGGCCACTATTCGTCGCTGCCCGGCATGGTGCTCGACGGAGCCCACGTCTTCGCCGTCGTGTCCCTCGTCTCCTGCGTCGCGGTCACCGCGGTACGCAGCAACAGGAACGACCGGCAGGCGCCGGAGACGATGGTGACGCTTGGCATGGTCGCGCTCGCCGGGGTGTTGGTGGTCGCCACGATGCGCAGTTTTCTGGCCGGCCCGCTCGCTCCGCTCGCGCTGGGCGGCGCGGCGGCCCTGGTGTGGTTCGGGGCCTCCCGGCTGCTGCCGGGCCGGCCGCACGACGACGAGGAACCGGAGCCGTACGAGGACATGTCCCGTTACCCCCAGCCGTATGACGGTGACCAGCGCTACACCATGGGTCAGCACTCCGGCGGGGCGCAGCGCGCCGTGCAGCCGTCGTTCGCGCCCCCTCCGCCGCAGCCGATGCCGATTCCGCACGGACCCGGGCAGTACGGCCGGATCACCATCTACACGCTGCTCGACGGGCATGCCGAGGTGTTCGACCGGCTGGCCGCCGAGGTGGCCCGCGCGGTGCGCGAAGGTGAGCCGGGCACTGTCGTCTACACCTGCCACAGCGTCGACAACGCCGCCAACCAGCGGATCTTCTATCAGCTGTTCCGCGACGCGAGGGCGGTGGAGGAGCACACGCGGCAACCGCACGTGCAGCGGTTCGCGCGCGAGGCCCGTCCGCACGTGGGCGGCACCAACGTCATCGAGCTGACGGTCAACGCGGGCAAGGTGGCACCGGCGGGCGGCCCCCGGCCCGCCGTCCAGCCCACCGTCCGGCCCACCGTCCAGCCCACCGTCCAGCCCACCGTCCAGCCCACCGCCCAGCCCACCGCCCAACCCACCGTCCAGCCCGGACGCTGGCCGCATGGCTGAGACGCCACGCATCCTGCTGCTCGGCAAGCCGGGCTGCCATCTGTGCGACGAGGCGCGCGAGGTGATCGCGCGGGTGTCCCGCGACCTGGGCGTGGCGTGGGAGGAGCGCGACATCACCATGTCGGCGGAGGACACCCGGCTCTACTGGGACCAGATCCCGGTCACGTTCGTCGACGGCGTCCAGCACGACTTCTGGAGGGTCGACGAGAGCCGGCTGCGCCAGGCCCTTGCCGGCTGAACCGAGGCGCCGGCGCCCGGCGCCGGCCCGGTGCCCCTTCCGCCGCGTAACGTCGGGGAGGCGGTGGGTGATCGACGCGGATGTCTGTTCGGTCACATCCGTGATCCGCGTGGGACCGGGTCCGAACGCCTGCGCGCTCCCACGGAGTCCCTGGTGAGCGGGGGATTCCTGGGCCGGCGGCGGCCGATTCGGGCCGCTTCGCCCGGGCACCCGACTTTGTGCGTGCGTTCACAAAGGCTTAATCTGGGAAAAGTCCAGGCGACCGGCCCGCG
The DNA here is from genome assembly GCA_025964625.1 of Actinoallomurus sp. GTDB lineage: Bacteria > Actinomycetota > Actinomycetes > Streptosporangiales > Streptosporangiaceae > Actinoallomurus. The sequence continues at coordinate 27,567 of JAOPYL010000023.1, read as the reverse complement.
GACGACTGAGGACCGGCCGCGCGTCGAGTCCTTGAAGAGCAGGCTTGTGACCCGTCGATCCCCCCTCGGTGAGCGGAACCGGGGCATTCCAGAGGCGACCGTGGCCCGGCTCCCGGTCTACCTCCGAGCGTTGCACGGCCTCGCCGAGCACGGCACCGCCACCGTCTCGTCGGAGGAGCTCGCCGCCGCCGCGGGCGTCAACTCCGCGAAGCTCCGCAAGGACCTGTCCCACCTCGGGTCCTACGGCACCCGTGGCGTCGGGTACGAAGTGGAGTACCTCGTCTACCAGATCTCCCGCGAGCTCGGCCTCACCCAGGACTGGTCGGTCGCCATCATCGGCCTGGGCAACCTTGGGCGCGCGCTCGCCGGCTATGGGGGGTTCGCCTCGCGCGGCTTCCGCATGGCGGCGCTGCTCGACGCCGAACCCGGCATCGTGGGCGAGCTCATCGCCGGCCTCACCGTCGAGCACATCGACAAGCTGGAGACGGTGATCAAGGATAATGGGATCTCGATAGCCGTCCTGGCTGTTCCCGCGACCGCGGCGCAGGCGGTCTGCGACAGAGTGGTGGCATCGGGAGTGACGAGCATCCTCAACTTCGCCCCCGTCGTGCTGTCCGTCCCGGACGGCGTCGAGGTGCGTAAGGTCGATCTGTCGATCGAGCTGCAGATTCTCGCATTCCACGAACAGCGCAAGGCCGGTGGGCCGAGCGGCGTCGAGCAGGAGTACCTCGAGGCGGTAGAAGGCCAATGAGCGGAACGAGCACGACAGCGCGGCGGCGCTTCGGAGGCCACCCCGGGCCGCTGGGCGGGGAGCCGGCATGAGCATCCTCGTGGTCGGGCTGAGCCACCGCAGCGCCCCCGTCGCCTTGCTGGAGCGCACCGCGGTCACCGCGGACGAGCTCGTCAAGTTGCTGCACGACGTCCACCAGACCGCCAGTCTCACCGGGGCCGTGGTCGTCTCCACGTGCAACCGGATCGAGGTCTACGCCGACGTGGAGAAGTTCCACGCCGGGGTGTCCTCGATATCGGAGCTGCTGTCCCGGCATTCCGGCGTCCCGCTGGACGAGCTGTCCCGGCACCTCTACGTGCACTACGAGGAACGCGCGGTCCAGCACATCTTCTCGGTGGCGTGCGGTCTCGACTCGATGGTCGTCGGCGAGGGGCAGATCGCCGGCCAGCTGCGCACCGCGCTCAAGATCGCCCAGGAGCATGGCACGGTCGACCGCTCCCTGAACGAGGCGATCCAGCAGGCGCTGCGGGTCGGCAAACGGGCCCGCAACGAGACCGGCATCGACCGGGCGGGGGCTTCGCTGGTCAGCGTCGGGCTGAGCCGGGCCGGCTCGCTCGAGGGCAGGAAGGCGCTGGTCGTCGGCGCCGGCTCGATGAGCGCCCTGACCGTCGCCACACTGGCCCGCGAGGGCATCGGCGAGATCGTGATCGCCAACCGCACGTACGAGCGGGGCGCACACCTGGCCCGGTCCACCGAGGTCCCGGCGCGCGCGATAGAGCTCGCCGACCTGCGCGGCGCGCTGGCGGAGGCCGACATCGTCGTCTCCTGCACCGGCGCCACCGGGCTCGTCATCACCCCCGACATGGTCGAGCGGCCGGTCTTCCTGCTGGACCTGGCGCTCCCGCACGACGTCGACCTGGCCGTACGCGACCTGCCCGGGGTCACCCTCGTCGGCCTCGACGACCTGCGAAACGCCGACGACGCACCGGCCGAGGCGGACACCGAGGCGGTCCGCCGGATCGTCTGCGAGGAGGTTCAGGCGTTCCAGCTCGGCCTGATCGCCGCCACGGTCGCCCCGACTGTGGTGGCGCTGCGCAGCAAGGCCGCCGAGGTCGTCGACGCCGAGCTGGGCCGGCTGGGCGGCCGGCTACCCGAGCTGGACGACAAGGCGCGCGGTGAGGTCGCCCAGACGGTGCGCCGCGTCGTCGACAAGCTGCTGCACGCTCCGACCGTGCGGGTGAAGGAGCTGGCGGCCTCGCCGGGCGGCGACACGTACGCCGAGGCGCTGCGCGAGCTGTTCGACCTCGATCCCAAGGCACCGGAAGCGGTCATCCGGGCGGAGGACGTCCTGTGAACCTCAAACTGGGTACCAGGCGCAGTCTGATGGCCATGACGCAGTCACGGCTCGTCGCCGACGAGCTCACCGCTCGTACCGGTCATGAGGTCGAGCTCGTCGGTGTGACGACCGAGGGCGACGTGTCAAAGGCCAACTTGGCCCAGATCGGCGGCACCGGCGTCTTCGTCAACGGGCTGCGCGAGAAGCTCCTCGCCGGCGTGGTGGACTTCGCGGTGCATTCGCTGAAGGACCTGCCGACCCTGCCGGCGGAGGGCATCGCGCTCGCCGCCGTGCCGCCGCGCGACGACCCGCGCGACGCCCTGTGCGGGGCGGCCAAGCTGGCAGACCTTCGGCGCGGGGCCCGGATCGGCACGGGATCGCCCCGGCGGATGGCGCAGCTGCGGGCACTCCGGCACGACCTGGACGTCGTGCCGATCCGCGGCAACGCCGACACCCGGCTGCGGAAGGTCACCGACGGTGAGGTCGACGCGGTCGTGCTCGCCTACGCCGGGCTCACGAGGATCGGCCGGCTCGAAGCCGTGTCGGAGGTCCTCGACCCCGCGCAGATGCTGCCCGCGCCCGGCCAGGGCGCCCTCGCCGTCGAGTGCCGGGCCGACCGCGTCGACCTCATCGCGGCCCTCGCGACGCTGGACGACGACGAGACCAGGGCGGCCGTGACCGCGGAGCGCGCCCTGCTGGCCGCCCTCGAGGCGGGCTGTTCAGCACCCGTGGGCGCATACGCTGCGTTGGAAGACCGAACATTGCATCTGATCGGCGTCGTTGCCGGGTACGACGGTGAACGACAGATTCGGATGTCCGAAAGCGGCCACCCAGAAGAGGCAGAGCGGCTGGGACGCGACCTCGCGGCCCGGATGCTCGCCGAGGGGGCCGACCAGTTGATGGGGGAGCGCACATCTTGAGCCCCGCGAGTAAAAAGGCAGTCACCGCCGACGCGAGGGACGGTGCCACCGGCGGGAAGCGGCCCAGCGTGCAGCCGGGCAGAGTGGTCTTCGTCGGTGTCGGCCCGGGCGACCCGGAGCTGCTCACGCTGAGGGCCTCGCGGCTGCTCGGCGTGGCCGACGCCGTCGTGGTCCACGAGGCGACCGCCTCACTGTTCCAGGAGTACTTCAACCCCGACGCGGAGATCCTCGCCCCCGGGGCGGCGAACCCCGTGGCCCTGGCCCGGTCGGGAAAGCTCGTGGCCCGGGTCTTCCTCGGTGACCCCGGGGTCGGTTCGGCGATGGCCGAGGAGGCCAAGGCCTGCGTCAAGGCCCGCGTGCCCTTCGAGATCGTGCCGGGGATCTCCGCCGTCACCGGCGTTCCCGCCTACACCGGCATCCCGCTCACCGACGGGAAGCACCGCGAGGTCACGGTGGTCGACGCCCAGGAGGGCGGGATCGACTGGAGCCTCCATGCCGGCGCCGCCACGCTCGTCATCATCGGTGCCGAGCACACCACCGGCGAGGTCGCCAAGGGCCTGGTCACCGCCGGCCGGTCCGACAGCACGCCGGTCGCGGTCACCTCGATGGGCACCACGACCGAGCAGTACACCGTGGCCTCCACCCTCGCCAGGGTCGCCGCCGACACGAAGCATCTCGACGCGCCCTCCCTGATCGTGGTCGGCGACGTCGTCGGCTGGCGCGACAAGCTGTCCTGGTTCGAGACCAAGCCGCTGTTCGGCTGGCGCGTCCTCGTGCCGCGGACCAAGGAGCAGGCGGTGTCACTGTCCGACCAGCTCCGCTCGTACGGCGCCGTGCCCGAGGAGGTGCCGACGATCTCCGTCGAGCCCCCCCGCACGCCCCAGCAGATGGAACGTGCCGTCAAGGGACTGGTCACCGGGCGTTACGAGTGGGTCGTGTTCACCTCCGCCAACGCCGTACGCGCGGTACGGGAGAGGTTCGAGCAGTACGGCCTCGACGCCCGTGCCTTCGCCGGGCTCAAGGTCGCGGCGGTCGGCGAGCAGACCGCGGCCTCCCTCGTGGAGTTCGGGGTCAAGGCCGACCTGGTGCCGGCCGGCCAGCAGTCCTCGGAGGGACTCCTGGAGGTCTGGCCGCCGTACGACAAGGATCTCGACCCGATCAACCGGGTACTGCTGCCCCGCGCCGACATCGCCACCGAGACGCTCGTGGCCGGGCTGACCGAACTGGGCTGGGAGTGCGACGACGTCACGGCCTACCGGACCGTGCGCGCCGCGCCCCCGCCGCAGCCGATCCGCGAGGCGATCAAGGGCGGCGGGTTCGACGCCGTCCTGTTCACGTCCTCGTCGACCGTGCGGAACCTCATCGGCATCGCCGGCAAGCCGCACAACGTCACCTTGATCGCGGTGATCGGGCCGCAGACCGCCAAGACGGCCGCCGAGTACGGCCTGCGCGTCGACGTGATGGCCGACAAACCTTCGGCAAGCGCCCTCGCCGAGGCCCTTTCCGAGTACGGTGCGAAGCGGCGGGCCGCCCAGGCCGAGGCGGGCGATCCGCTCCGCAAACCCAGCGAGATGCGCCGCGGCGCCCGCCGGCGCAAATAGTCGAGAGAGAGTTCGCACGTGAGCGAGCCTGCGAGCGAGCAGCCGACCCAGCGGCATCGCGAACACGGCCGACGAGCGTAGCGAGGAGGACACAGTGAGCGCGCAGTTTCCTGTCGTACGCCCCCGGCGGCTTCGCCGTACCCCCGCCATGCGGCGGCTGGTCGCGGAGACGCGGTTGCACCCTGGTGATCTCGTCCTGCCGCTGTTCGTCAAGGAGGGCATCTCCGAGCCGCAGCCGATCTCGTCCATGCCGGGCGTGGTGCAGCACACGAGGGAGACCCTCCGGAAGGCCGTGTACGACGCGGCCGAGGCCGGCGTCGGCGGCCTGATCCTGTTCGGCATCCCGGCGGTGAAGGACGGTCGCGGCTCGGGCGCCGACGACCCGGCCGGGATCGTGCAGAAGGCCCTGCGTGATCTGTCCTCCGAGGTCGGGGACGCGACGGTCATCATCGCCGACCTGTGCCTCGACGAGTACACCGACCACGGGCACTGCGGCCTTCTCACCTCGTCCGGCGAGGTGGACAACGATGCGACGCTGGAGCGGTACGCCTCGATCGCGGTGGCGCAGGCGGCGGCCGGCGCCGACGTGGTGGCGCCGAGCGGGATGATGGACGGGCAGGTGGCGGCGATCCGCTCCGCCCTCGACCAGGCCGGCTACTCCGGCGTCTCGATCATGGCGTACGCCGTGAAGTACGCCTCGGCGTTCTACGGGCCGTTCCGCGAGGCCGCCGAGTGTGCGCCCCAGTTCGGCGACCGGTCGGCCTACCAGCAGGACCCGGCCAACGCCGAGGAGGCGATGCGGGAGGTCGCCCTCGACATCGAGGAGGGCGCCGACATGGTGATCGTCAAGCCGGCGCTCACCTACCTCGACATCGTGCGCCGGGTCCGCGACACCGTGCACGTGCCGGTGGCGGCGTACCAGGTCAGCGGGGAGTACGCCATGGTCGAGGCGGCCGCGGCCCAGGGCTGGATCGACCGCGACCGCATCATCCACGAGACGCTGACCTCGGCCCGCCGCGCGGGCGCCGACATCGTCCTCACCTACTGGGCCACCGAGGTCGCACGGTCGCTCGCCCGCTGACCCGGTTCCACCGGTCGCCGAGAGACCGGGTCGGCCTCCGTTCGACCCGGGCCCATCGCGTCCCACGATCCTGCCCTGCCGCTCTATCGCGCTGCTGTCGTCTGGCTATGCAGCGTTATTGAGGTCACGCCTTCGCCGCTTTACGGGGGTTGTTGCGATCACCGCACAAGCGGGGCGTCATCATCGGTAGAAAGAGGTGGAGGGGGAGCGGACATGTTGGAAGTACCCACTGCGAAGCGGCAAAAAGTACACGAACGAATGGTCGCGGCCGCCCGGGAGTACGCAGCCCTGGGCTGGCCGTGTTGTCCCGGTGCGCATTCGGTGACCGACGGCACGCGGGCGTGCTCCTGTGACCGGGTCGGCTGCCCGTCGCCGGGCGCGCATCCGTCGTCGCAGGTTTGGCAGCTACAGGCCACCGTCGACGCCGACAAGGTGGACCGGTGGTGGGCCGGGACGCCGGACGCCAACATCATCCTGCCGACCGGCCGGGTGTTCGACGTCTTCGACGTGCCGGCCGCGGCCGGTCACCTCGCGCTGGCCCGCATGCGGAACCTGGGCGTGCCGGTGGGCCCGGTGGCCGCGCTGGCCGACGAGCGATATCTGTTCTTCGTCGCGACACGCGGGGCGCCGGTGGACGAGGACGAATGGTGGTCCTGCCACCTCGACACCGTTCCGGAAAGCGTCGTCGACACTCCGGGAATGCGCTGGCACTGCCGCGACAGCTACGTCGTCGCGCCGCCGTCGGTACTCCCCTCCGGCCGCGAGGTGACGTGGGTGAACCCCCCGGAGCACGCTCCACTGCCGGACCCGGTGCGCCCGCTGGAGATCCTCACGGACGCCTGCGAATGACGTCTGGGAGACTCGAAGGTGTGACTTCCAGTAGCAGCGAGCGTTCGCAAGCGTTGTTCGACCGGGCCGGAGCGGTCGTGCCGGGCGGGGTCAACTCGCCCGTGCGCGCCTTCGGCGCCGTCGGCGGCACCCCGCGGTTCATCGCCGCCGGCCGCGGCCCCTACCTGATCGACGCCGACGGCAACGAGTACGTCGACCTCATCTGCTCCTGGGGACCGATGATCCTCGGCCACGCGCACCCGGCCGTCGTCGAGGCCGTGCAGCGGGCCGCCGCGCTCGGGACCTCGTACGGCACGCCCACGGAAGGCGAAGTGCTCCTGGCCGAGGAGATCGTCGCGCGTGCCCCGGTCGACCAGGTGCGGCTCGTGAGCTCGGGCACCGAGGCGACCATGTCCGCGATCAGGCTGGCCCGTGGCTTCACCGGCCGTTCGAAGATCGTCAAGTTCTCCGGCTGCTACCACGGCCACTCCGACGCGCTGCTGGCCGCGGCCGGCTCCGGCCTCGTGACGTTCGGGCTGCCCGACTCGCCCGGCGTGACGGGCGCGGCCACCGCCGACACGATCGTGCTCCGCTACAACGACCTCGCCGCGGTCGAGGAGACGTTCGGTGAGCACGGCGACGAGATCGCCTGCGTGATCACCGAGGCGTGCCCGGCCAACATGGGCATCGTGCCGCCTGCCCAGGACTTCAACGCCGCGCTGAAGGCGATCTGCCGGCGGCACGGCGCACTGCTGATCATGGACGAGGTGCTGACCGGCTTCCGGGTGTCCCGATCGGGCTGGTACGGCATCGAGGGCGTCGCCGGCGACCTGAGCACCTTCGGCAAGGTCATGGGCGGCGGGCTGCCCGCCGCGGCGTTCGGCGGACGAGCCGACATCATGGCGAAGCTGGCCCCGGCGGGCCCCGTCTACCAGGCGGGCACGCTGTCGGGGAACCCCCTCGCCACCGCCGCCGGCCTGGCGACCCTGCGGGGCGCCACCGACGACGTCTACGCCCACCTCGACCGGGCCGCCGCCACCGTGGCCGAGCTGGCCTCCGAGGCCCTGACCAAGGAGGGCGTGCAGCACCGGCTGCAGGTCGCCGGCAACCTGTTCTCGATCTTCTTCGCGCCCGAGAAGGTCGGTGACTTCGACGAGGCCCGGCGGCAGGACACCCGGCGGTACGCCGCGTTCTTCCACGCGGCGCTCGACCACGGCGTCTACCTGCCGCCGTCCGCGTACGAGGCATGGTTCCTGTCGGCGGCGCATGACGACGCGGCGCTGGAGCGCATCGCAGCCGCCCTCCCGCACGCCGCCCGCGCCGCCGCCGAGGCGGGCTGACTCAGGGGGCGAGGGCTTCGAGGATCTCCCTGGCGCGAGCGGTCGCCGCCGCCGGCTCGACGTCGGGTGAACCGACCAGCGGGTCCCAGTTGAGGTCGTAGAAGAGCTCGGTGACGCCCAGCTCGCCGAGCCACGCCGCGTCCTCGCGGATCTGCTCGTAGGACCCGGACAGCCGGAGGCGCTCACCGGAGTCGTCCCGGGCCTCGGCCCCGGCGCGTACGACCCCGCGCACGACGACGCGGACGGCCCTGGGGTCCTTGCCCGCCTCCGCGGCGGCGTTCCGGACGGTCGCGATCTGCTCCCTGATCCGGGACAGGTCGGTGCCGCTGCGGCTGATCCAGCCGGCCCCGAGGCGCCCGGCGCGCTTCAGCGCGGGCTCGGCGGCGCCGCCCAGCAGCACCGGCGGGCCCGGTTTCTGCAGCGGCTTGGGCGCCAACCGGCTCGGCGGGATCGTGTAGAACTCGCCCTCGAAGGAGCTCACGTCGTCTGCCCACAGCGTGTGCAGCGCCGCGACGTATTCCTCGGCGCGCGCGCCGCGGCGTTCCATCGGCACGCCGCTGGCGATGAACTCCTCACGCTGCCAGCCGGTGCCCAGGCCGAGGTCGAACCGGCCGCCGGACAGCACGTCCAGCGTGGCCACCTGCTTGGCCAGGTACACGGGCGTGACGAACGGCAGGTTGATCACCGCGACGCCGAGCCGGATGCGGGACGTGCCGGCGGCGGCGAAGGTCAGCGCGCTGATCGGGTCCAGGACGCTGCGGTAGACCGGGTCCATCGCCTCCTCGTCGGCCGGCACCAGTAGGCGGTGGAACGCCCACAGCGAGTGGTAGCCCAGCTCTTCCGCGCGTCCGGCGAAGTAGCCGAGGTTCTCCGCGCCTGCCCACGCGCCCGCCACCGGGGCGCCGAATCCGATCTTCATGTCCCCAATCTATGCACCGGACCCGGGGTCACCGCGGCCGAAGGCGATGTGGCGAGGTTTTACGTGCCGACGTTCATCGGGCCTCGGGCCGCTGCGACGTCCCCGCCGGCGTCCGCATCGTGCCGGTACGCCCCCGCGCTCACCCGTCACGTGTACGCCATCTGGCGCGCCGAGGCCGCCCGCCGCACCGCCATATCACTCGCAATGTAAGTCCGGAACTCGCAAGGTTCACTCGGACGGGACACGAACGGTGTCCGGAAAGTTGACCAGGACGCCCTGAATCGCTCAGAAAGGTGACCGTGCGCCCTAAACTGCACGCACCGTTAACGGGCGGTTACGGCAGGTAAGACGAATCCGGTGGCGCTTGCGCACGGTTCGACGTCGCCGGAGCCGGTTTTCGCTGATGTCCCACGTGACCCTGCCGACGCTGGGCTGTGCCGACGCGCGCGTCCGGCCCGGTCGGCCGTTTCGGCGTGAGCGCCCGGTAGGCTGGGGCAGCCATGAAGACCATCGTTCATTTGCTGCGCCACGGCGAGGTACACAACCCCGAGGGCGTCCTCTACGGACGGCTGCCGGGATACCACCTCAGCGACGATGGCAGGTCGATGGCGGAGGCGGCGGCCAAGTGGCTCGACGGGCGTGACGTCACGGCGCTCTACTGCTCGCCGATGGAGCGTGCCCAGGAGACGGCGGAGCCGCTCGCGGCGACGCTCGGGCTCCCGGTCACGACCGACGAACGGCTGATCGAGGCCGCAAATCACTTCGAGGGCCGCACCTTCGGCGTCGGGGACGGCTCGCTGAGCCGGCCCGAGCACTGGCCGTTCCTGTGGAACCCGTTCCGCCCGTCGTGGGGGGAGCCGTACGAAGGCATCGCCCGGCGGATGCTGGCCGTCATGGCCGACGCGCGCGACGCCGCACGCGATCACGAGGCGGTGTGCGTCAGCCACCAGCTGCCGATCTGGGTGACCCGTCGGAAGGTCGAAGGCCGCAGGTTGTGGCACAACCCGGCCCGGCGGGAGTGCGCGCTGGCCAGCGTCACCAGCGTCACCTACGACGACGATCGCATCGTGAAGGTCGACTACGCCGAACCGGCCGGGGACCTGTCGCGCCGCCCCAGTGTGCCCGGCGCCTGACCCCTCGGGCAGAATAGACTCAAGTACTACGCCCTGTAGTAGTGGGAGTGTCGCCGTGATCCGCCGTGTTCTGACCGTCCCAGCACTGATCCTCCTCGCCGGTGCGCTCGCGGGCTGCGCGGGCGCCGGTGCGGTGCAGAGCGGCCCCGGCGGGAGCGACTCCCGGTACGTCGCCGGCAACGGGGTCAGTCAAGTGATCAAGGATCGCAAGCCCGCTCCGCCGGTCCAGGGCACCACGCTCGACGGCAGGTCGCTCAGCCTGTCGGACTTCAAGGGCAAGGTCACCGTCGTCAACTTCTGGGCGTCGTGGTGCGCGCCCTGCCGGGCCGAGGCGCCGACGATGCAGAAGGTCTACGACGAGACCAAGGGCTCGGGCGTGCAGTTCGTCGGCGTCGACATCAAGGACGGCAAGGACAACGCGCAGGCCTTCGCCCGTAGCTTCAAGATCACCTACCCGAGCCTGTACGACCAGGCCGGGCAGATCGCGCTGGCGTTCCGCGACATTCCGCCCAACGCCGTACCCTCCACGCTCGTCATCGACCGTCATGGCAATGTCGCGGCACGGGCCGTCGGCAGCGTGCCGTACATGTCGCTGAAGAACCTCGTCACCCAGCTCGCGGCCGAGAAATGAGCCGATGAGTACTCTCGCCAGCGGTTCGCTGGTGTTCGCGTTCCCGGTCGCGGCGGCGGCCGGGCTGGTGTCGTTCCTTTCTCCGTGCGTGCTGCCGCTGGTGCCGGGCTACCTCTCGTACGTCACCGGAATGAGCGGCGCCGACCTGGCGTCCCAGAGGCGGGGACGGCTGCTGCTGGGCGTGGCTCTGTTCGTGCTGGGCTTCACGGTCGTGTTCGTCAGCGCCGGGCTCGCCTTCGGCGGGTTCGGGGCGCTGCTGCAGCAACACGCATCCGTGCTCACCAAGATCCTCGGCGGCGTCACCATCGTGCTCGGCCTCGCCTTCATGGGGTTCGTACCGGGCCTGCAGCGCACGTTCAAGTCGAGCCGGCTGCCCGCCGCGGGCCTGGCCGGCGCGCCGTTGCTGGGCATGCTGTTCGGCCTCGGCTGGACGCCCTGCATCGGCCCGACGCTGGCGGCCGTCCAGGCGATGGCCTACACCGAGGCGAGCGCCACCCGCGGCGCGCTGCTTTCGTTCGCCTACTGCCTCGGTCTCGGTGTGCCGTTCCTGCTCACCGCGCTCGCGTACCGTAGGGCGCTGGGTGCGTTCGGCTTCGTCAAGAGCCACTACCGGGCCGTGATGCGGATCGGCGGAGGCATGCTGGTCGCGATCGGCGTGCTGCTGGTCACGGGCGCCTGGATGGCCCTCACGATCAAGATGCAGGGCTGGGTCTCCGGCTTCAAGACGGTGATCTGATGACCGCCCCTATTTCCTCTGGAGGAGCGCGACATTGAGTGTGGACGCGCCTGAAGCGGAGGCCGCCCCCCAGGCCCCCGAGGAGAGGCCCGCGGGGATGGGCGCCGTCGGCTGGCTGCGCTGGGGCTGGCGTCAGCTCACCTCGATGCGCACCGCGCTCGTGCTGCTGTTCCTCATGGGGCTCGGCACCGTTCCCGGGTCGTTCCTGCCGCAGCGGCCGCTGGCGCCGGAGAAGGTCACCAAGTTCTTCGACGACCACAAGATCATCGCGCCGGTGCTCGACCGGATGTCGATGTTCGACGTCTTCTCCGCGCCCTGGTTCGCGGCGATCTACATCCTGCTGTTCATCTCGCTGGGCGGCTGTGTGCTGCCCAGGTCCCGGCAGCATCTGCAGCACATCAGGTCCCGGCCGCCGCAGGCGCCGCGCAACCTCGACCGCCTGCCGCAGACCGCGTCGTACGAGACGGACGCAGCGCCCGGCGACGTGCTCGCCGAGGCACGGAAGGTTCTGAAGGACCGGCGTTTCCGGGTCGACGAGCACGGCGACTCGGTCGCGGCCGAGAAGGGGTACCTGCGCGAAACCGGCAACCTGGTCTTCCACCTCGCGCTGCTGATCCTGCTGTTCGCGGTCGGGTCCGGTGCGGCCTTCGGCTACAAGGGCAACGTCCTCGTGACCGAGGGCGAGGGCTTCTCCAACACGCTGACCTCCTACGACGCCTTCAAGGGCGGCCGGGAGTTCTCCTCCTCCGGCCTTCCGCCGTTCACGGTCTGGCTCGACTCGTTCACGGCCCAGTATCTCCCCGACGGGCCCAACCGGGGCCAGCCCATCTCCTTCTCCGCCAAGATCCGTTACCAGGACGGCCTGAAGGCGGCGGTCCGCCCCTATGACCTGCAGGTCAACCATCCGCTCAAGGTCGGCGGCGCCCGGGTCTACCTGCTCGGCCACGGCTACTCGCCGCAGTTCACCGTCCGTGACGGCCACGGCCAGGTGGCCTACCAGGGCGCGGTGCCGTTCCTGTCGACGGACGACGCGACGTACACCTCAGAGGGCGTCATCAAGGTTCCCGACGCCCAGCCCGACCAGCTGGGCTTCATCGGGCTCTTCTGGCCCACGGCCGTCCCGAACGCCCAGGGCAAGGTCGTCTCCGCGTTCCCGGCGGCCTGGAACCCCCAGGTGGCGCTGTTCGCGTTCAAGGGCGACCTCGGACTGTCCAGCGGCGCGCCGCAGTCGGTGTACAAGCTGGAGACCGGCAAGCTGAAGCCGATCGTCATGGGCAACAAGACCAAGCCGCTCGCGGTCGGCCAGACCGAGACGCTGCCGGGCGGCGCCGGTTCGGTGACCTTCAACGGCTACAAGCAGTGGATCAGCCTGCAGGTCAACCACGACCCCGGACGCGTGCCCGCGCTCACCGCCGGCCTCATCGCGATCCTCGGCATCGTCACCTCCTTCCTCGTACGCCGCCGCAGGCTGTGGGTCCGTGCGACCGCCCCGGAGGGCGGGCGTACGGTGGTCGAGGTCGGAGGGCTGACCCTCGGCGGCGCCACGCCGGAGTTCGACGCGATCGTCGAGCGGCTCGCGGGGGCCGCTCCCAAGCCCACAACCCCTGACGAGGAGTGACGACCGTGGTCGACACCTACCTGGCGAACCTGAGCAACCAGTTGATGCTCGGCGCCGTACTGCTCTACGTCGTGGCCATGGTCGGGTACGCCGGTGACATCGCCTTCGGGCGCCGCCGTGCCGAGGCGGCCGTGCCCGAGCAGGCGAAGGTGCTGGTCGGAGCGGGCGGCCCCGAGATGCCCGCGTCGGACACCGCCGGCGCCGAGGAGCCCGCCGACGCGGGCGGCCAGGGGCGCGGAAGCCACTGGGGCCACTTCGCGATCCTGATCAACATCCTCGCCTGGGGCGTGCACGGCGCGGAGATCGTCACCCGGGGCATGGCGGCGGACCGCGTGCCCTGGGGCAACATGTACGAGTTCGTGTCCGCGATCGCGTTCGCCGCGGTGACGGTGTACCTCGTGATGCTGTGGCGCTACAAGATCAGCTGGCTCGGTCCGTTCCTCATGGTGGCCGTGGTCATCGCGCTCGGCATCGCCACGATCTGGCTCTACAACGACCCGGGCCCGCTTCGCCCGGCGCTGCACTCGTACTGGATCGCCATTCATGTCACCGCCGCGGTAACCGCCACGGGCACGTTCACGGTCGCGGGCGTCGCCACCATCCTGTATCTCATCAAGTCCCGCCCGGGCACTCCCAGACCGGGTGGGATCTTGGAACGGGTGCCGGACGCCGAGACGCTGGACAGCGTGGCGCACCGCACGATGATGTTCGCGTTCCCGATCTGGACGTTCGCCATCATCGCGGGCGCGATCTGGGCGGACTCCGCGTGGGGCCGCTACTGGGGCTGGGACCCCAAGGAGACCTGGTCGTTCATCACGTGGGTGGCGTACGCGGGCTACCTGCACGCCCGGGCCACCGCGGGTTGGCGGGGCCGCAAGGCGGCGATCATCTCGCTGATCGCGTTCGGGTGCCTTTTGTTCAACTTCTTCGGAATCAACTACCTGGTATCAGGGTTGCACTCCTACGCTGGCTGATTACTTAGCTACCACTGGCAACATTTTACGCACCTGGTGCGTCTCATCCGTCGTGGGTAAATCTGGGAGGGCTCGGGTGAGCAACAAGCGGTTGGCCGTCGGCGCTGTGGTGATGGCGGCACTGCTCTCGGCGGTGTCCGGCTGTACTGGCAGCAGTCAGGCGGGCACGAACGGCAAGGACGGCACGAAGGCTCCCGAGGTCCAGGTGCGGATCACGCCGGCGGACGGCACCGGGAAGGCACGTCCGGACCAAGGGGTCACGGTCGCGGCCTCGGGTGGCAAGCTCGAGCAGGTGACCGTCCAGGAGGGCGGCACGCAGGTGCCGGGTGACTTCACGCCCGACCACTCGCAGTGGAAGACGAAGTGGACGTTGAAGCCCGGCGCGTCCTACACCGTCAACGCCTCCGCCAAGGACGACAAGGGCAAGGCGGCCAGCGCGACGAGCAAGTTCGACACGTTGAAGCCCGCGCAGACGTTCTCCGTCAGCGACGTCACGCCGATGCCGGGGGAGAAGGTCGGCGTCGGCATGCCGATCATCGTGACCTTCGACCGGGCGGTCGCCAACCGGGCGTTCGTGGAGAAGGCCCTGGAGGTCAAGTCCGACAAGGGTGACGTCGGCGCCTGGCACTGGGTCTCGGACCAGCAGGTGGTGTACCGCACCGAGAAGTACTGGCAGCCGCACCAGAACGTCGTCTTCACCGCGCACCTGGCCGGCGTGCGGGGGCTGAAGGACGTGTACGGCAGCGCGGACGTCACCAAGTCGTTCGAGATCGGCGCGTCGAACATCACCGTCGCCAACGCCAAGACGCACTACATGAAGGTGGACCACGACGGCGTCGTCCACAAGTACCCGATCAGCATGGGCATGGGGACCACCCAGGAGTACACCACCACCAGCGGCATCCACCTCACCAAAGAGAAGGCGCCGATGGTGCACATGGTGTCGCCGGGCCGCAAGCCGGGCGACCCCGGCTACTACGCGGAGGACATCCCGTTGGCGGTGCGCATCAGCGACCGCGGTGAGTACGTCCACCAGAGCCCCGGCCAGTACTACGCCCTGGGCAACAGCAACATCAGCCACGGCTGTGTCCGGACGTCACCGACGGGCGCCCACTTCTTCTACGGCATCGCCCAGCGCGGTGACGTGGTCGACGTGGTCGGCACCAGCCGAAAGCTCGTCAACGAGCAGGGCAACGGCTGGACCTTCTGGACGCTCTCCTGGGACACATGGCTGAAGGGCAGCGCCCTGCAGCACTGAGCGCCGCTCGCGGTCAGGGATCCTCGCCGCGGAGACGGCGGTCGAGCCGGCGGAGGAACTCCGGGTCGTCGTCGGGGCCCAGTGGGACGGCCTCGGCCGGCCCGTCGGACGAGGGCTGATGCGGGTCGTCGGATGAGGTGAGGAAGTCCGGCGGCCACGCGGTGACGTCCGCGGTGACGAATCCGCGACGGCGGCCGAACACCAGCCACGCGATCGCGCCGAGGTCAAAGGCGAGCAGGACAATGAGGAACCAGGCGAACTTCGGCATGTGACGGGTATCGCCCTCATTGGTCGACAGCACCTCGAAGAGGCAGAAGAGCCATACGCCGAGTGCGACCAGGACGAGCACGGCGGCAAGGACGAGCATGCTTCGCAGCGTAACCCCGGCGGGCAAGCACGGTTCGGGAGTGGCCGGAGCGGGCCGTCCCGCCGTCGGCGGCGGGGGATGACGCGACCGCGGGATCCGGCTTACGCTACGGCCTAGTCCACGCGGGCCTCCGCGGGGCCTGGAGGGCGCTGAGGGGACGTGTGATGCGTTACCGGGGGAACGGCCGCCACCAGTTCGAGGCGTCGGCCGCCGACGCCCGGGGACGTCATCGCAGGCCCAAGGAGACGGCCGGCGAGGGTGATCGGGTCGTCCCGCCGGAGCGGCCCGCCGGCCGGCCGCGGCACCTCCAGCCCAGGGACGCGCTCGGCCGTTTCCGTAAGCTCCACCCCGACGAGGAGAGGGCGGCCGGTCACCGCGTGGGTGACGCGGCGCGCGACGAGCCGGCCAAGCCGCGCTACACCTGGCGCGATTTCGAGCTGGACGAGGACCTGCCGCGCGCGGCGCCGCACCCGGTCGAGGCCGCCGACGCGCGGGATGGACGCCGCCACTGCGGGGCTCTGGAAGCCGTGCTGTACCGCCAGTGGACGGCCGATCGGCACTCGGCGCCGCCGGACGTCGTGCGGGCCGTGGACAGCCTCGCGGAGCTGCCGGAGGCGCTGAAGGAGAAGCTGGCCGAGGGCCTCGACGGCATCTACGTCGGCGCCGGAGGCGTACCGGACCTCGACGACATGCAGTATCTGCGCGGCGCGCCGCTGCCGTCCGGCAAGGCCACCTGGGATATCTGCGCCGGGGCGTACGGCGACCGCACGATCGTCGTCGGCGATCAGCCCTCACCGACCCCGGACGTGATGCTGCACGAGATCGGTCACGCGCTCGACGACATTGACGGCGTCAACACCGAGGACGGCCCCCGACAATGGCAGTCCGACCGCGCGGAGTTCCGCGCGCTCTACCAGCAATGTCTTCCACACTTGGAGAGTGACTTTCACCGCCAGGCCGAGGATCTGGGGCGTCATGAGTTCTTCGCCGACGCGTTCGCCGCGATCGCGTCCCGGCAGCGGCCCGCACTTGTCGACATGCTCGGTGGCGACACTCGGGCGGCGCTCAATGTGATGCTTTTCTTCGACCGAAAATACGGGATTTAGGTGATAGACGATGTACGTGATCAGGCTCCCCGACGGGAACCTGCGGGTGCCCGTGGGGGTGGTGGGGCCCGGCCGTGAGGCGACGCCGCAGGACGAGACCGGGAGCGTGATCGGGCAGGCGTACGTCGAGATCGGGCCGGATGACCCCGACTATCAGCGCCTTCTGCCGCAGTCGATCACGGAGGAGGAGATGGCGGACAAGCGCCGCCGCTGGCGCGCGGGCGATGAGGCGCTACGCCGGGAATTCGAGGAGTTCAAGGCTCAGCAGGCCGAGGAGTGAGAGGAAGCTGATGCGAGCGGCGCTGAGAAGGGCCGATGCGGCCGGCGGCCGAGAGGGAGCAGGGCCGATGCGGCTAGTTGCCGAGATCGCTTCGCGCGGAGGCCTCGACGGGCTCCTCACCGCGCAGCAGTGCGTGCACCTCGGACTCACGGAAGCGCCGATGGCCGCCGGGGGTCCGGATGCTGCTGATCCGGCCGGCGGCGGCCCAGCGCGTGACCGTTTTCGGATCGACCCGGAACAAAGCGGCGACCTCCCCAGGGGTCAGCAGGCGCTCGCTCGTGCTCTCCACGTTTTCTCTCCCCCTTTGTCCCGCTCTCGGTGCGGGTGGACTGTTTCTCAGTCTGCCGCTTGAAGCCCGGTTTCTCCCTTGTTTTCGGAAAACATCACGCTACGTAGTTTGGTGACATGCAGTAATGACCACATGTGACCGGTCAGTTGCAGTACATACGGCCCGCAGGGCATCTGTGGTCCCGCCGATGTCCGCGTCGCTCCGCTCTTCAGCGCCCATGGATAGGGTGCGGGTATGTCCGATCTGGTGAGCCTGCAGGAGATCGAGGATGCGGCGCGGCGACTGTCCGGTGTCATTGTCCACACCCCGCTGCTGCCGTTCCCCGGAACGGATCTGCTGCTGAAGCCGGAGTCATTGCAGCCGGTCGGTTCGTTCAAGCTGCGCGGCGCGTACGCCGCGATCAGCGGGTTGCCCGAAGTCGACCGTAAGAACGGCGTCATCGCGCATTCCAGCGGCAACCACGCGCAGGCGGTGGCGTACGCGGCCAACGCCGTCGGCATCCCCGCGGTCCTCGTCGTCCCGAGCACGACCCCGGCGGTCAAGGTCGACGCCTGCCGCGCGCTGGGCGCCGAGATCGTTTTCGTGGAGCCGAGCATCGAGGCGCGCGTGGAGACATCCACGCGGCTGGCCTCCGCGCACGGCTACTCGCTGATTCCGCCGTTCGACGACCGCCGCGTCATCGCGGGTCAGGGCACGGCCGGACTCGAGATCCTCGCGGACGCGCCCGACGTGGACACGGTGCTCGTGCCGGTGAGCGGGGGCGGCCTGCTGTCCGGCATCGCCGCGGCGATCAAGTCGACGCGGCCCGAGACGAGGGTGATCGGGGTGGAGCCCGAACTGGCCGCCGACGCACGCGCGTCCTTCGAGGCAGGCCGCCGGATCGCCTGGCCCGGCACCGACACCCGCCGGACGATCGCCGACGCGCTGCGCATCGAGTGCGTCGGCGAACTCCCGTTCGTCCATATCCGGGAGTACGTCGACGACATGGTGACGGTGAGCGAGGACGAGATCCGCGAGGCGATGCGGCTGCTCGCCCGGCGCGCCCGCCTGGTCGCCGAGCCCGCAGGCGCCGTCGCGGCCGCGGCCTACCTCGGGAAGCTGCCGGAGGCGGGCGGCGGCGGAGCGCGGGGGACCCGGCGGTGCGTGGCGGTGGTGTCCGGCGGCAACGTGGACCCCGGGCTGTTCGCCGAGGTCCTGGCCGGTGCGGATGGCCGGGGGGATACCATCGGAGGGTCATGCGTCACGTAATCGTCTACACCGCAGCCCGCCTGGCGCTGTTCGCCGCCACCGCCGGAGTCCTCTACCTTGTTGGCGCGCGAGGATTTCTGCTGCTTTGCCTCGCCATCCTGATCAGCGGCATCATCAGCTTCGTTCTCCTGTCGCGCCAGCGCGACGCGGTGTCCAGCTCGGTGACCGAGCGCGCGGCCCGGATGCGGGAGAACCTCGCCGAGGGCACCGCCCGCGAGGACACCGACTGACCTCGCCGGGTCAGCGGCGAGCCTGGTGCAGGGCGACCGCTCCGAAGGTCAGGTTGCGCCAGCGGACCGACTCCCAGCCGGCCTGCTGCATCAGCCGGGCGAGCGCCTCCTGGTCGTGCCACGCGGCGGTCGACTCGGCGAGGTAGCGGTAGGAGTCCGGGTTGGAGCTGGCTTTCGCCATGAGCGGCAGGCCGACCTTCAGGTGCAGCCCGTGCAATCTCCGCAGCACCGGGTTCGGCGGGCGGCTGACCTCGCAGATCAGCAGCCTTCCGCCCAGCTTGGTCACCCGGCGCATCTCGGCCAGCGCCGCCGCCGTGTCGCTGACGTTCCTGATGCCGAAGGAGATCGTCACCGCGTCGAAGGACGCGTCGCCGAACGGCAGCCGCAGCGCGTCGCCGGCCGCGAATCCCAGCCGGGGCGTCCCGGCCTGGCGGCGTACGCCCTCCTCGAGCATGCCGAGCGAGAAGTCGCAGGCGACGGTATGGGCACCCGCCTCGGCGAACGGGATCGACGACGTGCCGGTGCCGGCGGCGACATCGAGCACCAGCTCGCCGGGACGCGCCCCGACGGCGCGGACGACCTCGCGCCGCCACAGGCGGTCCAGCCCGCCGGTCATCAGGTCGTTGAGCAGGTCGTAGCGCGCGGCCGTGCGATCGAACATCGCCGCGACCTCGGCCGGTTGCTTGTCCAGGGATGCGCGCGTCATGGTCGATGAGCCTATGCAAGAGGTCGCCTGTCGCCGTATGGGACCCCGCGCGGACGATCGAGTCGGCACCGCGGTTCCCGAGCAGCCCCCGAAAAGGTTTAGACTCACCGTGTAGCACGCTTGTGAAGCTCTTCACAAATGAACAAGACCCGAAGATCGCACCCCGGGTCGCACCGGGCCTCACACAGGGCCGTACGATCCGGCGCGGAATCGCCCCGTTTCCCGAGGGCGAAACAACCGACCCCGTGCCCATTGAGGATTCTCGTGACCGAGTCACCCGCCGTAGTTCAGCAGGACTCCTCCGCGACGGAGGCCGACGTCATCGTCGTCGGCGCCGGTCCGGCGGGCTCGGCGACCGCCTATCACCTCGCCCAGGCGGGCCTGGACGTCCTCCTGCTGGAGAAGACGACGTTCCCGCGCGAGAAGGTCTGCGGTGACGGGCTGACCCCGCGCGCCACCCGGCAGCTGATCAAGATGGGCGTGGACCTCGACGCACCCGGCTGGGTCCGCAACAAGGGCCTGCGCATCCTCGGCGGCGGCGTCCGGCTCGAACTCCCCTGGCCCGACCTGGCCAGCTACCCCGACTACGGCCTGGTGCGCACCAGGCTCGACTTCGACCAGATCCTCGCCGAGCGCGCCGTCGCCGCCGGCGTACGACTGCGCATGAACACGGCCGTCACCGAGCCGGTCGTCGACGAACGCACCCAGCGCATCACCGGCGTGGTGGCCAAGACCGCCGAGGGTGAGGTCACCTTCCGGGCGCCCCTCGTCGTCGCGGCCGACGGTAACTCCACGCGCCTCTCGCTCGCCATGGGCCTGCGCAAGCGTGACGACCGCCCGATGGGCGTGGCCGTCCGCCGCTACTACACCAGCCCCCGCCACGACGACGACTACCTGGAGTCCTGGCTGGAGCTCTGGGACGGCGACCGGCTGCTGCCCGGCTACGGCTGGGTGTTCGGGGTCGGCGACGGCACCTCCAACGTCGGCCTCGGCCTGCTCAACACGAGCGAGGCGTTCAAGAACGTCGACTACCGCGGGCTGCTCAAGCGCTGGCTGGCGAACATGCCCGAGGAGTGGGGCTACGTCGAGGAGAACGCGACCGGGCCGGTCCGCGGCGCGGCGCTCCCGATGGGATTCAACCGGACCCCGCACTACACGCGAGGCCTCCTGCTCGTCGGCGACGCCGGCGGCATGATCAACCCGTTCAACGGCGAGGGCATCGCCTACGCGATGGAGTCCGGCGAGATGGCCGCCGAAGTCATCGTGCAGGCCCTGGGCCGGCCCACCCCCGCGCAGCGGGAGCGCGCGCTGCACGACTACCCGCGCGTGCTCAAGGAGGCCTACGGCGGCTATTACACGGTCGGGCGGATCTTCGTGAAGGCGATCGGCGATCCGCGCGTCATGAAGTTCGCGACACGCCACGGGCTGCCGCACCCCACACTGATGAGATTCACGCTGAAGCTCCTGGCCAATCTCACGGACCCGCGGGGCGGCGACGCGATGGACCGCATCATCAACGCAATGTCCAAGCTGGCACCCGCGGCGTGACACCCGAGAGAAGAAGTGATGATCGCCTTGCCTAGGATGGAAATCCCGGCCGTGCCGGACGGCCGCGCCGCGCTCGAGGCGCGTACCAGGGCATTCACCGAGAGGGGGGTGTAGAGAGTTGAATCTCTACGTTCCGATTGTCGTACTTGGCGTCCTCGCGCTGGGGTTCGCCGTCGTCTCGGTGATCATGGGTTCGCTGACCGGACCCAAGCGTTGGAACCGCGCCCGCCTCGAGGCGTACGAATGCGGCATCGAGCCGACTCCGCAGCCGGTCGGCGGCGGTCGTTTCCCGGTGAAGTACTACCTGACGGCGATGCTGTTCATCGTCTTCGACATCGAGATCATTTTCCTCTACCCGTGGGCCGTCGCCTTCGACCACCTCGGTCTGTTCGGTCTCGTGGAAATGGTGTTGTTCATCGTCACCGTCCTCATCGCGTATGCCTACGTCTGGCGGCGCGGCGGTCTGGAGTGGGACTGAGATGGGTCTAGAAGAGAAACTCCCCAGCGGTGTCCTGCTGACCACGGTCGAGCAGGTCATCGGGCTGGCGCGGAAGAGTTCGGTGTGGCCGGCGACGTTCGGCCTGGCCTGCTGCGCCATCGAGATGATGTCGACGGGCGACCCCCGGCACGACTTCTCCCGGTGGGGCATGGAGCGGGCCTCGGGCTCGCCGCGTCAGGCGGATCTGATGATCGTGGCCGGCCGGGTGAGCCAGAAGATGGCCCCGGTGCTCCGGCAGATCTACGACCAGATGGCCTCCCCGAAGTGGGTCATCGCGATGGGCGTGTGCGCCTCTTCGGGCGGCATGTTCAACAACTACGCGATCGTGCAGGGCGTCGACCACATCGTGCCGGTCGACATCTACCTGCCCGGCTGCCCGCCGCGGCCCGAGATGCTCCTGGACGCGATCCTCAAGCTGCACGACAAGATCCAGAACACGAAGATGGGCGCGCACCGCAAGAAGGAGATCGAGGAGCTCGAGCGGGCCAGACTGCGGCAGCTCCCCCTCCTCGAGCAGCCACAGGTGATCTCATGAGCTCACAGCACCCCGAGCAGAAGGCCGAGCAGGCCGCCGACCGGCTTCCCGCCCAGCGCGAGGAGGAGCGGGCAGAGGGGGCGGCGGGGCGTAGCCATGGGGGTGAAACACAGCAGCCCATCGCGCGCCGTGGCATGTTCGGCGGCCACACCACCGGCGACACCTCCGGCTTCGGCGGGCTCGTCGTCCGGCAGTCGCCGAAGATGTCGAGCCCCCGCCCGTACGGCGGGCCGCGCACGTCGGGCGCCGAAGGCGAGTTCGACGAGGTGGCGGACCAGCTCGAGCGGGCCTACCCGGAGTTCGGCGCCGCGATCGAGCGAGTCGTCGTCGACCGGGGCGAGCTCACCCTCGTCGTGCGGCGCGAGCACCTCCTCGAGGTCGCCCGCGTCCTGCGCGACGACCCCAAGCTGCGCTTCGAGCTGTGCACCGGCGTTTCCGGCGTGCACTACCCGGAGGACGCCGGCGCCGAGCTGCACGCGGTCTATCCGCTGCTGTCGATGACGCATAACCGGCGTATCCGGCTCGAGGTGACCTGTCCCGACGCCGACCCGCACATCCCGTCGATCGTGTCGGTCTACCCGACGAACGACTGGCACGAGCGGGAGACGTACGACTTCTTCGGGCTGATCTTCGACGGGCACCCCGCCCTGACCCGGATCATGATGCCGGACGACTGGAAGGGCCACCCGCAGCGCAAGGACTACCCTCTCGGCGGCATCCCCGTCGAGTACCGCGGGGCCACGGTGCCACCGCCCGATGAGCGGAGGTCGTACGTATGACCACCACGTATGACGCCTACGGCGCAGGCGAGGCGACCGAGGGCACGGTGTTCAACGTCACCGGGCAGGACTGGGACGACGTCGTCCAGGGCGCCCGCGAGGGCGAGGACGACCGTCTCGTCGTGAACATGGGGCCCCAGCACCCGTCCACGCACGGCGTGCTCCGGCTCATCCTCACCCTCGACGGCGAGACGGTGGACGAGGCCCGCGTGGGCATCGGCTACCTGCACACCGGCATCGAGAAGAACATGGAGTACCGGACGTGGACCCAGGGGACCACGTTCTGCACCCGCATGGACTACCTCGCGCCGATCTTCAACGAGACGGCGTACTGCCTGGCCGTTGAGAAGCTGCTCGGCATCACCGACGAGATCCCCGAGCGGGCCGAGGTCATCCGGGTCATGATGATGGAGATCAACCGGATCTCCTCGCACCTGGTCGCGATCGGCACCTTCGGCCTGGAGCTGGGCGCGACCACGGTCATGCTCAACGGGTTCCTCGAGCGTGAATACGCCCTGGACATCTTCGAGATGATCGCCGGGCTCCGCATGAACATGGCCTACATCCGGCCGGGCGGCGTCGCGCAGGACCTCCCCCCGGGCGCGATCGACAAGATCGGCGATTTCGTCAAGCGGGAGAAGTACCGGCTCGGCCAGCTGCGCAAGCTGCTCGACGCCAACCCCGTCTACGTGGCGCGCACCAAGGACATCGCCTACCTCGACCTGACCGCGTGCATGGCGCTCGGCGTGACCGGCCCGGTCCTCCGCAGCACGGGCCTGCCGTGGGACCTGCGCAAGTCCCAGCCGTACTCCGGTTACGAGACGTACGACTTCGAGGTGGCCACTCAGGACACCTGCGACGTCTACGGCCGCTATCTCGTGCGCATGCAGGAGATGGAAGAGTCCCTGAAGATCATCGAGCAGTGCCTCGACCGGCTGAGCTCCGGCTCGGCCAAGTCGGGCCCGGTGATGATCCAGGACAAGAAGATCGGCTGGCCGGCGCAGCTGGCGCTCGGCCCCGACGGCATGGGCAACTCGCCCGACCACATCGCGCACATCATGGGCCAGTCCATGGAGGCACTCATCCACCACTTCAAGCTGGTGACCGAGGGCTTCCGGGTGCCGGCCGGCCAGGTGTACGCCGCGGTGGAGTCGCCGCGCGGCGAGCTCGGCTGTCACGCGGTGAGCGACGGCGGCACCCGCCCGTACCGCGCGCACTTCCGCGATCCGTCATTCACCAACCTGCAGGCGATCCCGGCGGCGTCGGAGGGCGCGATGATCGCCGACATCATCGCGGCAGTCGCCAGCATCGACCCGGTCATGGGGGGAGTGGACCGTTGAGCTTTGAACCCGAGATCCTCGAGCGTCTCGAGCGGGACGCCAAGGAGATCATCGCGCGCTACCCCAAGCCGCGGTCGGCGCTGCTGCCGATGCTGCACCTGGTGCAGTCGGAGCTGGGCTACATCTCCGAGGACGGCGTCCAGTTCTGCGCCGACACACTGGGCATCACGCCCGCGCAGGTGACCGGCGTCGTGACCTTCTACACGCAGTACAAGCAGCACCCGGTCGGTGAGTACCACGTCGGCGTGTGCATCAACAGCCTGTGCGCGATCATGGGCGGCGACCAGATCTGGCAGGAGCTGAGCGAGCACGTCGGCGTCGGCCACGACGAGGCGACCGAGGACGGCAAGGTCAGCCTCGAGCGCATCGAGTGCAACGCGGCCTGCGACTACGCCCCGGTGATGATGGTCAACTGGGAGTTCTTCGACGACATGACTCCCGCCAGGGCCAAGCAACTCGTCGACGACCTTCGGGCCGGCAAGCAGGTCGCACCGACCCGTGGCGCGACCTCGGTGTGCAGCTGGAAGCAGGCGTCGCGAGTGCTCGCGGGCTTCAACGACGGCCGCGCCGGAGAGGGCGCGCCGGCCGGTCCGGCGTCGCTGCGCGGGCTCGAACTCGCCAGGGAGTCCGGCTGGGTGGCCCCCGAGCCTGAAAGAGGTGCCGAGTGACCACGCTGACGCCGATCCTGACGAAGGTCTGGGACCGGCCTGACTCCTTCACCCGTGCCGGTTACGAGGCGAACGGCGGATACCAGGCGTTCCGCACGGCGCTGGGCATGGACCCGGACGCCATCATCCAGGCGGTGAAGGACTCCGGCCTGCGGGGCCGCGGCGGCGCGGGCTTCCCCACCGGCTTGAAGTGGGGATTCATCCCGCAGGGCGACGGCAAGGCGCACTACCTCGTCGTCAACGCGGACGAGTCCGAGCCGGGCACGTGCAAGGACGTCCCGCTGATGATGGCCGACCCGCACGTGCTGGTCGAAGGCATCATCATCAGCGCCTTCGCCATCCGCGCGAACCACGCCTTCATCTACGTGCGCGGCGAGGTCCTGCACGTCATCCGCCGGCTGCAGCAGGCCGTGGCGGAGGCGTACGACGCCGGTTACCTCGGTACGGACATCCTCGGCTCCGGCTTCGACCTCGAACTCGTCGTGCACAGTGGCGCGGGCGCCTACATCTGTGGTGAGGAGACAGCGCTGCTGGACTCCCTCGAGGGGTTCCGCGGCCAGCCCAGGCTCAAGCCCCCCTTCCCGGCGGTCGCGGGCCTCTACGGCGGCCCCACTGTCGTGAACAACGTCGAGTCGATCGCGAGCGTTCCAGCGATCATCACGAACGGCGCCGACTGGTTCGCCTCGATGGGCACCGAGAAGTCCAAGGGCTTCGGGATCTTCAGCCTCTCCGGTCACGTCACCCGGCCC
Source organism: Actinoallomurus sp. (assembly GCA_025964625.1). Lineage (GTDB taxonomy): Bacteria > Actinomycetota > Actinomycetes > Streptosporangiales > Streptosporangiaceae > Actinoallomurus. The sequence goes on along the minus strand of JAOPYL010000023.1, from coordinate 2,118 downwards.
GGCCAGTACGAGGCGCCGCTGGGCATCACGCTGCGCGAGCTGCTCGACATGGCGGGCGGTGTGCGCGCCGGGCACCGGCTGAAGTTCTGGACGCCCGGCGGATCCTCGACGCCGTTGTTCACCGACGAGCACCTCGACGTGCCGCTGGACTTCGAGTCGGTCGGCGCGGCGGGCTCGATGCTCGGCACCCGGGCGCTGCAGATCTTCGACGAAACGACCTGCGTCCTGCGGGCGGTGCTGCGCTGGAGCGAGTTCTACGCGCACGAGTCCTGCGGGAAGTGCACGCCGTGCCGTGAGGGCACCTACTGGTACAAGCTGATGCTGAAGCGGCTGGAGCAGGGGCAGGGCTCCGAGGAGGACCTCGACACGCTCCTCGACCTGTCCGACAACATCCTCGGCCGGTCCTTCTGCGCGCTGGGTGACGGGGCCACCAGCCCCGTCACGTCCAGCATCCAATACTTCCGCGACGAGTACATCAAGCATTTCGAGACGGGTGGCTGTCCGTTCGACCACGCCGCCTCCACTGTGTGGGCAGGTGAAATGTGACCGTCACCGACAGCACCGAGGTCGAGAAGCGGGAAGATCTGATCTCCGTCACCATCGACGGGTTCGAGATCAGCGTGCCCAAGGGCACGCTGATCATCCGCGCCGCCGAGCTGCTCGGCGTCCAGATCCCGCGGTTCTGCGACCATCCGCTGCTCGACCCGGTGGCCGCCTGCCGGCAGTGCCTGGTGGAGATCCCCGACGCGGGCAACGGCCGGGGGATGCCCAAGCCGCAGCCCGCCTGCGCCGTCACCGTGATGCCGGGCATGGTCATCCAGACCCAGCTCACCTCCAAGGTGGCCGACAAGGCCCAGCACGGCGTGATGGAGCTGCTGCTCATCAACCACCCGCTGGACTGCCCGGTCTGCGACAAGGGCGGCGAGTGCCCCCTGCAGAACCAGGCGATGTCCAACGGGCGGGGCGAGTCGCGCTTCGTGGAGAAGAAGCGGACCTTCCCCAAGCCGATCGCGCTGTCCAGCGAGGTGCTGCTGGACCGCGAACGCTGCATCCAGTGCGCCCGCTGCACCCGGTTCTCCGACGAGATCGCCGGTGACGCCTTCATCGACCTGTTCGAACGCGGCGCCAAGGAGCAGGTCGGTGTGGCGCCCGGCACCGAGTTCCAGTCCTACTTCTCCGGCAACACGGTGCAGATCTGCCCGGTCGGCGCGCTGACCGGCTCGGCGTACCGGTTCCGGTCCCGGCCGTTCGACCTGGTCTCGACGCCGAGCGTCTGTGAGCACTGCTCGGCCGGTTGCGCGCAGCGCACCGACCACCGGCGCGGCAAGGTCACCCGCCGGCTGGCCGGGGACGACCCGCGGGTCAACGAGGAGTGGAACTGCGACAAGGGCCGGTGGGCGTTCACCTACACCACCGCGCCCGACCGGCTCACCCACCCGCTCGTCCGTAACGAGGACGGCGTGCTGGAGCCGGCCTCCTGGCCCGAGGCGCTGAGCATCGCGGCCGAGGGCCTGGCCAGGGCGCGCGGCAAGGCCGGCGTGCTGCCCGGCGGCCGGGTCACCCTCGAGGACGCCTACGCGTACGCGAAGTTCGCGCGGCTCGCCCTCGGCACCAACGCCATCGACTTCCGTGCCCGCGCGCACTCCCGTGAGGAGGCCGACTTCCTCGCGGCGTCCGTCGCGGGCAGCCCGATCAAGGTCTCCTACGACGACCTGGAGAAGGCCCCGGCGGTGCTGCTGGCCGGCTTCGAGCCGGAGGAGGAGTCGCCGATCGTCTTCCTGCGGCTCCGCAAGGCGGCACGCAAGCGCGGGCTCAAGGTCTACTCCGTCGCGCCGTACTCCACGCGCGGCCTGGTGAAGTGCGCGGGCACGCTGCTGCCGACGGTGCCCGGCGATGAGGCCGAGACGCTCGGCAACCTGGTCACCGGCACCGGAGTGGACGACGCGGGGAAGGCCGCCGCCGGGCTGCTGAAGGCCGACGGGGCGATCATCCTCATCGGTGAGCGGCTCGCCGATGTGCCCGGTGCGCTGTCCGCCGCCGGCCGCCTCGCGGCGGCCACCGGCGCGCGGATCGCCTGGGTACCCCGCCGGGCGGGTGAGCGCGGCGCCATCGAGGCGG
>JAOPYL010000012.1 GCA_025964625.1 Actinoallomurus sp. | reverse complement strand
TAATCGGTAGCTGGTCGAAGTGGTGGCTGGGGTCGGGCATCCTCGACGGTCGTGACGTTGCGCTTGGTGTACTTGATCTTCTGCCGGGTGGTCGGCTGGCTGTGCCTGTTGGCTCATAGCGATGCCGCGAAGGAGCTGGAGATCCTGGTGTTGCGTCATGAGGTCGCCGTCCTAGGCCGTCAGGTGGATCGGCCGCGGTTGTCGTGGGCCGATCGTGCGATCTTGTCGGCGTTGGTCAGGGCGTTGCCGAAGGCGCTGCGGATGCATCGGTTGGTGACGCCGGGCACGTTGTTGAGCTGGCACCAGCGGCTGGTCGCCCGCAAGTGGACCTATCCGCAGCGAAGACCGGGCAGGCCACCGCTCGATCCAGTGATCGTGGCGCTGGTGGTGAGGCTGGCCCGGGAGAACTCCTCCTGGGGGTATGAGCGGATCCGCGGGGAGCTGAAGAATCTCGGGTACAGGGCTAGCGGTGCGACGATCCGCCGGATCCTAAAGCGGGCCGGTCTGGGTCCTGCACCTCGGCGCGCCAATGACCGGTGGCGCGATTTCATCCGCGCCCACGCAGCCGGCACGCTGGCGTGTGACTTCTTCTCGGTCGATACCGTGACGTTGCGCCGTTTGTACGTCTTCTTCGTGGTCGAGGTCGGGACTCGGTTCGTCCACGTCCTGGGCGTGACCGCCAGCCCGGATGGAGCGTGGGTCGCTCAGCAGGCCCGCAACCTCTTGATCGATCTGGGGGACCGGGCCGGCGGGTTTCGGTTCCTGGTCCGCGACCGGGATGCCAAGTTCACGCGGGTCTTCGATGACGTCATGGCCGGGAACGACACAAGCGTGATCAAGATCCCGTCCCGGTCGCCTCGTGCGAACGCGTTCGCGGAGCGGTGGGTACGCACCGTGCGTTCTGAATGCACCGACCGGATGCTGATCTTCGGGGAGCGGCACCTGCGGGCGGTGCTGGCCGAGTACGCCGCCCATTACAACCGGCGCAGGCCACACCGCTCTTTGGATCTTCGAGCTCCCGCCGATGGCGTCGACGTGATCCGCCTGCCCGTCGGCCGGATTGAACGCCGTCAGGTTCTCGGAGGACTGATCAACGAGTACGAGAGAGCAGGCTGACCAGGGACGTGTTCGGCTGCGAATCAGCAGGTCAACGTCCATGGCCGGGTTTTGACACCCTTCAGGGTTGCGCTACCTGCAGATCCGAACCAGCGGATTAAGAGTCCGCTGCTCTCGTGTCAGATCAGCGCTCTCAGTGTCAGCCTGTGCCGGTTCGTCCGCGACTCCACCGATTCCGATGCCGGATCATGCCGCCAGGTGACGGGCCCTTCCGCGGCATCCGAGCACCCACCGAGCACCCACGGGCGCCGATGTATAGGACGTGGCCCGCCGCGGAGCGTGACGGTACACGAGACGCTCGGCAACAACATCTCCGCGGATTTTTGGCGGCCGGTCGCCAAGGGGGCGTCTGACGACTGTCCGTTCGGGACCATAGGGCGTGAGCGGTCAGGCGCCAGGGCGGCGGGGTCATTCACATGCCGGGTCGTCTTCGACCAGGTCCCCGAGTCCAATACCGTGCGCACTGAGGACCCTCCTCCGCGAATACTCGCAGGTCGCATAGTGTGGCCGAGTTTCTGGCACCCACACGATCCCGTCGTCGTGGACGCGAGTACCGGAGGACATCGCATTTTCCAATTTTCCAACAACTGTGACGAGCAAGCCATCCGCGTGATCGAATCAGGACGAAGGCCAGCGGCGGTTTCCCGATCCTCCCCGGCGCCCGAACGTTCCTCGCCATCCGCGGCTACATCTCTACCGTCCGTAAGAGCGGACTACACGCCGCCGACGACTCAGCAACACTCCTCGGAAACGTCTGGATGCCACCAGCCCACCCACGACCTGAACTGCGTACAGACATCCCCCACAGAAACGAGCGGTTTGTGTCTCGTTCAACGGAAAGAGGTCATCAATGGTCGAGCCCTACCAGGCGGTCGGCCTGATCCCCACGATGCGTGGCATCAGGCACCGAGACGACATCAAGGTCAATATCACTCACCTCTCACACATGATCAAGGCGGCGTCCTGGCTGTCCAGCCTGGACCTGCCGGTACGCCTGATCGCCATCCCCGAGGGCGCCCTGCAGGGTTTCAACGACGAGATCCTCGACCTGGACCACGAGGACTTCGCCCGCGAGTGCGCGATCGACATTCCCGGGCCTGAGACCGACCGCCTCGGCGAACTGGCCGCTCAATGGGACGCCTTCATCATCGGTCAGGCCAAGGCCCGTCACCCCGAGTTCCCGGGCCGATTCTTCAACATCGGGTTCGTGATCAGCCCGCAGGGCGAGATCGTGCTCAAGCACTACAAGACCGTGCCGCTGCTGCCGGTCGAGCACTCGGTCACCCCGCATAACGTCTGGGACCGCTGGGTAGAGCTGTATGGCGAGACCCTCGACGCCTTCTATCCGGTCGCCGACACCGAGATCGGGCGCATCGGCATCTTGATGGCCAACGAGGCGTCCTACCCCGAGAACGCGCGGGGGCTGGCGATGAACGGCGCCGAGATCATCTATCGCGGACCGTACCCACATCCCCATGTCGGCAACGGACTGTATGAGATCCAGAACCGTGCCCGGGCGCTCGACAACAACTGCTACCTCATCGCCTGCAACGTCGGGACCTACTATCTGGACGCCGAATCCGACCTCCCGATCGACACCTTTGGCGGCGGCTCCATGATCGTGGACTACAAGGGGCAGATCGTCGGACGGCACGATTACAGCGGCGGCTCCTCCTGGGTGGCCGGCACGGTCGACATCGGGGCACTGCGCGGCTTCCGGGCGAACGCCCAGTGGGACAACTGGGCCAAGGACCTCATGACCGAGCAGTACCGGGTCATCTACGACCGGCCGATCTACCCGAAGAACCTCTACCTGGACCGTAAGCCATACAATCACGAGGAGTACCGGCGCGAGGTGAACGACAGGCAGATCGAGCTCATGCACGAGCGTGACATCTGGCACCGTCCAGAGGGCCGGTGAACATGCAGGCTGCTACGGGCCGATCGACCCCGGTCCGCCGTTGATGGTCGGGGAGTGGCGACCTGTCGGCGCAGCACTGAGAGTTCGTGGTGTAGTACCAGGATCTCCACATCCTTGGACGCCTCCGATCGGGTGAACAGCGCGATCCAGTCGAACACCCGTAAGGCGATCAGGTACAGCAGCCGCAGAGCCATGCTGTGATCCTGGTGGAGCCCAGCCGCGGAGCGTGGCAAAACCCCAGATCAAATCCTGTGACACGATTCTCGGCACCCACAGGCATCCGCCAGTCCTGAGGGCCCGTCCGGTCGCAGGGAAGGTGGTTACCGCGTGCCGGAAGAGTACGAGGACAGGGGGATGCGGGGCTGATGGTGGCCCTCGCTGCTACAACTGCAGTCCATGTCTCTCGCCTCCTTCCGGCAGGAGCGCACGCGGGCGCTGTATCGACGCGGCAAGGAGCGGACCGGCCCGGAAAGGCCGGTTCACCCCCAAACTCGTCAGAGCTTTGGCACTTCACGGCGTGATCCCGGCGGTGCGGGAAGCCACTTGGGGTGACCCCTTAAGTCGGGGAAACCTGTCCTGATCCGGAGCGTCTCTCGACGGGTGGGATCAGTGGCCTATGTCCGTGAAGACGCCTCACCGAACGAGGTGCCTCTGCAAACTTCACTCATCGTAGGACGAAACCGGCGGAACACTCCCACCGAACCCCAAGCCTTGACGAGGCCTTAACCTCCCCGCCGCCGTCGGCCACGCGCAGCGCGGAAGAGGCGCGGCTCTGGCCGCTGCCGGTGGGCCGCAACGGCAGCGCAGGGCAGATGGGCGGTCAGTTCTGCAGGGTATGGCGTGCGAGCTTGAATCCGATGTCCAGCCCCACCTGGAGCAGGATCCCCGCTCCGCAGGCGCCCGCGATGGCGAGCGCCACTGGCTCCATGAGCGGGAGCAGCGAACGCATCGTGCCCGCGAGACCGCCCTGCAGTGCCGGCGTCGGAATCGTGATGGTGATCGTCATGATGGGCCTCCCGTCCGCGTCGTCGCGCGGCGTTATGGCACCGGGTCGT
>JAOPYL010000165.1 GCA_025964625.1 Actinoallomurus sp. | reverse complement strand
CCGGTCCGTTGTTGAACGTGCCCGGTTTGCCGCCCGAGGCGGAAGGCGCGGGGCGGTCGCCTCCCGGCATGTTGTTCGGCGCGGAGGGCCGGGCACCACCCGGTACTGGTGCGGGGCGGCCGGTCGCCGGCGCGTCGCCGAACGCGGCGGGTTTGCCGCCCGACGGGGTCGGCGTGGGGTGGTCCGCGGCCGGAGAGCCGTTCAGCGTCGTGGGCTTACCGCCGGCTCCGCCGCTGTTCACGCGGCTTGGGCCGGCTCCGCCGCTGTTCACGCGGCCTGCGTCTCCTCCGCCGAGAGCACTGTTCGAGCCGGCGCCCTGGCGGTTCGGGCCTCCATCGAAGGCACCGCCAGCGCCAGGGGCCGCAGCCCGCGTGGACGGCACATTGCTGGGTGCCGACTTCACGGGGTCGGACGGGGCAGGCGCGCCGTGCCCGGTCCCACTGGAGCCGCTCCCCGGGGACGCGACCGTCGCGCTGTGCGGTGTGGCGCTGCCCGGGGCCGGCGGTGCCGTCACCCTGCCACCGCCTGTGCCGTGCGGGTCAACGCCTCCCGGGTTGGCGTGGGGTTGGTTACCGATTGCCGGTGGGGTCTCGACTGTGGTCTTCGGCCCGGGGGCGGTGGCCTTGGGAGAGACCCCGTTACCGCCCCGGATGTCATTGGCGCCCAAGGCCCCGAAGAGGCCGCCAATGCCGCCGGCGACTCCCAGATTGATCGCCTCGGACTTCCAGTCGATTTGGAAGGGAAGTCCTGCCGCCGCGTTACCGATCGCGTGGCTGACCACGTCGATGCCGAGCTGTAGCGCGGCGCCGCCGACGGCGGCCATGGCGAAGCCGCCTATCGGTGCGAGAGCGCCCAGCCTGCCAAGTATCTTGGACAGGACGCTGATGATCGCGCTGACGACCTTTTCGACGATGGAGATCAGTCTGCTCAGCAACGTACCGATGCCGGGCAGCAGGAAGCCCAGCAATGTCCCCAAGATATCGGCGACCATGGAGGCGATGGCCTCCTTCTTCGCCTGGTCTGCGGCGGCCTTGACCTGGTCGCCGTAGTAGTTGATCGCCTCCCCGATCTGCCAGGCGCTGTTGCAGGCGTCATTGACGATCCGGGTGACGTCCTCGTCCCACAGGGACGTTGCCCCCTTACCGGCGTCGCCGCTCCAACTCATGCCGTGGACCGCGCCCGTCATGCTCTGCAACTGCTCGTGGAGCGCGTCTCCCGCCGCGATCCACTGGTTGCCCAGGTCGTACACCGCGTCGAGGTCGAAATTCCCGAAGCTGTCCAGGTAATGGGCCATCAGCTCTGATCCTTCTCGCGGAGAGGAAGCAGCCGGGTGAAGGACACGACCCCGCACCGCAACCGGTGCGGGGTTCGCGCGGGGACCGTCCTGATGGCACCCACGATCACGCTTCCGGAGACTCGTCGAGTGCGGTCTGCACGACTTCCGGCGGGTGCCCTCGCCGCACCAGGACGCCCCGTCCGGGCGGACGCTGGCTGGCCCGCTGGTCCCCGATCAACACGCCCTCACGGTGATCGCCGGACAGGATCAGACCCGGGGAGCTCAGCTCACGCATCCTGCTCACCAGCGGATCGCTCATTAGCGACCGGGCGATCCCCCCGACGCGACGGGCGAGCACGACGTGGAAGCCGAGTTCGCGGGCCTGGGGCAGGTAGTCCGCGAGGGGGGCCAGGGGACTCCGGGAGGCGGTGCCGGCGACCAGGTCATAGTCGTCCACGACGAGGTAAAGTTCAGGACCGGACCACCAGTTGCGCTCGCGGAGGTCCTGCGCGGAGATGTTCGCCGGGGGGAGCCGCTCGGTTAGTTTGTCCACCAACTGGGCCATGTAGGCGGCGGCGAGCTCGGCGTCTCCGGCCTGTGCGCCGATGTATGGGTCGGGAACGGTTCCGAGCAGGCTGCGCCGGTAGTCCACGACCATGAACCGGGCTTCCCATTCCGACCGGCGCGCCGCCAGCCCGCGCATCCATGCACGCAGCAGCGAGGTCTTCCCCGAACCGGAGTCGCCGAGCACGAGGAAGTGCGGGTCCTCGGAGGACATGTCCAGGCCGACCGGCGCCAGGTCCAGCTCGCGCAGTCCGATCGGCACGCCGGCCACCGGCTCCGAGCCGGCCGCGGCGCCCTCCAGCTCGGTGACCGTAAGGCGCCGAGGCAGGATCCGCAGCGGCGGCGCCCCTTCTCCCTGCCAGCAGGCTCCCATGTCGGTGACCAGCGCATCCTGGGCCTTCGTGAGGTTCTCCGTCGTCTGGGCGCCGTCCATCCGCGGGAGCGCCGCGTGGAACAGGAGGCCGGGCGGTGCGACCCCGCGTCCGGGGATGAGGGTGCGCAACTGGCGGGACGCCTGGCGGCTGACCTCGGATTCGGCGGGTTCGTTCAGCAGCAGCTCGAGCCGACCACCGATGTTGTCCCGCAGGCTGGTCCGGATCTCCTGCCAACGGTTGGCGGTGAGCATCAGATGGACGCCGACTCCGAGTCCACGTGCGGAGATGTCGGTCACCATGGCCTCTGCGCTCTCGTCGGCGGCCCGTACCGCGCCCCAGTTGTCGATCACCAGCACGACATCGGGCGCCTCTATGCCGTCGGGCACAGCGTCCTCGGCGCGCAGCCGCCGGAAGTCGGCCATGGACGAGACGCCGAGCTGCTCGAACAGCCGTTCGCGGACGCCGATCAGCTGGTGCACCTCGGCGAGCGCGCGGCGGGTGCGTTCCTCGTCGTGCCGGCCGGCGACCCCGCCGACGTGCGGTGCGCGCTCCAGGCCCTGCAGCGAGCCTCCGCCGTGGTCGATGCAGTAGAACTGCAGCTCGTCAGGAGTGTGAGTGAGCATCGCGGAGACGAGCGCGGTACGCAGCGTGGTGCTCTTCCCGGTCTGCGGTGCGCCCACCAGGGCGAGATGGCCGTGTGCGCCCGCGAGGTCCAGCACGAGGGGTTGCTGGAGCTGCTGCGCGGGCAGGTCCACGACGCCGATCGGGAAGGTCAGTCTGCCCAGCGGTAGCATGGTCGCCTGGAACCCGCGCGCGGGGTCGTTGCCGGATACGGGCCCGAGCACGGAGTCGGCCGTGACGTACGGCGGCAGCGGCGGCAGCCAGACCTGGTGCACCGGCGACCCGTGCGGCAGCAACCGTTCGACGGCAACCTGCATCTCGGTGCGCTCACCCGGAGCGGCCGACCGCGCGGACGGGAGCAGCGTGGGTGTCTCCTCCGCGGCCTTGTCCCGCGCCTGCCCCGGGGTGCGCAGGGTGAACGGAACCGGGGGCAGCTGCCGGGCGCTGAGCAGGTCCTCCTCGGTCGGCTCGCGGTACGCGGCGGACACGTGCGCCACGCGGAAGCGCTCGTACACGGACTCGTCCACCTTGAGGTACGCCGACCCGGGGATGGAGGGCAGGCGGTACGCGTCGGGGGTGCCGAGCACGGCCCGGCTCTCGGCGGCGCTGAAGGTGCGCAGGCAGATCCGGTAGGACAGGTGCGACTCGAGGCCCCGCAACCGTCCCTCCTCCAGCCGTTGGGTGGCCAGCAGGAGGTGCATGCCGAGGCTGCGCCCGACCCGGCCGATCTGCACGAACAGGTCGATGAAGTCGGGCCGCTGGGACAGCAGCTCGCCGAACTCGTCCACCACGATCAGCAGGTATGGCAGCGGTTCGAGCGGCTTGCCGTTGACGTCGGTCCCCCCGGCGGCCTGGCGCAGCTGGTACTCGCGGAGCGAGTCCACGTTCCCGGCGTCACGCAGGAGGCGCTGCCGACGCTGCTGCTCACCGTGGAGCGCGGCCCGCATCCGGTCGACCAGCGCGAGATCGTCGGCAAGGTTCGTGATCAGCCCCGCGACGTGCGGGAGTTCGGTGACGCCCGCGAATGTCGCGCCGCCCTTGAAGTCCACCAGCACGAAACCGAGCGACTCCGGCGAGTGCTGCATCGTGAGCCCGGTCACCAGCGTGCGCAGCAGCTCGCTCTTGCCAGACCCGGTCGCGCCCACGACGAGCCCGTGCGGTCCGATGCCGCCCTGAGCGGACTCCTTGAGGTCGAGTGTGAGGTCCTCGCCGTCCCCGGTCACACCGATCGGCAGGCGCAGCATCGCGTCGTCGTCCGGGGCCCGCCAGCGGTCCCGTGGGTCGAAGGTGGCCAGGTCGTCGCAGCCCAGCATCTCCGGGAGCGACACCGCTCGGGACAGCACCTGCTCCCGCTCGCCGGACAGCCGCAGCGGGGCCAGGGAGCGGGCGATCTGCTCGTACAGGGCCGGCTCCGCCCTGTCGGTGACGGCGTCCTCGACGATGCTGTGCAGGGCCGGGTCGCGGCTCGTCAGGGTCAGCCCGCCGCCGTCGTCGACACGGGCCCGTACGTCCACCCTGCCGGGCTCCTCGTTCTCCTTGCCGACGAGGCAGACCACGACGATGCCGGACTCCTGGCCGGCCTCGGAGAGCAGGCGGGAGACCAGCGGCGTACGCGCCCACTCGGCGTCCGGCCGGTAGCCGTCCAAGATGACGACGAGCCGGCGCGCCGGGCCCGTCTCGCGGAAGGCGCCGAGGCGGGTGGCGCGCTCGGCGCGGTCCTGCTGCGCTTGCGTGACGTACTCGTCCAGATAGTCGGCCAGGCCGTCGAACTGGTCGGCGACCAGCGGTACGACAGCGGCCTCGTCGCGCGCGTCCTGGTCGTGCGTGTGCGGGAGCCACTTCGCCCACTCCCAACCGGGGGCGCCGCCCGCGCACACCGCAACTTGGACGTCGTCGGGCGCGTGCAGCACCGAGAGCTGGGTGAGCAGCGCGCCCGCCACCGCGCGAGTCTGGTCCTTGGGGCCGACCAGGCTGACCACCCCTGAATGCCCGAGATCCAGCCATGCCGGCTGCAGGCCGACCGTGGCGTGCACGCGGACCAGCTTCTCGGCGGCACGCTGGGACCGGGGATCGTACTCGGCCATCGGGTCGGTGCGCGACATCTGCTTGACCTGCAGAGCGGCCGGCCCGCGGCCGGCGCCGACACGCAGCCTGAGGAAGTCCTCGTCGGAAGGCCGGCGTTCCCACACGCGCCGGCGTCCGGCCGCGATGGCCCACAGCCGTTCGGGGCTGGGCTGGGAGAACGCGTTGGCGAGCCGCTGGTGGGTGGCCGCCTCGCGGGCCTGCCGCCGGATGCCGGTGAGGTACTCGTCGTAGCGGTCGCGCTGGCGGGTGCGGGTACGGCGGTTGGTGCTGCGCGTCTGCCAGCGCACGGCGAAGGTGACGCCGACGGAGACCACCACGAAGGAGATGCCGAGGACGACCATCCACATGCGGCCGTACGTGACCATGTACGCGGCCATGCTGATGCTGCTGAGCAGGGGAAGCAACACGAACAGCCAGTTGGCCGCGGTGTTGCTGTTGGGGACCTGCGGCGGTGTCGCCAGGGTGACTTTCTGTTCCGGGATGGACGGCGGGATGATCCGCGCCGGCCGGTGGAAGGCGATCCTGCTCATGGGGTGGAGCTGACCTCCGTGGAGCTTCCGGCGGGAATGACAGGCGTGGTCGTGCTTCTTCATCAAGCGCGACGGCAGGGGACTGGGGATGGGCCGTCAGAACGTCTCGGTGATGGCCGTCATATTGGTGTCATTCATACTCGGCGGAGCCGACGTCGGCGTGTCGCCGCTGCCACCGGCTTGCAACTGCTCCTTGAACTTGGAGAACATCTGGACCAGCGCTTGCTCGGTCTTGCTGAACCCGCCCCGGGCGGTGAGCAGGCCGTCCACGATGGCGTTGAGCACGCCCTTGGACGGGTCGTCGTCGGTGCCGAACAGCTCCGTCATGACGGCCTCCCATTGTTTGGAGAAGTCGTCCGCCTCCTGCGCCGACTGCCCGTTCCAGCCGAGCTGGAGGTCGGAGAGCGTGTTGGCGATGTTGAGGACCGAGGCCGAGACATCCTTGGCGTCCGCCGTCAGGTTGTCGGCGATCGTCTTGAGCTTGTCCGGCTCGACGGAGAGGGAAACGGTGTCATAGTCGGCGTTGTTCGACATGGGGCGTGGAATGGCCTTCCGGGGGAGTACCGCGACGGTGGCGTGGGCGGGAGGACGCGACCGGTGGGCCCGTTACGTCAAATTGTTGTAGTTGCTCTGCTCTGCGGCGTGGTAATTTTCGTAGGCCTGGTGCAGGCGCGAAGCGATCTCCTCGAGCAACCCGTGAAGGTCCGCCGACGCTTTGGTGAACCACTTCTGAACGTCGTCGAACGACAGCTCGGACGGACTGGTCCAAGCCGACCGGACACCGGCGAACTCGCCGGCGATCGTGGTCATCAGCTCGTTGATGTGATCGGACTCACGCTTGACCGTCCCCATCGCGGCCTGCATCTGTGCCAGGTCAGCCTTGAACTCCGACCACGTCAGATTCGCCACGAGGCTCGCCTCTCGTCACTTATCCCTGGTGTGTCGCCGGCAGCGGGGAAATGCGGAGACGCCCGCGACGCGGGTGGCGCACTTCACGAAATGCCGACGCGAATCGACCGTTCCGTAGTAGATCGCACACCTGCCGTTTCTGTCCAACAGGTCCGCGCTTCCGCCTCCCGGCGGTCACAGCGGCGGAAGCCGTCGTGGCATCCTGGGCGCGAGGCGTACAAGGCGCGCTCCACCGGCGGCACACCGCCGGGCCCGCGAGCGTGAGATGGGAGTGATGGTGACCGATCCCCAGGCATCGAAGTACGGTCCGCCCTTCGATCCGAACGCGCCGGGAAGCGACCAGCCGAACCCGGATGCCGGCAAGAATCTGAGCTACCTAGTGCCGAACGTGAGCGTCGCCTGGTCCACGGCGCCGTCGTTCAATTTGGATCCGCCGAACTCAGGTGGGGGTGATGGCGGTGGTGACGTGCCGCCGTGTTCGCCGATCCAGGTGAACCTGTCCACGCTGAGGGGGGCCGAGGCGTCCATGCTCGGCTCCGCGCGTACCGCGGTGGGCGACTACCAGTCGCTGCGCGACAAGGTGATGTCGGTGAAGGACACCGTCTTCGGCCAGCAGGCGATCGCCGGTACAAGTGGTTACTGGAACGCCGCCAGCCAGGGATATGTGCCGGGAAACGACAACGCAGCCAGCCCGATTCAGGATCCCGCGAAGAAGTTCGCCGACGTCATCAACCCGGCTCAGGAGAAGGTGTTGTGGCAGATGGCCGGCGCCTTGGAGGTCATCGGCCAGTACGTCGCCGCCGTGAACCGCGCGGGCCAGTCCTACGGGGAGGCCGACCGCAAGGCCAAGTTCCCGGCCCCGCCGCCGAACCCGGTGACCTCCTGACGGCGGTCCGTGGCGGCAGGCGTCACAGCGGCCCCTCCGGGAGGTCCTCGGGGCGTACGACGGTGAGGTCGTCGGTGCCCGGTGCCGCCAGCTCCGCGACGCGTTGCGCATGCTGCTCGGTCATCCGCTGGAAGACCTGCCGGGCGGTACGCCCGTTCCCGAACCGCTCGCCGCGCTGAAGGTTGTGGAAGTACTCCAGCAGCCGCTCGCGGGTGTCGCTGGGCAGTTGGTAGTCGTGCTGGCGCGCCTGGTGCTCCACGATCCGCACGAGCTCGTCGGAGGTGTAGTCCTCGAACGTCAGCGTGCGGGTGAAGCGTGAGGCCAGACCCGGGTTGGAGTCGATGAACCGCTCCATGTCGCCGGGATAGCCGGCCGCGATCACGACCACCTCGTCGCGGTGGTCCTCCATGAGCTTGA
>JAOPYL010000163.1 GCA_025964625.1 Actinoallomurus sp. | reverse complement strand
GATCGCCTCGGCGGGACCGCCCGCCCCGGCGGGACCAGGCACGCCGGCGACGGCCGCTGGCGGCGGGATCACCAACGGCGGCTTCGAGACCGGCGACCTTTCCGGCTGGTCCGCGTCGGGTGTGGTGACCGGCGTGACCACCAGCGGCCCGCACGGCGGCAGGTACGCCGCGCTGCTCGGCGATCTCGACGAGCCGAAGAAAGGCGATTCGTCCATCACGCAGACGTTCACCGCGGCCAAGGGCCACCGGAAACTGTCCTTCTGGTACAACGTGAGCTGCCCCGACCGGGTGACCTACGACTGGGCGACGGCGGAGTTGAAGGACCAGACGACCGGAGCCACCAGGGTCGTGCTCCCGAAGATCTGCACGTACGACGACAGGTGGCAGCAGGTGACCGCCCCGATCGTCGGCGGCCACTCCTATACCCTCACCCTGTCGAGCCACGACGACGGCTACTTCGGCGACCCGACGGCGACGAAGTACGACGACGTGACGACCTCCTGACGGGCCGCGGTGCGCGGGCCGCGCGTCAGCGCCATGCCGGGCGGCTACCGGCACGCCGTGACGCACGGATCCGCGTGAGCTCGATCAGCCGAGCTGGACCGAGCGCTTGGCGAGGCCGCCCCAGAAGCCGTCGATGACGGTGCGCTGGGTGTGCAGCTCGGCCTCACCGGCGCCGAGCGTGACGAACAGCGGCGCGAAGTGCTCGGTGCGCGGATGGGCCAGCCGGCCCGCCGGGGACCTGTACTCGAAGTCGAGCAGCGCGTCGACGTCACCCGCCGCCAGCGCCTCACCGCCCCACGCGTCGAACTCCTTGGACCAGCCCGGAGCCTCGTCGACGCCCGCGCCCCACACGAGGCCGCGCAGGTTGTGGGTAAAGAAGCCGCTGCCGACGATCAGCACGCCCTCGTCGCGCAGCGAGGCCAGGCGCCGGCCCAGCTTCAGCAGCCGTGCGGGATCGAGCGTCGGCATCGACATCTGCAGGACGGGGACGTCGGCGTCGGGGTACATCTCGACCAGTGGCACGTACGCGCCGTGGTCCAGGCCGCGCGCCGGGTGGTCGTACACCGGGCCGTCCACCAGCTTGCGGACCTTGTCCGCCAGCTCGGGAGCGCCCGGCGCCGGGTAGGTCACCTGGTAATAGTGCTGGGGGAAGCCGCCGAAGTCGTACGTCAGAGGCACGGTGCGGGTGGCCCCGAGGGTGACCGGCGCGGATTCCCAGTGCGCCGAGACGACCAGGACGGCCTCCGGGCGGGGCATGTCCCGCGACCACGTGGCGAGCTGCCCGGGCCAGATCGGGTCATCGGCCAGTGGCGGCGCCCCGTGGCTGATGTAGATCACGGGCATGCGCTCGGACATGGTGGTCCCTTCGACTGCTTCGAGGCCGCGGCCTGCCGGCGGACCAGGCGCGCTCAAGATAGTTGAACACTCAATCTCTTGCCGAGAGTACGCGAAATACTTCAACTTTCAAGTTCCTGGCCCGAAACGGCCGCCGCCCATGCCGACACCAACTCCTACCTGGCCTTACAGTGATGAACCGGCCCGCTGTCTTCGCTACCGTCACGGTTAAGCCTCCGCGTGACGTGGAGCGAAAGGAGACCTCTCGTGCGAGTCGTGGTCATCGGTGCCGGGATCGTGGGAGCCGCCGTCGCCGCCGGGCTGACTCGTTGCGGCGCGCAGGTCACCGTGCTGGAGGAGCGCTTCCCCGGAGCCGGCACCACGGGCACCTCCTTCGCCTGGGTCAACGCCAACGACAAGGACCCGGAGCCGTACTTCACGCTGAACCACGCCGCGGTCCACGCCCACCACGCGCTGGGCGGTGACGGGTTCTTTCCGACCGGCCACCTGGAGTGGGCGACCGGCGAGACGCACCGGACGGAGCTGGCGGCCCGGGTCGAGAAGCTCCGGTCCCGGGAGTACGCGGTGGAGCTGATCAGCGCCGCGCGGGCCGCCGAGCTGGAACCCGGCCTCGCCGTCCGGCCCGACGGCACCGAGTACGTCCTGTTCCCCGAGGAGGCGCACGTCTTCCCCGCCCAGCTGCTGGGCCGCTTCCTCAGCGAGGCGCGCGAGGGCGGAGCCGAGATCGAGAGCGGCGCGGCCGTACGCGAGATCAGGTCCGGCAGCGGCGGCGCGACCGTGGTCCTCGCCGACGGCGGCACCCGCGCGGCCGATGTCGTGGTCAGCTGCGCGGGCCGATGGACGGGCCTGCTGGTGGACGTTCCCCTGCTGGACCCCCGGGTGTCCGGCGCGGCCACCAACGGGTTCCTGGCGACCACGGCCCCGATGCCGGCCCGCCTGTCCCGGGTCCTGACGACCGACCGGCTGAACGTACGGCCCGACGGCGGCGGCCGGCTGCTGCTGCAGGCACGCGACCTGGACGACGCCGCGGACCCGGACGTCCCACCCGGCCAGGAGGTCGGCGCCGAACTGCTGGCCCGGCTGCCCGAGGTGCTGACCGGCACCGAGGGGGCACGCGTGGAGCAGACCCGGGTGGGGCAGCGGGTCATACCCGCCGACGGCCTCACCGTGGCCGGCTTCCTGGACGCCTCCGAACGCGTCTACGCGGTCGCCACCCACAGCGGCATCACCCTCGCGCCGCTGCTCGCGGACCTGGTCGCCCGGGAGGTGCACGGCCGGGAGTCCGCCCTGCTCGGGCCCTTCCGGCCCGGCCGCTTCGCCGCCGGACCTCCCGACAGCGACTCCCCGGTCCTGGCACCGGCGGCTCCCCGGCCCCGCTCCCTCATCCCGATGCAGACGGCCCCCGTCGTGGCGGCCCCGGAACCCGCCCGTCGTATCGGCCCGCTGTGACCGGCGGCCGGCACGGGCGCCGGCCGAATGACCCGGGCGCGTACGGGGGATGGGGTGAACTGGGAGATGGTGATGTCCCAGGTGCTCATCGAGTTCGCCGCCGACCTGCGGCTGTTCCTGGCTCCCCGCAACCGGGGCGGGCAGGTGCGGACGGGCGCCGACGGCACGTCGTCGCTGGGGCACGTGGTCGAGTCGCTCGGCGTCCCGCTGCCGGAGGTCGGGGGGCTTCTCGTGCACGGGCACCCCGTCGCGCCCGCACATCGCCCCACAGCCGATGACGTCGTACGCGTGCTCGCCGTGCGGCGGCCACAGCGCCTTCCGATCACCCCGCCGCGGTTCCTCCTCGACGTGCACCTCGGCACCGTCGCGCGGCGGCTGCGGCTCGTCGGCGTGGACACCGCGTACGGCAACGATCTCGACGATGACACCCTGATCGAACAGGCCAACCGCGAGCGGCGGGTCCTGCTCACCCAGGACCGTGGCCTGCTCCGCCGCCGGAGGCTGTGGCTGGGCGCGTTCGTCCGGGGCGCGGGCCCCGATGAGCAGTTCGGCGACCTGCTCGGCCGGTTCGCTCCGCCTCTCGCGCCGTGGACCCGGTGCACCGCGTGCAACGGCTCGCTGTCACCGGTCGGCAAGGAGGCCGTCGCGCACCTGCTGGAGCCCGGCACGCGCCGGAGCTACGACGTGTTCGCGCGGTGCGAGGCGTGCGGCCGCCTGTACTGGAAGGGCGCGCACCACCGCCGCCTGGAGGAGATCGTGGAGGCGGCCGTCCGGTCGGCCTGCTCAGCTCCCCCCGGCCCTCACAGTGACCGCGGGCCGAGCGGCGGACCGGTCAGTGAAGACCCATCGCCATCATGATGACGAGCGCGACCAGGTGACCCAGGACGACCAGCACGATGGTGGCGATGAACAGAAACTTCGCCGGCCCGTGCTCGAAGACGGAACCTTCCTTCAAGGGACCGAGCTTGGCCTGGCGCTCGGCGATCCGCTCCTCGAATGACTTGCGTGGAGACATGGAGACTTCTCTCTGCCCCTCCTGCTTACGTGGAACCCAAAGGTGTGCTTCGCCCTGTCCGCCTCGCGCAGTGTCATCGCGGTCTACCGGCCCTGCTCAAGCCGATGGGACTGACCTAATCCACAGTATCTGGTCACGCTCGCGGTCTAGCAGCGCCGTTCGGTGATGCGAGGGCCGGCCGGTCAGCCGAGGTCGCGGCGGCGGAAGCCGGTCAGGCCGGCGGCGGTCAACGCGGCCGCGACGACGACCAGCCAGACGACCGGCGTGAACCGCATCTCGGCACCGGGAAGCTTCGGGACGTGGGTGAAGGGTGAGATGTCCATCGCCCACTGCTTCAACCGCAGCACCGGACCCAACTGCCCGAGCAGCAGGAAGACCGCCAGCACACCCCAGCCCGCCATCACGAAGCGCGGCACCAGGCCGAAGAGCGCGATCGTGATCGCGGCGAGCACCCATACGGCCGGCAGCTGGACGATCGCGCTCCACAGGACGTGCGGCAGCCGGGTGCCCATGTCCCCGCCGCGCGCCCCGTGGACCAGGCCGGCCATGAGGCCTCCGACCAGCATCAGCAGTGTCGAGCCCAGGAGCGCGATGGCCGCATGACCGGACGCCCAGCCGACCCTGCCGACTCTTGTGGCCAGGATGGCCTCGGCCCGCTGACCGGTCTCCTCCGCGCGCAGCCGCAGCACGGCCTGCACGGCGTACGCCGAGGCGAGCAACGCCAGGATGCCCATGGCCGTCGACAGGAACGCGTCGACCATTCCCGAATGCCCGCCCATCCTCCTGAGCAGATCCTGGGTCCCCCTGCTGTTGCCGACCAGGCTGCCGACGCTGTCGGCCTCGCTGCCCAGCACGGCGCCGGACACGGCGAAACCCACCGTCCACGCCAGCAGAACGCCGCGCTGAAGGCGCCATGCCAGAGCGAAGTGGCTGCTCAGGCTCGCGACCGCCTCCGCGGGCCCGAGCCGGGGCGGGATCAGGCCGGCGCCGAGGTCGCGGCGGCCCACCAGCGTGAACGCCGCGCCCAGGCAGACGACGATGAACGCCACCGGAAGCACGAGCACCCACCAGCGGTCGCCCGCGTACGGGCGGAGCTGCTCGGTCCAGCCGAGCGGTGAAAGCCACGAGAGCCACGACGGGCCGTCATGGCCGGCCGCGTCACCGAAGGCCCGCAGCAGGAAGGACACACCGAGGACCGACAGTGCCAGCCCGTTGGCCGTCCGGCCGCTCTCGGTGGCCTGTGCGGTCAGGGCCGCCACCGCGGCGAACATCATCCCGGTCGCGAGCCAGCACAGCCCGAAGACGACCGACCCCGCCACCGGCAGGCCCACGGCGATCAGGCCCGCCACCGCCGGCACGAAGAGCACCAGGTTGGCGGTGAACGCGGTGAGCAGGGCAGAGCCGAGAGCCGCCGAGCGGCCAAGGACGCCCGCGCTGACGAGTTCCAGGCGCCCGGACTCCTCATCGGCACGGGTGTGGCGGATCACCAGGAGAAGGCTCATGACCGCGACCATCGCCGCGCCGGTCACGATGATCTTCCACACGCTGATCGCGCCGATCGAGTTCGCGTCGAACACGCGGCCTTCCAGTGCGAGGTTCGCCGGGTTCCTGTCGATCCCGAGGGCGAAGTCGCGCCGGGCCGCGACGGTGTCGTACAGCGACTTGGTGCTGTAGGCCGTTCCGACGGCGGTGGCCGTGAGGACGTACACCCAGGCCGGCAGCATCACGCGGTCGCGGCGCAGTGCGAGCTTGAGGAGCTGCGTGGTGCCGGCCGTCGCCGTCATCGGTCCGCCGCCTGGTCCTCGTAGTGGCGCAGGAACAGCTCTTCGAGGGTCGGCGGCCGGCTGGTCAGGCTGCGGACACCCGCCCTGGTCAGATGCGTCAGCACCTCGTCGAGCCTGTCGGTGTCGACCTCGAGGCGTACCCGGGTGCCGTCGATGTCGGAGGTGTGGACGCCGGGCAGGTCCGCCAGGCCGTCCGGCGGGCTCGCCAGCTCGGCCGCGATGGAGGTACGGGTGAGGTGACGCAGGTCGGCGAGCGAACCGGTCTCCACCGTCCGCCCCTTGCGGATGATGCTCACCCGGTCGCAGAGCGCCTCGACCTCGGACAGGATGTGGCTGGACAGCAGGACGGTGCGCCCGCCGTCGCGCTCCTCGATGACGCACCGCTGGAAGACCTCCTCCATCAGCGGGTCCAGGCCGGAGGTCGGTTCGTCGAGGATGAGCAGCTCGGCGTCGGAGGCGAGCGCCGCGACCAGGGCGACCTTCTGCCGGTTGCCCTTGGAGTACGCCCGGCCCTTCTTCTTCGGGTCCAGCTCGAACCGCTCGAGCAGCTCGGCCTTGCGCCTGGGGTCGTTCCCGCCGCGCAGCCGCCCCAGCAGGTCGATGACCTCGCCGCCGGAGAGGTTCGGCCAGAGCGTGACGTCGCCCGGGACGTACGCGAGGCGCCGGTGCAGCGTGGTGGCGTCACGCCAGGGGTCGCCGCCCAGCAGCCGTACGTCGCCGGAGTCGGGGCGCAGCAGGCCCAGCAGGATGCGGATGGTGGTGGACTTCCCGGAGCCGTTCGGGCCCAGGAAGCCGTGCACCTCCCCCGACCGGACGGTCAGGTCGAGACCGTCCAGCGCGCGAGTCCGGCCGAAGGTCTTCACCAGGCCGGACACCGAGATCGCGTCTGTCATGGCTCAGAAGCTACACTGGTTTCACAACTCCGTGAAGTTACTGAATCGTATAAACTCGTTGCCTGTCCTAAGGAGTTGATCGCGTGGCAGAGCGGGACCCCGAGGCCGTCGGGCGCTTCATCGAGCACTTCGCCTCGGTCCTGGTGGAGGCCGGCGTGCCGCGCATGCCGGCCCGCGTCTTCGCCGCGCTTCAGTCCACCGACTCCGGCCGCCTCACCGCGGCCGAACTCGCCGAGATGCTGCGGGTCAGCCCGGCCGCGATCTCCGGCGCGGTGCGCTACATGGTCCAGGTCGACATGATCCGGCGGGAGCGAGAGCCCGGCTCCCGCCGCGACCAGTACGTCGTCGACAGCGACTTCGAAATGATCCTCCGCCGCGACAAAATACTGCTCCGCTGGCAGGCCAGCGTGCAGGAGGGGCTCGATGCGCTGGGTTCGGAGACTCCGGCCGGCACGCGTCTGGCCGAGTCGCTGGCATTCTTCGAGTTCTTGCACCGCGAGTTCTCGGAGCTGCCGGCGAAGTGGCAGAAGATCAAAGCCGAGCTGGGGACCTCACGACGGCACTAGGTTTCAGGCAGGCCGGTCGGGCTCGCCGTCCACCGGCACGGCGTACGCGTGGGTGTTCCGATGGTAGATCGCCTCGCCGGGCCTCGTTGGTGGACCGTGCACTCCGCCCGGCAGGCACTATGGAGGAGTGCGCCTCATCGACCGACTGCCTCCTGCCAACGACGCCGACGCCGTCTTCGACGCCTTCCACGAATGGGTGACGGAACGCGGCATCACGCTGTACCCGGCGCAGGAGGAGGCGCTCATCGAGATCGTCTCGGGCGCGAACGTCATCCTGAACACGCCGACCGGGTCGGGCAAGAGCCTGGTCGCGGCCGGCGCGCACTTCGCGGCGCTGGCCCGCGACCAGGTCACGTTCTACACGGCGCCGATCAAGGCGCTGGTGTCGGAGAAGTTCTTCGATCTGATCGCGATGTTCGGCAGTGAGAACGTCGGGATGATGACCGGCGACGCCAGCGTGAACGCCGACGCCCCGATCATCTGCTGCACCGCGGAGGTGCTGGCCAGCATCGCGCTGCGCGACGGGGCCGACGCCGACATCGGTCAGGTCGTGATGGACGAGTTCCACTTCTACGCCGAGCCGGACCGCGGCTGGGCCTGGCAGGTCCCGCTGCTGGAGCTGCCGCGGGCACAGTTCCTGCTGATGTCGGCGACGCTCGGCGACGTGGCGCGGTTCGAGGAGGACCTGGTCCGGCGCACCGGGCGCCCCACGGCGGTGGTCACCTCCACGACGCGTCCCGTGCCGCTGAAGTACGAGTACCGGGTCACGCCGCTGCACGAGACGATCGAGGAGCTGCTGCACGACCAGAAGGCGCCGGTCTACGTCGTGCACTTCACCCAGGCGGCGGCCGCCGAGCGGGCCCAGTCGCTGATGAGCATCAACGTCTGCACCCGCGCCGAGAAGGACGAGATCGCCAAGCTGATCGGCGGCTTCCGGTTCACCACCAAGTTCGGCCAGACGCTGTCCCGGCTGGTCCGGCACGGCATCGGCATCCACCACGCCGGGATGCTGCCGAAGTACCGGCGGCTCGTCGAACGCCTCGCCCAGGCCGGCCTGCTCAAGGTCATCTGTGGCACGGACACGCTCGGTGTCGGGGTGAACGTCCCGATCCGCACCGTCCTGTTCACCGCGCTCAGCAAGTACGACGGCAGCCGCGTGCGGCGGCTGCGGGCCCGTGAGTTCCACCAGATCGCCGGGCGGGCCGGCCGGGCCGGCTTCGACGTGATCGGGTACGTCGTCGTGCAGGCCCCCGAGCACGTCGTGGACAACGAGAAGGCCCTCGCCAAGGCGGGCGACGACCCGAAGAAGCGCCGCAAGGTCGTACGCAAGAAGGCGCCCGAGGGGTTCGTCAACTGGGACCAGGACGTCTACACCAAGCTGATCGCGGCCGAGCCCGAGCCGCTGCAGTCGCGGTTCCAGGTCAGCCACACGATGCTGCTCAGCGTCATCGGCCGGCCCGGCAACGCGTTCCAGGCGATGAAGAAGCTGCTCACCGACAACCACGAGGACCGCGCGCGGCAGCGCCGCCACATCTCCCAGGCGATCGCGATCTACCGTAGCCTGCTGGCCGGCGGCGTCGTGGAGCAGCTCGAGGAGCCGGACGACGAGGGCAGGTACGCCCGGCTCACCGTC
Source organism: Actinoallomurus sp. (assembly GCA_025964625.1). Taxonomy (GTDB): domain Bacteria; phylum Actinomycetota; class Actinomycetes; order Streptosporangiales; family Streptosporangiaceae; genus Actinoallomurus. Next base: position 1,913 of record JAOPYL010000163.1, on the reverse strand, counting down.
GACCTGCAGCAGGACTTCGCGCTCAACCAGCCGCTGTCGACGTTCGCGCTGGCCGCCATCGAGCTGCTCGACCCGTCGTCGCCGTCGTACGCCCTCGACGTGCTGTCGGTGATCGAGTCGATCCTGGAGAACCCGCGGCAGATCATGGCCGCCCAGGAGAACAAGGCCAAGGGCGAGGCGGTCGCCCAGATGAAGGCAGACGGCCTGGAGTACGAGGAGCGGATGGAACTCCTGCAGGACATCACCTACCCCAAGCCGCTGGAGGACACCCTCTACGGCGCGTACGACATCTACCGCCGCGGGCATCCGTGGGTGGCCGACCACCCGGTGCAGCCCAAGTCGATCGTCCGCGACATGTACGAGCAGGCGATGACGTTCACCGAGTACGTCGCGCTGTATCAGCTCGCCCGCGTGGAGGGCATCGTGCTGCGCTACCTCGCGAGCGCGTACAAGGCGCTGCAGCAGACGGTGCCGGACTCGCTGAAGACCGAGGACCTGCAGGACCTCACCGAATGGCTCGGCGAGCTGGTCCGCCAGGTCGACTCCAGCCTGCTCGACGAGTGGGAGCAGCTCCAGAACCCCACCGCCGAGCGGCACGCGCAGATCGAGGAGAAGCCGTCGGCGGTCACCGCCAACGAGCGCGCCTTCCGGGTGCTGGTCCGCAACGCGATGTTCCGCCGCGTCGAGCTGGCCGCCCTGGAGAAGTACGACGACCTCGCCGAACTCGACGCGGCGGACGGCTGGGACGCCGACCGCTGGGCCGACGCGCTGGACGCCTACTTCGAGGAGCACGACGAGCTCCGGACCGGCCCCGACGCGCGCGGGCCGAAGCTCCTGCAGATCGAGCAGGAGCCGGAGGTGTGGCGCGTCCGGCAGGTCTTCGACGACCCGGCGGGCCACCGTGACTGGGGCATCAGCGCCGAGGTCGATCTCCGGGCCTCCGACGAGGCCGGTCGCGCCGTCCTGCACGTCACAGCGGTCGACCGGCTGTGACTCCCCGGATGTCGTGGATCTCACGGATGTCGCTCGGCCCGGAAATCTCTATCCTCGGGGGATAATCACCTCTTTAGCCCCCATGGGGGAGGATATGGACGGCCTGCGCTTTGCGGTGCTGGGCCCGGTCCGGGCGTGGCGTGACGATACCGAGCTGAAGCTCGGCACGCCGCAGCAGCGGGCCGTGCTCGCCGTTCTCCTCCTGCGCCGCGGCCGTACGGCGACGGCCGAGGAGCTCGTCGACGCGTTGTGGGGCGACGAGCCGCCGGCCCGTGCGATGACCGCGCTGCGGACGTACGCCTCTCGGCTGCGCGGCGTGCTGGAGCCGGAGCGGGGGGCCCGGCAGAAGGCCACCCTGATGGTGTCGGAGGCGGGCGGCTACGCGTTGCGCGTGCCGCCGGAGAGCCTGGATCTCACCGTGTTCGAGCAGCGGGTCGCCGCCGCCTCACGGGCACGGCATGCCGGCGACACGGCGACGGCGGCCACCACGCTCCGAGAAGCGCTGGACGCCTGGGGCGGCGAGCCGCTGTCCGGGATCCACGGGCCGTGGGCCGAGGTGCGGCGCGCGCACCTGGCCGAACAGCGGCTCGCCGCGCTGGAGACCCTCTTCGGCATCGAGCTGGGGCTCGGCCGCGCCGCGGAGTCGGTGGCCGGCCTGACCGAGCTGACCGCCGAGCACCCGCTGCGTGAACGCCTGCGCGGGCTGCTCATGCTCGCGCTGTACCGGTGCGGGCGGCAGGCGGAGGCGCTCGGGGTGTACGCCGACACGCGGCGGGTCCTCGTCGACGAACTCGGCCTCGAACCCGGCCTGGAGCTGGCCGAACTGCACAGGAAGATCCTCAGCGGCGACCCTTCGCTGGCCCTCGGGACCGGCGCCGGGCCCGAGCCCGCCGGTCCGCCCGCGACCTCTCGGCCGCCGG
>JAOPYL010000003.1 GCA_025964625.1 Actinoallomurus sp. | reverse complement strand
GGACCGCGACTGCGATCTCATCCAGCTCGCAGCTCGGTGGTACTGCCCGACCCTCATCACGGCCGACAGCTTCGCCTACCTCACCGCCCGCGAAGTCCACCGGAACGGGAAGGACGCCCGCTACGAGTTCGGTGTCTACGGGCACGGCCGCCGCGGCGCCGAACTCGCCCAACAGCTCCATGACCAGATCCAGACCTGGGATCGCGACCGGCGGCAAGGCCCCGGCCCGGACTTCACTCTCTATCCGGCGGAGACCGCGGTGCCAGCCCCCGCCATCGGCCGGGTCTTCCCCAAACGCCATACCCAACTGGTCATGGCCTGGCCTGACCACAGCCGTTCAGCGCCACCGGTGCACCTGGCTGTGACTGTGACCGCTAGTTGGCGGATGTGAATCTTAGTTGGCGGAGCGCTCAGAGGATGGGTAGAGGTTCCGGGTCGGCGCTATGGCCTGCGCGCAATCACGATCAGTTCAGGGAAACCGACGGCCGGGGCGGTTCGGTCCCAGCCGCCGTAGACGTTCTGGACGTCGAAGCCGACATGCTCAAGGGTTGCGTGGAAGGCTGGTTCGTCCCTGAAGCGGAGTCGTCGGGGTTCAGCTCGTCGCATGCCGCCTGGAAGCCGAAGCTCTCTCGCGCAGTTAACCGGCAGGGCTCTGGGTCGGCAACCGGATACCTGCGTGTGCTGTCTGGTCGGCCGTCGCTCCTGTGACTATCCCAGCAGGCCCGGCGGAACGGGCGTAGTCCAGGCGCGCACCTGCTCGGCCAGGGCAGTGACATGCTCTGGGGGCGTGGTCTTGGCGATGCCGTGTCCCAGGGGCGAGTGGACAGTTAAGCTCATGGTCTTGCCCGCTGATCTCGTGCTGCGTCGGCGGTGAGCTGGGATGGCGCATCGTTCCTGCTCAGCCGTGGAAGCGGCGCTGTACGGCGCGTCGTCCACACCAAGACAACTGCGGTGGATTCGCCGGACGACCGCGGTGAGCGTCGCATGGGAAGGGTGGCCGGCGCCGTTGGTCCACAGCCTCCAGTAGTCGCTGTTCAGGAGCGGGATGCGCCGTAGGATCGGCTGATAGCGGGCCGCTGTTTCGGGGCGCGCGCTCGCTGGCCAGGTCGTGGGGCGCATCGGTCGCCCTGCGTGTCCGCCCTGGCGGGACCGGGCTCATGTAGTCGTCAACGACGTCCTAGGCGTGGCGCCTGCGGTTGCTTGTATGGCCGCGGAGTCTCCCTCTGGCTCCTAGCCGGTGTGGTCGAGTTCGGGGTCGTGCTCGACGGGGGTGCCTGCTTGGCGATGAGTCGCTTGGCCAGGCCGTCGAGGCCGGTGGTCCTGCGGGTGAAGACGCGGTTGGCGAGCCGGTCGATGAGGGCGCCATGATCTACAACGAGCGGCACCTGCGCTCGATGCTCGACGCGTATACGGGCCATTAGAACGGCCACCGGCCTCACCAGTCCCGCCGGCAGCGACCACCCGACTCCGACGAGCCAGCGGTCACATCGTTGGATGCACCGATCCGCCGACGGAAAGTGCTCAGCGGTGTGATCAACGAGTATCGCAGGGCTGCATAGATGATCTTACGAATTACCAGGTCAGCCCACCGCGAGGAGTTTTGGAGCACTACAGGGTCAGCGCAGACGACCACGCCGAGGATGATCTGGGCGTCCGCGACCGCGAACCAGGCGCAAGGGTCGGGAAGGCGACGCGACTCCTGTTCACTGGTGGAGGCGGGGAATGTGAGTTGTAGAGGGCGATGTCCCGGATCATGTGATCTTGGTTGGCGTCCGGAAAACGCCAGGCCCCTCACAACCCACCGAGGCGCCCCAAGTCCTGACTCGCTCCCGTGTTCGGTCGCAGCGTGCACGCCCATCCGGGCCGTTCACGCGCAGAGGAGCGAGGTTCAGCGCGCACCAGGGTGCTGCGCCCCGGGCAGTCGTGGCCGCGCCGAAACACCGCAGGTCAAGGTGCTGAGCCGAGTTTCGAGCCGCGCAGCACCCGACAAGCCTGATTTCTGGCGATCAGGACCCTGCCTGCGGTAACTTTGATGTGGGCCGCACACTCTCACGTGTAGTGGCCCGAAAGGGGCGACCCCGGTGTGACGCACCGGGGCCGTTTTGGTTTGCTTCGGTGCGATGTTCACCGGTGGGCCGCCGTGTCCCGCGCGGGCCGCCCTGGTCGGCCCGCCACCCGACGCGACATCCGTACTTGTCCTGCGGCTGGCCAAAGATTACCGGCATGGGGATACCGGCGCATGCCGGGCGAATCGCCGTGTGCCGCACGAAAATAGAATCGGGACGTTGACCTGCAGGTCGTTCGCCTGGCCTCGTATTCGTTGATGAGGCCACCGAGGACGGGTCGAAAGCGTTCAGGAGACGGTATGTCGCCTCTCTCACACCCTAATGCGGGAGCGAGGCGGGATCACCAATGATGATGCGACCTTTTCTGCTCGAGTGGTGCGGAGGCACCGGTGACCACCTCGCCGTACTTGATGCGTAACGGTTCGGGACACTGGGACGACCAGACGGCTAGCGCACGGATCGCCCTCAGGTCCTGCGGGAGTTTCACATTGCCGCGTTTCCCTTCCGCGGGACCAAGTTGTCAGAGGTACTGGCCTGTCGCGGTGCCGTCGGTCCTCGACACGCGCATCGACACCACATTGGCCAGGTTGATGACCACACCGTTCTCTTCGGGCTCGCGCTCGTACCTCGCTTCGTTCAAGACCAGGCTTCGGTGCTCGTCCATGGCATGTGCGACGGCTTCCAGCGCCTCGCGCTCGTCGCTGAAATCCCTGCATAGTACGGAAACGTCTTCCCCGCCCACCGGGTGAAAGCGCAGGATCATTACAACCTTGTCAGGCACGGCCGGTCCTTCCCGCGCGGATCTAGGACGGCGCCCACCGGGCCGGGGCCCCATCCGCGCTTCGCCGGTGTGGACCCGGACACTCCCAAGTGTGCCCTTGTCCGGGGCTGGTGGAACACCACCTGACCAGGCTGCTCGTTCATGACCGGCCGGATTCTTGGCCAACTGGCCGGGCCGGCGTCGTCGGTGACGATGGCCCTTGTCGGTCGGCCGAGGACGGCGTGGTGCCTCAGACGATCGCGTGGAGGTCTGGGGCGGGTGGTGTCGCCCGTTCGGGTTGGTGGTGTCTGGGTCCTGGTAGGGCCAGTCGCAGGATGCGGTTGTAGACCGAGGCTCTCTGCCGGGCCAGCGTGCCGGAGGTGTAGGGAAGCCCGAATCGTTCGCACAGGGTACGGATTCGTGGGGCGATCTGGGCGTACCGGTTGCTCGGCAGGTCGGGGAACAGGTGGTGTTCGATCTGGTGGCTGAGGTTGCCGCTCATGAGGTGGAGGAGCTTGCCGCCGTCGAGGTTGCAGGATCCGAGCAGTTGGCGGACGTACCATTCGCCGCGGGTCTCGCCTTCGAGCTGGTCTTCGGTGAAGACCTCGGCGCCTTCGGGGAAGTGGCCGCAGAAGATGATGGTGTGCGCCCATACGTTGCGGGCAAGGTTCGCGGTGAGGTTGCCGAGCAGGACGGGTAGGAAGGCGGGGCCGGCCAGCAGCGGGAACGCGAGATAGTCCTTGACGATCTGGCGCCGTACTTTGCCGGCGATGGCGCGCAGCTGGGTCCAGGCCTCTTTCGGGCTCTTGTCCCCGGTGGGTATGCGTTCGACTTCCACGTCGTGGAGTGGATCTTCGGATCACGCATCCAGTCCCACTGCCCGTGCAGGACGTTGTGGCCGATCTCCATGTTCTCAAGGATCTTCGCGGTGGCCAGCGCCGCGGTCCCGGCGGCCCAGGCGGGCGGTAGCCAGGACGCGAACAGCAGCGCCCGGCCGCCCAACTCCAGGCGGCGCTGGGTCGCGATAACGCCGCGAATGTACCGTGCGTCCTCTTCCCCGAGGCTTGCCATCACCTCGTCGCGGATACTGTCCAGCTCACGCCCGAACTCCTCGACGTCAACCGGGCTGAGCAGGGCCGTGATCGACATGATCCTCCCTTTGTCAAAACTCGACCTCCACCGGGCCGGCGGCGGCCGACACACACGTCTGGACGAGATCGCCCGCCTCGCCGTGGACCTGGCCGGTCCGCAGGTCACGTACCCGCCCCGAGGCGAGCCGCCCCATGCGGCTGTGGCAGATCCCCATCCGGCAGCCGCTCGGCATGAGAACCCCCGCCTCCTCACCGGCGATCAGCAACGGCGTGCCGCCGTCGGCGTCGGTCTCCCGGCCGCTCTTGGTGAACCGGACCCGGCCGCCTTGGCCCCCGCCCGTCGGCGTGGCCGGGCGGAAGTGCTCGACATGCAGCCGATCTTCCAACCCGGCCCAGTGCTCCTGGGCTTCTTCGAGCATCCCTGTCGGCCCGCAGACCCACGCGCTACGTTCGGTCCAGTCCGGGCACAGGTCCGGCAGGTCGGCCGGCCTGAGACGGCCCCCGGTTCGCGTGTGCCGCTCATACAGCCGCAGATTCGCAAACCGCGCCGCCAAGGCCCGGAGTTCTTCGCCGAAGATGACGTCTTTTGGTGTGGGCGCCGAGTGCAGCAAGACCACATCGGGCAACCCGCGGCGCTCGGCATCTCGGCGCGCCGCAGGTCAGCGGGAGACACCCGGGGCTCCGCGGCGTCCCGCGTGGCCGGGCCGGGCAGGAGGCCGTACAGCATCGCGCGCACGGGCGTGATGCCGCTGCCGGCCGTCAGGAACAGCAGACGCGACGGCGGCGGCTCTGGGAGGACGAACTCGCCGCCTGGTCCGGCCACCTCAACGATCGTGCCGGGCGCAGCATGCCCTACCAGATAGCGCGAGATGAACCCCTCCGAGGCGGCCTTGACCGTGATCGTGATACGCCCGTCGGGGCGGCCCGGCGGACCAGACAGTGAATAGGTCCGCCAGTGACGTACCCCCTCGATATCGACACCGATCCGAACCCACTGTCCCGGCCTGTGCCCAATCCAGCCGTGGCTGGGACGGATCACCAGCGTCGCCGCGTCCGCGGTCTCTCGATGGATGGCCGCCTGCGGCCAGGGCATCAACCGCCCGGTCCCACCCGTCGACCGGAGCAGCCCCCATGATGGCGTGGTACCCGGCACAGAGCCCGCGCAAGCTGCCGACGCTGATGGCGCCACGAGGCCGACGATGCCAGCGTCCCAGGTGTCAACTCAGCGGTGAGGAGGCCGGCTGCATCAGCCGAGTACGGGTGGCCGACCGGCCTCGACGATTCGCCGTAGGCGGCTTGCGGCCGCGGCGACGGCTGGAGAATGCGTCAGGGGATGGCGCGTGAGGGCGGAAACGAGCGAACACGCCGCCTGGGTGAGAGCAGTGTGGTCGGAGCGGGCGTACGCGCGGGCAAGGACGTGGAGCGTGGGAGCGAACCGGCAGCCAGGGTCGGCCTCGTACCAAGCGTCCAGGTCGGCGAGCAGGGCGGCGGTCGCCTGCCGGAGTTCATCGATGTCCAGAGCATCGGCGTGTTCCATCGCGGGCCGGGGACTGGCGACCTTGGCCGTTATCTTTCCAATAACACGGTGCGGGCTGCGCTGGTTGGATTCCGGGCTTGTGGTCGCGGCCAGGACGGTGGAGAAGATGTCGAGCCTTCGGTGAAGGCCGGTGATACGCATGACCAGCATCACCGGAGGTGTGGGGGCGACCAGGCGCAGGACACCGCCGAGCAGTTTGGCGCGGCGGCCGGTACCGATCAGTACGGCGAGGCCGCTGGCGTCGCAGAAGTTCACCCGGGACAGATCAACGACGAGACGGCTGGCGTCGGGCCGGAGCACGCCGAGAAGTTGCCCGCGCAGGGTGGGAACGCAGACGATGTCGAGGTCGCCGCTGAGCTCGGCGATGGTGTAGCCGTTCCGGGTGTGAGAGACGAAACCCAGTCCAGGCGGTCGGTCCGTGTCGGGGCGCGTGGCGGGCCTCCTCATCATGATGCGATAAAAGCTGCTCGGCGCCGGATGGCGGCGGCTCGGGGCATGCATGTCAGGGCACGATGAGGACGGGGCACTTCGCGTGATGAGATACCTCGTCGGCGACGTCGGACCGGAACAGCACAGATGGTTGGCCGTGGTGCCGGGAACCCAGCACGATCAGCCCCACATCCAGCTCTCGAGCCTGATCCAGTACGGCTCGTGGCGTAGATCCCGGGGCGCTTTCCAGCAGCAGGCCCTCGGCGTGCACGCCCGCCGTGGACAGGACCGTGATGGCGTCGTCGACCATCCGTCGCGCCACGCTACTCGCGTCACTCCCTGCCGGTTCACCGGCCAGCGCCTGACTTGCCAGGGTGCCCAGTATCGAGGGCAGGGAGGGGAAGTCCGCAGCCTGGACATGCAGGACGAGGACCTCCACGCCGGTCAGCGACGCCAGTCGCCGGGTCTGGTCCAGCACGGCCTCCGAACTTGCCGTCCAATCGATCGCGGCGAGGATTCGCTTGTACACAGTGCGGTCCTTTCTCCGGGAATCTCACGCTGCGCCCGGCGTCAGTCCGCCCGGTCTTGAGTCGATGGCCATGCGGGTTCGCCTGGGCTCGGGCGCACGGCCGAGGACGTGGAGGCGGCGGAGCGCGTCGGCGGGTGAGGGAGGTCTCGGTGGAGGACGTCCACGTCGGGCTGGCCGGCCTTCAGTCCACCATCACGGCCGGGCGGAAACCGGCAACCCGAGCAAGCCTCATCAGCTGTCCTGATCGCCGGATAACGTGCGGTCTGTTCGGAGAACGCCCGGTAGCGCTGGCCGACGAGCTGCACTCCGGCCGAGCGGCCACGCGAGAGCGCATCTTGCAGTCGGTGTGGGGAAAGCCGGCCGGCGGGCCGATCTGCCTGTCCGTCGGGCGCGGAAGCGGCCCCGCTCAGTCTGTCGATGACGGGCCGATCCGGGGCCGGCACGTGGTCAGTTTGGCTGTCTCGCCGGGAAATTCAGGGATGGTGCGCCGTCGTCGAGCCAGCGGCCGATCTCACCTCGCCTGGCGTCCTCGGTCACCATGGGGCGTGCGGTTTCGGCGTCTGGGAAGCGAATTCCCGGTTCCCATGGGTGATCGTCCTCTTCCCGGACCGCCCGAGGCGGGTTTGTCTTGGCCTCGTTCTCGATGCCGGAGGCGGCCAGGATCTCCTCAGGCCTGCCGCTGTTCGTCCCGTTGGCAGCCATCGCCAGCGCCGACTTCGCTGCAGCCGTCGATGCTCGGGGTGGTACGACCAGCAGCAGAATGTGGTCTTGCGGACCGCGTGTCACGATGATCTTGTGGTTCACGTCGGCGAACCACCCTATCCGCACCACGTGTCCGCCGACCCTGATGCGGCGGGGAATGTCGTCCCAGTCGCGGGCGTCGACGCCGAGCCGCACGACCGCGCCGACCCGCGCGTTCAGCAAAGAGACCAGACCCGGCAGTTCCACGTTCGGGTCGCGGGAGCGTGGCCACCAGCCGCCGTCGACGGCCCCCAGCCGTTTGAGCGCCGGATCCAGGCTGAGCCTCGACGCCAGCGGAATGGGAGGAGAAAGAAGGTCTATTTGATCAGTAGTGTGCGGTGCCATGACATCGGCCCCGTCCTCGGTCCGATAAGGGAACCGGATTTTCGTACGCCCAGGACGACGCCGACTTGATCGCTGGCGTGCGAAATGTCCTCAGTAATTTCATAATACATCAAAAAAGATACGTCACACTCGCTCGCGGAGTTGCCCCGGGTATTGTTAGTTATCGGAAGCTGATGAGCGTAGAATTAAATTATCCGGGAAAACAACGACACCCCCAACCTGAGGATGCCTGCCACGCCGGTTCCTGAAAGGGGCTGTCATGCCAATCCTGCATCGCAACCGCACACCCGCGGCTACAACTCCACTCGCGCACGCCGTGGCTGCGGAGCCCGTGACTTCCGACGCGGCGCCCGGCCCGGCCCGGCCCGCGCCGGCACCGCGAGCGGTGCCGGCGACCCGCACGAGTGTGGCGTGGGTAGGCGTGTGGGTTTCCGCGATCGTGCTGATCGCCTTCATCGTGTTCATCCTGCAGAACACCCGCAGTGTGCAGGTGTCCTTCCTCGGCATGCACGGTACGCTCCCGCTGGCGGTGGGGCTGTTGATCGCCATGGTCGCCGGGGTCGTGGTCACGCTGGTGCTCGGCACTGCCCGCATCACCCAGGTGCGCCGCCTCGCTCGCCGCCGCCGGTAGCGATCGCCGAGGGTGATCACGTTCGATCACAAGCCCGGAAATTCGCAGTGACCGTAGGAGGCAGTGACCGTAGGAGGGGGTGCCGTGATGGGGAGTGCCGCGGAACGTAGAACGTCGATCAACCTGTCGTCGCCGGTAGCGCGGCTGCTCCTGGGGCCGGCCCGCTCGCCCGGCACGCTGCTCGACGGTGGCTGGTGGCCCCGATCGGCCGACCCGGTCGCGGAGCTGCCGGGCCTGGTCCTGGCCCTCCAGGGTCACGGGCCCCCGGGAGACCACGGCCCTATAACGCACATCCTGCTCCGTGTGTCCGACTGGGACAGCCGGCCAGACCGGCTGCGCATCGAGGGTGTGGAGGGCCTGACCGACACCCACGTGGTGCGGCTCAGCTGGTTCGACACTCTGCCCGCCGGTCTGCTCACCGCGATCAGCGCCGACGGCCACCGCGTCGACCTGCTCACCGTCCCGCCGCATACCGACGAGAACGCCGCCTGGGCGGCCATGAGACAGGCCGCACAGACCGGCAACCTCATCCATACCCCCGACATCCTGGCCCCCATCACCACGCCGGCCACCCAGACGCCCCGCACCAGAACCGAGACGGCGCAGGAGAGCGGATGGGAATCCGAAGGCGGACGGCTCCGGGACCACGAGGCATGACGTCTGTCTGACCTGCGGGAAGAGCCGATCCCGCGCGAATCGAATCGACCGGGTCAATTGACGGCCTCACCGTGTTCTGCCTGAGTGGCTGTCATCGCCGCGGCTCGAGGCGTTCGTGGTCGTTCGTGGTCGTTCTGCTGTCCGGGGACTCCGATGACCGCGGCCAGGTCCGCGCCATCGATCGTTTCGCGTTCGAGGAGCAGGTCGATGACCTGGTGGAGTCTGTCAAGATTTTCGCGGATGAGCTCGGTGGCGGTGACCTCGGCTTCTCGTAGCAGCCTGGCGACTTCTTGGTCGATGGAGCGTTGCGTCTCCTCGGCGTAGGGACGGCCGGCGAAGGGATTGTCGCGGGTCGGTCCTTCCGGTCCGTAGCTGATGGGCCCGACCGCGGTCGAGAATCCCCACTCTCGCACCATGCGCGTCGCCAGATCGGTCGCGGATAGGAGATCGTTGGACGCGCCGGTCGACGGCTCGGTGAGCACGACGATCTCCGCGGCGCGGCCACCAAGGCGTACGGCGAGGGAGTCGGTGAGGTGACTTTCGGAGTACAGATGGCGCTCGGAGTCCGGTAGTTGTTCGGTCACGCCCAAGGCGGCGCCGCGGGGCAGGATCGTGACCTTCGCGACGGGGTCGGCGTGCGGGGAGAGGGCGGCGACGAGCGCGTGGCCGGCTTCGTGGACGGCCACGGCGTGTTTCTCCTGGGGCAGGAGTGCGTTGGAGGCATCGCGGCGGCCGATGAGGAGACGATCCCGTGCGGCGTCGAAGTCGGTGGCGCTGAGAATGTGGCGGCCGGCCCGTACGGCGTTGATCGCCGCTTCGTTCATGAGGTTGGCGAGGTCGGCGCCGGAGAATCCGGGCGTGCCTCGTGAGACCACGTCGAGGTCGACGTCGGATGCGAGCGTCTTGTCCTTTCCGTGTATGGCCAGGATCGCCGTTCGTTCTTCGCGGTTGGGGAGAGGAATTTCGACCGTACGGTCGAAGCGCCCCGGCCGTAGCAGCGCCGCGTCGAGGATCTCGGCTCTGTTGGTCGCCGCCATGACCACGACGCTGGCGCCCGGTTCGAAGCCGTCCATGTCCGACAACAGCTGGTTGAGCGTCTGCTCGCGTTCGTCGTTCGAGCCGAAGCCGCCAGGACCCCTCCGGCCTCCGATGGCGTCGATCTCGTCGATGAAGATGATCGACGGGGCGCGCTTGCGCGCTTCGGCGAACAGGTCCCGGACCCTGGAGGCGCCGACACCGACGAACATCTCGACGAAGCTGGAGCCGCTGAGGGCCAAGAACGGGACACCGGCCTCGCCGGCGACGGCTCTGGCCAGCAGGGTCTTTCCGGTCCCGGGTGGCCCGACCATGAGGACGCCCTTCGGGCCGACCGCCCCGGCGCGGGCGTACCGCTTCGGGTGCTGGAGGAAGTCCACGACCTCCATGACCTCGGCTTTGGAGCCCTCATAGCCGGCGATGTCCGCGAAGTGTGTGGAGGGCCGCTCCTCGTCATAGACCTTGGCCTTCGACTTGCCGATGCCCATGATCCCGCCGAGTCCGCCGAGTTGTTTGCTGCCGCGGCGGCCGAGCCAGACGAAGACACCGATGATGAAAAGGAAGGGCAACAGCGAAAGGAGCACGTTCAACACCGAGGATTTACCCGGGTTGGTGCCTCTCACCTGGACCTTGTGCTTGACGAGGAGCGCGGAAAGGGCGTCATCCTTCAGAGCGGTCGGGATCTGGGACGTGTAGACGGCGCCGCCCCGGAGCTTGCCGCTCACCGAGCCGGTCGAGGTGATCGTCGCCGTCGAGACCTTGTCCGTCGTCACCTCGTTGATGAAGCCGGTGTAGCTGAAGTTCCGCGCCGATGTCTTCTTTGCGAACGGGTTGAAGAACAGCACGGCCGCGAACGCGATCGCGACCCCGAGCGGTACGACCCACCTTCGCCAGCCCGGAGGTGAGGGCGGCGCGGGCGCCGGAACGCGGTCCTTCGGCGGACCCGGCCGTGCCGAGGCCGTACGATGCGAGACGCTCACGAGCGGTACCTGCTTCCTGGTCGGCGACCGTCGTTCGCGCTGATCGTGTGTTCTTCGCCGAAGCCATCAACGGGCAAGCGGCCCGGACGCGACGACGCAGACGCAACCCCGGCGCAAGGCGCCCGAGGCGGTCGCCCTGCAGTAGCGGGCAGCGACGGAATCATGTTCGGCGACGGGGTGCCCGCACACACATCGTGGTCAGTTGCGTCTCGCTACGTGATTCCACTGTCATGAGGTCACCGGTCCCAACGGTCCGAGCCAGTAACGCCGGGCGACGCCGCCAAAGATCATCTGCCGGCGGCAGCAGGGCAGGCGTGCGCGAAAGTCCATATGAACAGCCAATCGCGAAGTTACGCGTACGGAAACCATGAACCTGGCCAAGGCCCATCACGTGGGCTGATCACCGGCAAAATGGCCTGGTGGTGGGCCCTCGTAGTGGTACAGGTCTCGGTATTCGACCTGACCCGGTAATCGGCCGACCTGATGAGCCTTGCGCGACTTGCCTGTTTCCGGCCCGCGAGGGGGTGTATTGGCTGGACGCGACCGTTAGGTGGGCCGGCGGTGTTTGCCCGGCCGGACACCAGGGAAGAGCGATGCGCATCTTGTTGTTCGGCGCCGACTGGCCGCTCGGCCGGCTCATCGCCTCCACGGCACTGCAGGAGGGCCACCACGTCACGGCGTTCGTACGCGATCCAGCGCGGCCCATCGAGCGGCATGACCGCTTGAAGATCATCCACGGTGACGTTCTAGACGCCGCCTCAGTGGCGGCGGTGGTTCCAGGCCACGACATGGTGATCGGCGCGCTGGGCCGCAGCAAACAGGCCCCGGCGGGAAGATTCCACCGTCCGGCCGTCGGGCACCTGGCCGAGGCGATGAAAGTCCACGGGGTCTCGCGTCTGATCTGGGTGAGCGCCCATGGTGTCGGGGACAGCCGAGGCGACTCCGGCCTGGTGTTCGAACGTGTCCTGCGGCCGCTGCTGTGGCGAGCGGAGTACGCCGACAAGGAGCGGCAAGAGACGGCCGTACGGACGACCGACCTGGAGTGGACGATCGTCCGGCCGGCCCGGCTCACCGATGGCCCCGCCACCGACCGCTATCGTGCTTCCGAGGGGATCTGGCTGGATTGGCGTTCCCATATCTCTCGCGCCGACGTCGCGGACTTCGTGATCAATGAGTGCCACAAGCCTCACTACCTTCGAAGGTGCCCGACACTGACCGCTCAATGACGGTGGCCTTTCTATACGCGGAGTCCGTACAGGGCGACGGCGTGGATTCTCGCCTGGTACGTGCCGTTCCCACCACCGGCCGGGGGGAGCCGGGTGAACCAGATGAGCACGTAGCGACCGTGGATCGAGCTGGTCACCGCCAAGTCGGTCGGGCCGGCCGCGTTGCGTACCCCCGCCACGGTCCGGAACGCGCGCTCGGATGACGTGCTGGCGGCGATCCGTACCTGCAGGTCGGCGCCGGGGACCGCGCCGAGGGAGATCCGGGCACCCGTGATCTGGACCGGCCGGCCCATGTCCAGCAGCAGGCCGGTGCCCGTTTGAAGGTTTCCGAAATGGGCTGTGGTGTACCAGTGCGTGTGCCAGACCTGCGAGGAGTTCCCGTAGCCGTCGGCGGCGTGGCCGTTCGGATCGAAGGACCGTACGGCCAGCGGCGTGAGGCGTGCAGCAGGTGACCGGGCAGGTGACCGTGGCGGAGGCATGGCCGGGACAACCACTCGCCGCGGCGAGGGAGAGGAGGCCGCAGCCGTGACCGCGCCCCCGTTCAGCAGGGGAGCACGACCGGAGACGTAGCCGCCCACTCCGGCCGCCGCGATGAGTGTGAGTGCACCGCCGGAAAGGGCGGCGGTCCTCAGCCGGGGCAGGCGTGGCCGCCGTGGCGTACCCGGCCTGCCCCACCCTGTATGCGAACGAGCGGAAAGAGCGGCCGGTATCACCATGTCGGACAGGGCGGCGGCGAGCCCGGCCGGATGGATGATCGGCGGGCTGCCCCGCCGGGATCCGGGCAGCAGCGTCCGGGAGATGATCCTGTCGATGCGTCTCGGTATCCGGGTCCGCACCTGCCGGTGAGGATGGACGCCTCTCCCGCGCGACGGCGCGGAGGCCGGCGTGGTCCCTCCGGGCGCTGGACTTGTGAGGGATGCGCACAGTAGCGCCGCCAGCGCCTGCGTGTCGGCCAGCGCCCCATCGTCGCTGTGCGCGCTCGCCAATGCCGCGTCCACGGCCAGCCCAGTGATCTTCACCCCGCCGTCGAGACTCCACCACACTGCCCGCGGTGACAGCCGCAGGTGAACCACCCCGGCGGCGTGCGCGACCGACAGCGCACGTGCCGCCTCGGCCACAATCCCCACCGCGTGCACGACCTCGAGCCGCCCGGCGGCCACCAGATCCTCCAGACACTCACCGGATGGCCATTCAGTGACGACATAGGCGCCCTCGGGGCTGTCCGCGGCGTCGAAGACGTGGGCGAAACGAACGTCGCCGACCCGGCTGGCCGTGCCCGCGGCCGCGAGGACCTCACCCACGTCGGCCGCCCCCGGTGCGAACGTGAGCATCGCGACCGGACGCCGCAACACCTCATCGAAGGCATTCCACAGCGCGTGATCCGTGGCCGCGCCAACCTGTTCCGCCAGCCGGTACCGGCCGATGATCCGGCCGCCCGGCGCCCTCATCCGCTCGTCGGGAGGCCCGCCGGATCCGGCGCTCCCAGGAGCGTCGCCCCGATTCTCCCCGACAGGCTCTGGCGTTCCCATGGGTGCCCTTCAGTCCAAGTCGCTCTCGAGTAGGTCTCAACCTCGCCACACAGGTCGTCGCGCCCGGAAGGTGTGGCGGCATCGAGGGCGGTCAGTACTCCAGGTCGCGGCACAGTGGGCCGCCAACTTCGTGGAGGTGTCGTAGCACTTGGGCGTAGGAGTGGACGAGGTGCGGCAGGCCGGGGCCGGGGGGCTAGACCGTGCGCTGGTGCACGTAGCACCATCTCCAGACCGGGCCTGGCCGCAGTGCGCGCGCCAGTGGATGGTCGGTTTCTTCGTAGTGCGCACGTGCGTGGCGGCGGGGTGAGTCGTTCGAACACGCCACCCAGCCGCAGGTCAGGCACATGAGCAGGCCGGCCCAGTCCACACCGGCCGCCCGGCATTCCCTGCAGATGCTCCCTTGAGGGTCCACCGGCACAAGCGCGTCGAGGTGCTCGCAGTGAGGCGCCGACCCGTTCAGGCTGAGGGTCCGCACATCCAGGGCAAACCCGGCCCCATCCGAACCCATCGCAGACCCTCCCCTCACCAGCCCCACCAGCTCAGCGGCCGGCTGATCCCTTTCAGTCAATCCTCCTGACGTCCGGGCGGAAACAGGCAACCCGAGCAAGCCTCATCACCTGCCCTGATCGGCAGGGGACATCATTTTCTGAGGCAACACGCCAGTTGTGTTCATCGGCCTGAGATGCTGGAGATGGCGGACCACGGTGGTCAGGTGATCCTGGTGCGGGAGCGGAGGTGGCGGGCATGGAGCTTCGCCAGCTTCGCTATTTCATCACCCTGGCCGAAGAGCTCCATTTCGGCCGGGCGGCCGCACGAGAACACATCGTGCAATCAGCGCTGAGCCAGCAGGTGCAACGGCTCGAACGCGAACTCGGCGTACGCCTGCTCGAACGCACCACCCACCACGTCTTCGTCACCCCCGCCGGAGCCGCGTTCCTCATCCAAGCCCGCCAGATCATCGCCCAGGTCGACCGCGCCGCACAGATCGCCCGCAGTACCGCCGGCACCGCCCCCAGCCTGCGCGTGGGCATCATCGACGCCAGCTACGACTCCATGCCACAAATCCTGCACGAAGTCCAAGCCCGCTACCCCGACCTGGTCATCCACCAAGTCGAAGCCAGTGTCCCCGAGCAATACCAACAACTCCTCGACGGCCGCCTCGACGTCGGCATCGGACGAGCCGCACTCGCCCCACCCGGAGTCGCCTCACACCTGTTCCGCCACGACCCACTCGGCGTACTGGTCCCCGACGGACACCCCTTCACCGCCCTGGACGGCATCCCCGTCGCCACCCTCGCACAAGAACCCCTCCTCCTCGCCGAAGACGCCCAAGCACCAGAATTCAACCAATTCGTCGTCGAGATGTGCCGCGCAGCAGGATTCACCCCCGCCGTCTACGAAGGCACTGTAGAAAGCATCTGCGCCGCCGCCGACCTCGTCGCCGCAGGACGATGCCTGTACTGCGTACCCTCCTCCTGCATCTCCGCCCTTCCCGGAACCATCTGGCGACCACTCACCGAACCCGTATCCCACTACCCCTGGTCCATTCTGTGGCGAGCGACCGACACCTCCGAACACGTATCCGCCATCACCAACTGCGCACGAACAATGTCCAAACGACTGGGCTGGCTCGCGCCCCATACCGAACAGCCGGCCGAATCCGACTTCAATCAGAAATGACCTGTGCCACGGCGAGGATGGTTTTCCAAGCGCCATGGCACAGGCCGGTCTTTGGTGGCCCTTTCAGCTAGTGATTATCTTTTGTCGCGAATCACGTCCTAGTCGCCGTACTTCACGGGGCCGTCGCACAATTTGTTCAGCTTCTCGGCGAACCGTGTGGTCTCGGCCAACTTACTGCTCTGCTGGGCAGCTTCCCAGGATTGAAACTCCACGATCGCAACATAGTGATCCGGCCGGTGTGATTCCTCGCCATGACCTCATGCTTGGCGGCGCGCCTGTCGGCGGTCCCGACTCGCCACTCGCCCAAAAGTGCCTCGGGAGGGTGCGGCAAGGGATTTTGCGAATATTCGAGCGATTCTCCTCACGGCATAAGTTTATAAAAAATCCTCGGCGTGCGATGCAGGAGCCGTCCCGGGCGCCCGAACGGCTTGGCGGCCTCCTCGCCGGCGTCGGGCTCCGCTCCGATCCGCTCCCACGCCGATGACCGGGAAATGAGCGAGCGCAGAATCCAGCACCCGTTGTTGCAGGCCGGCGCTGCCCTGCAACGCGAATCCCAGAGCGGTGACCAGCATCAGCAACAGGAGGAACAGCGACACGAACCCGTAGTAGGTGATCAACGCCGTGAGATAGCCGCCTTGATCATCAACGAACGTGTAAAACCACGGCCAGTGGCAGTCCCGCCCAGCGGTGCCGCCGCTGAAAAGCATCTACGCGGCCGACCATGGACGGCCGGGGGAGATCGCTCACACCGGGAGCTGGGGGCGGGAGCGGCGCATCATCGTCTGGAGGACGACCGGTCCGGGGGGCGGGTGATCGTGCTGAAATACGCGGCGCGGCGCCGGAGGTAGCGGTGTCCGAGGTGGCGCGGCTGGGTGGGGGGTGTGTTGGGCGCGGCGCCGTAGAAGATCCGCTTGCCGATCTCGATGAGGACGATGTAGCCGATCACCATGCCGGCGAGTGCGGCGAAGAACCCGATCGGCAGCGGTTGGAAGCCGAGAGCATGCGCCAGCGGCGTGGCTGGAAGAAGCGTGCCCACGGTGACGACGCCGAGCGAGGCGAGGGTCAGTGGCAGGCTGGGGTGGCTCCGGAAGAAGGGGATGCGGCGGGTGCGGATCGCGAAGATCACGAGGGTCTGTGTGGCCAGCGACTCGACGAACCAGCCGGAGCGGAACTGTGCTGGGCCGGAATGGAAGACCCACAGCATGACGGCGAAGGTGGCGAAGTCGAAGACCGAGCTGAGCGGGCCGAAGTAGATCATGAAGCGGCGGATGAACGCGATGTCCCAGTGCGAGGGGCGGCGTAGCTGCTCCTCATCGACGGTGTCGGTGGGAATGGCCAGCTGGCTGGAGTCATAGAGCAGGTTGTTGAGCAGGATCTGGGACGGCAGCATCGGCAGAAAGGTCAGGAACAGTGACGCGCCTGCGGCGGAGGCCATGTTGCCGAAGTTGCTGGATGTGCCCATCAGCACGTACTTGATGGTGTTGGCGAAGATCCGCCGCCCTTCGGTGACACCGTCGGCGAGCACGTTGAGGTCCTTCTCCAGCAGGATCACGTCGGCGGCGTCTTTGGCGATGTCGGTGGCCGATTCGACTGAGATGCCCACGTCGGCCGCGTGTAGCGCGAGCGCGTCGTTGACCCCGTCTCCGAGGAAGGCGACCCCGCGGCCGCTACGCCGTTGGGCACGCACGATCCGGGCTTTGTGCTCAGGGCTCACCCGGGCGAACACGGTGGTGCCGGCGATCGCCGTGGCCAGCCCGGCGTCGTCGAGCGCATCGAGATCGGCACCGGTCAAGGCGCCGCTCTCGCCCAGTCCCAGATCGCGGCAGACCTTGCCGGCGACTGCGGCATTGTCGCCGGTGACGACCTTCACCGTGATACCGAGGTCGGCCAGCCGGCGCAGTGCCCCGGCGGCGTCCTGCTTCGGCGGGTCCAGGAAAACCAGCAATCCGGCAAGGTGCAGGCCGTGTTCGTCCTCGGCTCTTGGCCGGTGCGCGTCGGCGGCAGGGCGGGTGGCCACCGCGATGACCCGGTTGCCGGCGGCGAATTCCCCCCGCAAGGCCTCGCGTGCGGCAGCGGGCACGTCGACGCAGCGGTCCAGGACGGTCTCCGGTGCGCCCTTGGTGACCAGTGTCAACCGGCCTGCGGTGTCATGGACGAGGACCGAGCTCATACGGCGCTCGTGGTCGAACGGCAGTACCGCGACCCGCGTGTACTCGGCCAGTGCGATCCGCTGATTCGCGGCGGCGGTGGACTGCCACAGAGCCTCATCAAGCGGGTTCCCGCCGACGGCCTGCCCGTCGAACGTCGTGTTCTCGGTGCACAAGAGTCCCCATCGCAGCACCGTTTCGGGCGCGTCGCCGCCAGCCGGCACGGCGCGTATGTAGTCGATGCGGCCCCGGGTGAGGGTGCCGGTCTTGTCGGTGAACAGCACGTCGACGTCGCCGAGGTCCTCGATGCACACCAGCCGTTTGACCAGGACCTTACGGCGGCTCATCCGCCGTGAGCCGGCGGCGAGGCTGGTGGACACGACCGCGGGCAGCAGTTGCGGGGTGATACCGACCGCGATCGCCAGCGAGAACAGCAACGCGTCGATGATCGGCTTGTGCAGCACCACGTTGATCACGAAGATCGACGTGGTCAACGCCCCGGCGACGTACACCAGCAGCATTGAAAATCGCCGCAGCCCGATCTGAAACTCGGTGTCGAGCTGGTGCGTGCTCAGTCCGGTGGCGATCTTGCCGAACTCGGTGCGGGCTCCGGTGGCCACTACGATTCCGCTGGCGCTGCCTGCGTGCACCACGGTTCCCATCAGCGCGCACCCGGACAGCTCAGCCAGTGGTGTCCCCGGCGGCACGGCAGCGGTTTTCTTCTCGACGGGCAGCGATTCGCCGGTCAGGATCGACTCGTCACATTCCAGGCCGGCGAGCTCGACCAGCCGGATGTCGGCCGGGACGATGTCCCCGAGCCGCAGCTCGATCAGGTCGCCGGGCACGAGGGTGGTGACCTCGACCGTGGCGGGCCGCCCATCGCGGATGACCACCGTCTGGTGGCGGATCTGGGAGTGCAGTGCCTCGGCGGCCTTCTCGGCCCGGTACTCGTTGACGAAGCCGAGTCCGATGGACACGCCGACGATCACGCCGATGATGACGGCGTCGCTGCGTTCGCCGACGAAGTAGGAGGCGACCGCGGCGGTCAGCAGGAGTCCGAGCAGTGGGGACCGCAGCTGGTGCCAGAGCACCGGCAGGAACCGCGCTTGGTGCGAGGCCACCGCATTAGGGCCGTACTCCGTTTGCCGCCGCGCGACCTCGTCGCTGGACAGGCCCATGCCGGCGGTCACCCCCAGCTCACCGAGCACGTCCGCCGCGGACCGCGATGCGGCGGACACGACCCGGGTGGTGGACCGGGCCGGCAGCGTTGGAGCGGAGATCGTCATCGTCGGAGCAGCCGTCGCGCCTCGCGGGCGATCTGCAGGTCTTCTCGGGCGGTGATCACCATGGTCTGTACGGTCAGTCGTACCGTGGCCGAGTGCTCGCCCACGCCGCCGGTGAACGCCAGCACGTCCAGGCCCCCGGTCGCTGTGCTCATCGCGCCGATACCGGCCGTCAGCCGGTGGATGTAGACGTCGATGGCGAGCACCGCGGCCGGATCACTGCGGTCTGCCGCGGCCTCGACGGCGCGCATGTCGCCCTTGCCGGCAAGGGCGGTGAGTCCAGAGCGCTGCTCCAGCGCGGTGGCGACCTCATGCGGTGACAGGTGTTCGTGCTCTTCGAGCCAGAGCACCAGTCCGGGGTCGACGGTGCCGGAGCGCGTTGCCATGACCAGGCCTTCCAGCGGAGTGAGGCCCATGGTGGTATCCACGCTGCGACCGCCGGCCACGGCCGCGAGGGAGGCGCCCGCGCCCAGGTGACATGTGATGATCCGCAGTTCCTCCCGCGGCCTGCCGCACAGTTCCGCGGCGCGCTGGGAACAGTAGTCGTGCGACAACCCATGGAAGCCGTAGCGGCGAATCGCGTAGCGGTCCCGCCATTCGGGCGGCACCGCGTAGGTCGCGGCCGCGGCCGGGATGGTGGTGTGGAACGCGGTGTCGAAGCTGGCCGTCGCGGTGACATCGGGCAGCTGCGTGGTGACGGCGTCGAGCGCGGCAAGAGACTTGGGCTGATGCAACGGGGCGAGGTCGGTCAGGTCCCGCAGCCGCTTCCGTACGGCGTCGTCGATCCGGGCCGGGCCGGTGAAACTCGTACCGCCGTGCACGATGCGGTGACCCACCACCTCGGGCTCACCCCAGCCCTGTAGGACGTCGGCGAGGCGGGAGGTGTCGAAGCTGTCCCGCCCGGCGGGCAGGTCGGCGTGGCGACACAGGTCATCGTTGTCGAGCAGGCGTAGTTTCAGGCTCGAGGATCCGGCGTTGACGGTCAGTACCCGCATTGGTCAGCCGCCGCCCGCCCACGTCCAGCCGGCGATCGCGGGATCATCCTCGCCGTGCTCGCGGGTGTACCGGCGCGCCGCCAGACGGGCGTCGGCCATCTGCTGGCGCAGAGTCGCGGCGCGGGCGCCCAGGGACGGGACGCGGTCGATGACGTCCATGATGATGTGGAAGCGGTCGAGGTCGTTGAGCATCACGATGTCGAACGGGGTCGTCGTCGTGCCCTCTTCCTTGTACCCGCGTACGTGTAGGTTCCGGTGGTTGTTCCGGCGGTAGGTGAGGCGGTGTATCAGCCACGGATAGCCGTGGTAGGCGAAGATCACCGGCTTGTCCTCGGTGAACAGCGCGTCGAAGTCGCGGTCGGACAGCCCGTGCGGGTGCTCGGTGGCCGGTTGCAACCGCATGAGGTCCACGACATTGATGACCCGTACCTTCAGCTGCGGCAGATGAGTGCGCAGCAGGTCCGCCGCGGCCAGGGTCTCCAGCGTCGGGACGTCGCCGGCGCAGGCGAGTACCACGTCCGGTTCGCCGTCGGTGTTACTGGCCCACGGCCAGATCCCCAGCCCGCGGGTGCAGTGCGCGATCGCCTCGTCCATGTTCAGGTAGTTCAACGCGGGCTGTTTGCCGGCGACGATGACGTTGACGTAGTCGCGGCTGCGCAGGCAGTGGTCGGCCACCGACAGCAGGGTGTTGGCGTCCGGTGGCAGGTAGACGCGGACGATCTCGGCCTTCTTGTTGATCACGTGGTCGATGAAGCCCGGGTCCTGGTGGGAGAAGCCGTTGTGGTCCTGGCGCCAGACGTGTGAGGACAGCAGATAGTTCAGTGAGGCGATCGGTGCCCGCCACGGGATGGCACGCGTGGTCTTGAGCCATTTGGCGTGCTGGTTGACCATCGAGTCGACGATGTGGATGAACGCCTCATAGCAGTTGAACAGGCCATGCCGTCCGGTGAGCAGGTAGCCCTCCAGCCATCCCTGGCACAGGTGCTCCGACAGCACCTCCATCACCCGGCCGTCCGGGGAGAGGTGATCGTCGCCGGGCAGCGTGGTCGCGTCCCAGGCGCGGTCGGTCTCCTCGAAGACCGCAGAGAGCCGGTTGGACGCCGTCTCGTCCGGGCCCATGATGCGGAAACGGTCGGGGTTGCGGGCGATGATGTCGCGCAGGAATGTGCCCAGCATCCGGGTCGCCTCGCCGAACTCGACGGCGGGACGGTCGACCGGAACGGCGTAGTCACGGAAGTCCGGCATGACCAGGTCGCGTATCAGCCGCCCGCCGTTGGCGTGGGGGTTGGCGCTCATCCGGCGGGGCCCCTGCGGCGCGAGCGCCCGCAGCTGTGGGATCAGCTGCCCAGCTTGGTCGAACAATTCCTCGGGCCGGTAGCTGCGCAGCCACTGTTCGAGCAGCTTGCGGTGCTCGGCGTTGTGGCGGGTTTCGGCGAGTGGTACCTGGTGGGCCCGGAAGGTGTCCTCGACCGGGAGACCGTCGACCTCCTTGGGCCCGGTCCAGCCCTTCGGGGTGCGCAGCACGATCATCGGCCACATCGGGCGGCGCGGTGGTGTGCCCGCCTGCCCGTTCCGTGTGCCCGTGGTGCCGCGAGCGTCATGCTGGATGGCCGCGATGTCGTCCAGTACCTCATCGAGCGTGGCCGCGAGCTGCTGATGGACGGCTGCGGGCTCGTCGCCGACGACGAAGTGCGGGTCGTAGCCGTAGCCGCGCATCAGCGTGGCGAGTTCCTCATCACCGATGCGGGCGAGCACGGTCGGACCTGCGATCTTGTAACCGTTGAGGTGCAGCACTGGCAGCACCGCCCCGTCACTCACCGGGTTGAGGAACTTGTTGGAGTGCCAGCTCGCCGCCAGCGGACCGGTCTCGGCCTCGCCATCTCCCACCACGCACAGCACCAGCAGGTCCGGGTTGTCGAACGCCGCACCGTAGGCGTGCACCAGCGAGTAGCCGAGTTCGCCGCCCTCGTGGATGGATCCGGGTGTCTCGGGCGCCACGTGGCTGGGGATGCCGCCGGGAAGGAGAACTGCCGGAACAGCGCACGCAACCCGTCCTCGTCCGGGCCGATCGAGGAGTAGACCTCGCTGTAGGTGCCTTCCAGGTAGGCGTTGGCCACGAGACCCGGGCCGCCGTGACCCGGGCCGGTCACGTACAACGCGTTGAGGCCACGCTGCTTGATGGCCCGGTTCATGTGGGCGTACAGCAGGTTCAGCCCCGGCGTCGTCCCCCAGCAGCCGCGGCTTGACGTGTTCGGCCCGCAACGGCTCTCGCAGCAACGGATTGTCCAGCAGATAGATCTGCCCGACCGACAGGTAATTCGCCGCCCGCCAGTACGCATCGAGCAGCTCCAGCTCATGCTGGCCGGCACCCCGTGTCGGCGCGGGGTCGGTACGTGGCACAACGCGGCTCCTTATTCGGTTGGCGTGGTTCTTCCATCTCGATCGCGAACCGGTTGATGTACAGCAACCCCTGAGCCAGCCCCTTCCCCGCCGTGCCGGAAACAGCCGATCCGGGAAGGACCGATCACCGCAGCCGATTGCCGCCCGGCGTCGGACGGGTGGAATGGCCGTCTAGGCCGGCGTGGTGTCAGGAATCCGCCGGGTGGGGTGGTAATCGGTTGCGGTGATCGCTTCAGCGCGGATCGCCTGTTTCCCCTGATGGGCGCGGCAGTGTTGTCTCAGGTTGAACGAGTGCGACGACTGGTGCTCGGTTCCGTACGGGGGCGGGACCTGCGGCAGGCCGGCCCGCGCGGCCGGCCCGTCGCAGGTCTGGCACGCCGTCCAACATGAACTGGATCGTCATGATGCCGATCCAGTCCCCAGGGGATCGTCACCCGCGTAACGTCAGCGTCGCTTGGTGATCGGTTGAAGTGATAAATAATGTCGGAATTGACTGTTTCCGCCATTGCGGATCTGAGATGTGATGAAAGGCGGACAGCTCCGATGACCGCGGGATCTCGCGGGGGTCGGACCCCCTGCGACGACCGGCCCGGAAACCCGACCTATCGCAGTTCTCAGATCACTGCATTCCAAGGGAGTCGGTCATGGGCATCATCGCCTGGATCATCCTCGGCCTCGCGGCCGGTTGGATCGCCAAACTGCTGGTCCCCGGCAAAGACCGCGAAGGCATCATCGTCACCACACTCATCGGTGTCGCCGGAGCGTTGCTGGGCGGCCTCGTGGCCACCAACCTGTTCCACGTCGCTGGCATCCAGGGGTTCTTCAACCTCTCTACTTGGATCACCGCCATCGTCGGCGCCGCCGTCCTGCTGATCGCCTACCACCTGCTCAACGGCCAGAGCAGCGGCCGGCGAACCGGCCGGCGGTCATGGCGGGGACGGGCCTGATATCGATGAGACCGTAAGCGGACGGCGCGCGTACAGGCTGACCGAGTCCTGACGAGGTGGGCCGCTCCCTTGACGGCGTTCGATGTCGGCAAGGAGCGACCTGGCTCGAAAATCGAACGCCATCTGTTTTCGTACGACACACGTCCTGCTCGCCATCCGGGTGGTACGCGTTTGTTCGGTCATTCGTTGCGCAGAGAAATCCCATCGGTCTCGGCGATGTTGTCGGCCTCGATGGCTCGTAGTCCGTTGCCGAGCCGTTCGCGAGCCTGACGCAGGAGCTTGAGCGAGTTGGTCGAAGTGCTCTGCTCGGCGGCGCGCTCCGGGTCGGCCCCATGCTCCTCGAGGAGATGGGCCTGCAGAGCTGCGACGACCTCGTCGACCGCTTTGAGCGCCTGGTAGATGGCCTGTTCCCGTGCAGTGTTGCTAACCATGCGGCAAGTATCCCGCCGGGCGGCCGCATCTCCCAGCCCTTCCACCTGGCACCCGGAGTTCCCCGCGGCCTCGTACGATCGGTCACCTTCGGTGAATATGCCCAGATCGCACGGAATTTTCGACATTTTCGACACTCACTGTCTGCATGAGAGAGTCGGTGGCGGGCGTTTCGCCGCCGTTGCGTCGTGGCCGCCGTCGCCCTGCACCTGCGGCAATCGCCGTGGATTATCGAAGGGCCGCCGCATGACGGACGGAACGCAACGATTGATGCTCATGTCTCGGTATCGACGGCGATCGGCAGCAGCCTGGACGCGGACAGCGCGTTGCGGAGGCTGGTACGACTGGTGGTGCCGGCGCTGGCGGACTGGTGCGCGGTCGATCTGCTGGACGGCGAAACCGTGCGGAGGGTGAGTGTGGCCGGCAGGGAGGCCGGGCAACCCTCCATCGATCTGCCATGGGCGCTGCCGGCCACCTCACATGCCCGATTGGCGCGGGCGCTGCTGGGGGCCGGGCCGGTGCTGCTCACCAGGTTTACCGCTCCTGGACAGGCCACAGATGCCGTCCATCGCAGGGAACTGGAGCAGTTCGAGCGGCTGAGGGCCGACACCGCGATCCTGGCCTCCGTACGTGCTCGCGGGCAGGTGCTGGGAGCACTGACCCTGGTCACCAACACCCCGGGACGGTCGTTGACCAAGGAGGACCTGCCGCTGGTCGAGGACCTGGCCCACCGCGTCGGCCTCGCCGTCGACAACGCGCGCCTGTATCTCCTGCAAAAGCAGATGGCGCAGCGGATGCAGCTATCGCTCCTCCCCCGGCTCCCCGACATCGCCCCGTTACAGGTGGCGGCACGGTACACCCCGGCACGTGAGTCCTCCGCGGTCGGCGGGGACTGGTACGACTGCTTCCGGCTCCCCGATGGCGCCCCGGCGCTGGTGATCGGGGACATCGCGGGTCACGACCTGCAAGCGGCGGTACAGATGAGCCAGGTACGCAACATGACGCGCGCGCTCGCCTGGGATCGGCAGGGACCACCGAGCGAGATCGTTGGCCGGCTGGACCGCGCCCTGGACGGAGTCGGAGAAGGGATGGTGGCGACGATGGTGCTGGCCCGTTTGGAGAACTCCGCGACGGGCCGCTGGCGACTGCGTTGGACCAACGCCGGCCATCCGCCACCCCTGCTGATCACCAGAGCCGGCGAGACCAGGTTCCTCCAGGACGGGCATGACCGCATCCTCGGTGCCGACCTCACGGCTCCCCGACCCGACGCGTGCCGAGCGCTGCCGCCGGAATCGACGGTGCTGTTCTACACCGACGGCCTGATCGAACGCCGTACCGAGTCACTCGACCGAGGCATGACCCGGCTCCGCCAGCAGACCACCGCGCTCTCCAACCTCGACATCGAGACCTTCTGCGACAAGTTGCCCACCATGACTCGCCCTGACAACGAGGACGACATCGCTGTGCTCGCCCTGCGCCTGCCTCCCGCACACTGACAGCACCACCGTCTCCCCCCACGGCGACCCCGCGCTCTCAGAACACGCGAGCGCCAGCGGGGCCAGTCACGGCCGGGTGCGGCTGGACTCGGCGGCGCTGCACAGAGCCACGGCCAACCAAGACGACGCGACCTCATCCCCAAAGGGCTGGTCCCTGCGAGGCGGACCACCTCGACCATGAGGTTGGCTGACGGCGCCGCTTGCGGGGTACCTTCGACAACCAATACATCTGGGCGTCCCTCAGGTCTCCCGGTCGCCACTCGCTCGGCCGTCCAGGGCGGTCCCTTCCGCGCTCGCCCGACTACTTCCCCGACATCGGCGGCATCGCCTGCTCGCTACGTCCTGCGAGGTGGGGTGCGGGGCGGTCCTTCCGCTGCCGGCGTTCCGGCGGCCGAGCTGCCGCCGTTGGGTATTAGCGCGGGGGTCGCGGCGGTCTGCTCACGGGCGAGGAAGGTTCCGAGTTCGGCGATGGTGGTCATCAGCGGTGCGGGGAACACCACGGTGCTGTTCTTGTCCACGCCGATCTCGACCAGGCTCTGCAGGTTACGCAGCTGCAATGCCAGTGGGTGCGCCATCATGATGTCGGAGGCATCCCCGAGTGCTGCGGCGGCCATCGACTCGCCCTCGGCGTTGATGATCTTGGCGCGCTTCTCTCGTTCGGCTTCGGCCTGGCGGGCCATGGCGCGTTTCATGCTCTCGGGCAGTTGAATGTCCTTCAGCTCGACCAGGCTGACCTCCACGCCCCACCCGACGGTGGTGACATCGAGGATCTCGCGGATGTTCAGGTTGATGCGGTCGGTCTCGGACAGTGTCTGGTCCAGGGTGTGCTGCCCGACCACCTTCCGCAAGGTGGTCTGGGCGATCTGGTCGATGGCGGCTCGGACGTTCTCGATCGCCACAACGGACTTCACCGCGTCCACCACCCGGAAGTAGGCCACCGCCGACACATCGACGCTGACGTTGTCGCGGGTGATGATCCCCTGGGACTGGATCGGCATCGTCACGATCCGCATCGACACCCGGCGCATCACATCGACCAGCGGGATGATCAGCCGCAGGCCCGGCTCCCGTGCCCCGCGCACCCGGCCGAGCCGGAACAACACCCCCTGCTCGTACTGCTTGACGACCCGCACCGCCAGGGCCAGTACCAGCAGCAGGACCACCACCACGACGATCACAACAATGATCAAGGTCTTCATCGGAATGCTCCGTTCACAGTGCTACTGAGGCCCTTCAGCCCGGCCCCCAGCGGGCGCCAGGAGCAAGGAGGCCCCGGCCAAAGCGATCGACCACTCCTGAGACAACCCGCCGGGTCCGCTCGGGGAAACAGGCGATCTGCGCTGAGCCGATCGCCGTAACCGATTACCACCCCGTCCGGGCGCCGAACGGCAATCGGTTGTGGTGATCGGCCCTTCCCGGATCCGCTGTTTCCGGCACGGTACGGAGGGGGTTTGCTCGGGGGTGACCGAATACCGGGTCGGCGGCCTAGCGCCCCGGGGACGAGCGCCCTTCTGCTTCTTCGATCCGGATCGGCCGGATCCGAGCCGAGACATCCGGTCACCATCGAGGGATCGGAGATCACCACCGTGGCTACCACCAAGGATCCCGCCGAGGCCCGTACCGGTGTGGAGCTCTCCGTCGCATATCGATCAACTCACATCATCATCAGGTTGCGCGGTGAGATCGACATCGCCGCCGCTCCCGGGTTGCGTGAGCGCCTGCTCGGTCTGCTTCAACCCGGCATGGAGCTGGTCATCCTCGACCTGTCCGGAGTCTCGTTCTGTGACGCGTCAGGGCTGGGGGTGCTGGTCGGCAGCCACCATCACGCCACGATGCTCGGCGTCACCCTCCGTTTGACGGGCCTGCATCCTCGGGTCGCGAGGCTGCTGCACATTCATGGGCTGGACCGTGTCCTCACGATCTATCCCGCACTACCTGACGCGCTGACCTAACCAAGTTGAACTGGTAGAGGTCGGGTTGTGACGTTGGCTGGTTGTGGGCGTATGACGGGAGTATGCGGTATGCGCAAAGGGGCGGGTACACGCCCGCCGAGCAGCAGCGGCGTGAGCGGTTGAGGTTGGAGGCGGCCGGGCGGTTCGCGCGTGGGGACGGCACCGGAGAGATCGCGCGGGATCTGCGGGTCACTGTGGGCAGCGTGCGGCGGTGGCGCAGGGCCTGGCGCCAAGGCGGGGCCGAGGCGCTGAAGTCCTCGGGGCCGGTGTCGGCTGAGAGGTTGAGCCCTGGGCAGTGGGCGCGGCTGGAGGCCGAGCTGGCCAAGGGGCCGTTGATGCACGGGTTCGCCGATGACCAGCGCTGGACGCTGAAGCGGATCAAGACCGTCATCGGCCGGTTGTTCCACGTCGGCTACACCATCGAGGGCGTGTGGAAGCTGATGCGGCGGCATGGCTGGTCGCCTCAGGTCCCGGTCCGCCGGGCGATGGAACGCGACCAGGAGGCCGTCGAGGTATGGAAGAGTCGGGTGTGGCCGCGGGTAAAAGGATCGCAGCGGACCTGGGCGCCTACGTCTGTTTCGAAGACGAGGCGGGGCAGGGGCTGAGGCCGCCGAAGGGA
>JAOPYL010000333.1 GCA_025964625.1 Actinoallomurus sp. | reverse complement strand
TCGAACCAGTGACCTCTTCGGTGTGAACGAAGCGCTCTCCCACTGAGCTAATCGCCCTGGGCGGTTGCCCGCCGCCAGCACAGATTAGCGTATCCGCCGGAGTGTTCGCGCGTCGCGATCACACGTGCCAGGGCAGGTTGGGGCCGAAGGCGGCGAGGTAGGCCACGATCGGGGCGGCGGCGGTGATGCCGCCTCCCACGGCGAGGATCTCGTTGCGGCGCCGGGGCCGGGCAGCACCAGCATGGCGATGCGGGCCGGCAGGACGGTCGCGCCGACCGTGAACACGGCCAGCCGCCGCGTTGTCGAGCAACGCGTTGCGGCGTGTGCGCTTGCCCTCCGTGTGAACGTCTCCCTCACGCATCGACCCTAGCCGCTTCGCTTCCATGCAGGTCAGAGCGGGTATCAAGACCGTGAGGTCGGTCACAGAGGGTACAGGGGGCGGAATGTTCTTAGGAGTTTTCGCAGTTACGGGTCATAGACCGAAGGGGACACCCGTTGGAGGGAGCGAAGTCCTCACCGAGAGCCCGCGATGCGGGTCCGACGCCTGAAGGAATGGCCCGATGAACAGCAGCAGCACCGCCTCCGCCGAGGTCGGCCTTCGGCTCGTCGTTCCTGATCGCACGACCGTTCCGCTGCTCGCGACGCTGGAGTACGCCGCCGACGACCCGTACGCCATCCGTGTCGCCTTCCACGTCGGAGACGATGACCCGGTGGAGTGGATCTTCGCTCGCGAGCTGCTGACGGTCGGTGTCGTGCGCAAGGTCGGTGACGGTGACGTTCAGGTCTGGCCGGCGGACGAGACCGGTGAGGGCGGGCTGAACCTGTCGCTTTCGTCACCGTTCGGCACGGCGCACTTCGAGGCTCCGCTCACGCCGCTCACCGACTTCCTCAACCGCACGTACGAGATCGTCGCCGCCGGGCGCGAGTCGGACTTCATCGACATCGAGGCGGAACTCGACGATCTCCTCTGGCACTCCTGAATAAATCCCCGGCAAAGACCGTACGGCCCCGCGCCAGGCGCCTCCCAGCGCTGACCCACACCCATGGCGCGGGGCCGTACGCCTGTCACGGGTCGAGGTCGGCCGCGCCCCGCTCGGCGAAGACCTCGATGGCCTTGCGCGTGACCGGCCCGGGTGCGGCCGGGAAGGCCTTGCCGTCGACCGCCCGGATCGGCTGGACGTCACGGGTCGTGGAGGTCAGGAACGCTTCGTCGGCGGCGGTGAACTCCGACAGCGGGACGTCCTCCTCCTCGGCTCCGAACCACTCGAGCACCAGGGCCCGGGTGACGCCGGCGAGGCAGCCCGAGGACAGCGGCGGGGTGATCAGCCGGCCACTGCGGACGAGGAAGACGTTCGACCCCGTGCCCTCGCACAGGTTGCCGGCCAGGTTCCCGAAGATCGCCTCCGCGCCGCCGTGCTGGTGGGCGTAGTCGAGGGCCTTGGCGTTGTCGCCGTACGAGGTCGTCTTGAGCCCCGTCAGCGCCCCGCGCTCGTTGCGCGGCCAGGGCACGACGGAGACGTCGCCGGTGGCCGGGAAGGGCCGCTGCTCGGCGACGGCGACGATCGCGGTCGGCCCGTCGGGGCCGCGGTCGGAGCCCAGCGGCCCGACGCCGCTGGTGAACGTGATCCGGACCCGGGCGAGATCCCACGCCGGCGCGGCGGCGAGCACGTCGAGTGTGCCCTGGCGGATGGCGTCGAGATCCGGCTCGGGCAGGCCGAGGCCGGCCGCCGAGACGGCGAGCCGCCGGAGGTGACGGGTCAGCGCGAAGGCCTCCCCCCGCACCGCCTTGATCGTCTCGAACACGCCGTCGCCCACGAGGATGCCGTGGTCGAACACTGACACGCGCGCATGCTCGGGGGCGTGCAGTTCCCCGTTGATCCAGACCGGGACATCCCTGCCGGGCTGCCTGGCCTGCGAATTCATTTCGGCCACCGCGACGCTACCTCCAATAGCCGAGCCGCTTTGAGCTCTGTCTCCCGCCATTCGCGCTGGGGGTCGGAGTGCCAGGTGATGCCTGCTCCGGTACCGAACTTGAGCAGGTCGTCTTCCGCCCAGAAGGTCCGGATGCCCACAGCGAGGGCGCCACGCCGGGAATCCGCGTCCACCCAGCCGACAGCTCCACAGTACGGCCCGCGGGGCTGTGGTTCGAGTTCATCGAGCAAGGTCAGCGCGCTCGACTTGGGCGCTCCGGTGACGGACCCGGGCGGGAAGGTCGCCTCGATCAGCTCCGGCCATCCCGCTCCCGGCCGCAGGCGCGCCCGTACGGTCGACACGAGGTGCACCAGCCCGGGGTGCTCCTCCAGGGCGCAGAGCGCCGGCACCGACACGGAGCCGGTCTCGGCGACCCGCCCGAGGTCGTTGCGGACCAGGTCGACGATCATCACGTTCTCCGCCCGGTCCTTGGGCAGCAGATCGTCGGGGGTCCGGCCGGTTCCCTTGATCGGTTTGGACTCGACGATGTCGCCGTCGCGCGACAGGTACAGCTCCGGCGAGGCCGACGCGATCTGTATCCCCGGAAGCCGCATGACGGCGGCGTACGGCGCCGGGTTGCCGCGGGCCAGGGCGTACCCGAGCCCGTGCAGGTCCGGGCGGGGCAGCGGGGCGGTCAGCACCCGGCAGAGGTTGGCCTGGTAGACGGTTCCGTCCGCGATGGCCGAGCGGATGGTCTCGACGCCGGAGACGTACGCGGACTCGTCGAGCGAGGTCGACCAGGCCGCGCGCGGCGGCCCCTCCCATGGCGCGTACGGGAGCGGAGCCTCGCGGACCGTGCTGAACCGGGCACAGGTCGCCTTGCCCTCGTAGGTGAGGACGACGGCCCAGAAGCCCTCGGAGTCGAGCGCGGCGAGATCGCTGGTCACATCGGTCAGCCCGGTGGCCAGCATTCCCCCGACGTGGGCGAACATGACACCAGTCTGCCGGTCACCATGTGTCGAGCGGCATCCGGCGCTCCTGCCGGGGGGCGTCGGCGCCGTCACGGGGATCGTGTCCATGCGCTGTTCCCCCTCTCTGCGGCCAGTGACACGTACTACCATCAACGGGACGCATGTCCCGCCGCCCCCACGCGATCCACGAAGAAGGGACCGCATGATCGACCAGGTCCCCGGCTACCGCATCCTGGAGCGGGCGGGCGAAGGCGGATTCAGCGTGGTCTACCGCGCCCACCAGGAGCGCCTCGACCGCATCGTGGCACTGAAGGTGCTGTCGGTCGACGCGGTGGACACCGACACGATGCGCCGGTTCGAGCGCGAGTGCCAGATCACCGGGCGGCTCACCGGCCATCCCAACGTCGTGACCGTCCTGGACACGGGGATGACGAGTAGCGGCCGTCCCTTCATCGCGATGGAGTACTTCGAGCGCGGTTCGCTGCGCGACCGCCTGTCGCGCGAGGGCCCGCTGCCGGTGCCGGACGTCCTCCGGGTCGGCGTGAAGATCGCGGGCGCGCTGGCGGCCACGCACGAGGCCGAGGTGCTGCACCGCGACGTCAAGCCGCAGAACATCCTCGTCTCCAAGTACGGCGAGCCGGCACTCGCCGACTTCGGCGTCGCGCGGCTCGTCGACTCCTCGGAGGCCACCCACACCACCGCGTTCACCCCTCACCACGCCGCGCCGGAGGTGGTCAACGGGCTTGCGCCGGGCGTGACGTCCGATGTGTACGCGCTGGCGTCGTCGATGTACCAGCTCCTCGCCGGGGGCCCGGCGTTCAAGGCCGGGTCGAGCACCGGCATCGGCGCGCTGATGATGCGCATCCTCAACGAGCCGCCACCGCCGATCCAGCGGGCGGACCTCCCGCATCAGGTGTTCGACGTCATCGCCAGGGCGATGGCGAAGTCTCCCGGCGACCGCTACCCGACCGCGGTCGCGTTCGCGGGCCGCCTCCAGCAACTCCAGTCCGAGCTCGGGTTCCCGGTGACCGAGCTCGCGGGCAGTGACTCGGTCACCGCGCCACCGGTGCCGGTCGCACCCGAGACCGACCACTCCGGCCTGACCGGTCCGGGCTTCGACCTGCCGGCCCAGCAGTACGCGCCGCATCTCCCGGCCGCCCATCCGGACGCGGCGGCGGCTCGTCCGGCGCCTTCTCGTACCGCGCCTTCTCGTCCGGCGCCTCCTCGTACGGTGCCGCCCTCGGCGGCACCGCGCCAGGTGCCGCCGAGGTCCGGGCCGATGGCACAGCAGACGACCGTTCCCCCTGCCCCTCACCTGGGGGCCCGCGAGGCGACACCGCGGACGCTGAAGGAGACGGCCGAGCACGACCGTCAGGCCACGACGCCACCGGCGGGCACGGCGGGCCGCCAGGGCGCCCTCGTCGCCGGGGCCCTGGCCGTCCTGCTGCTCGGGACGGGCATCGGCGTGGGCGGCTTCCTCCTGCTCGGCGGCAAGGACGACCCTACGAAGCCGGCGCCGACCCCTGCCGCCCCGACCCGTTCCTCGGCGCCCGCGGTCCCGGCCGGTGTGATCCGCGCCGCGACGCCACGCAACCTGCGCGCCGCCGCCAAGGGCCCGCTCGTGGTGCTGCGCTGGAAGCTGGCCAGGGGCAACGACTACCCGATCTGGGTGCAGCAGGCGGATGAGACGGCATCGCAGCCTCCGCAGGCTCT
This sequence comes from Actinoallomurus sp., assembly GCA_025964625.1. Classification (GTDB taxonomy): domain Bacteria; phylum Actinomycetota; class Actinomycetes; order Streptosporangiales; family Streptosporangiaceae; genus Actinoallomurus. Next base: position 8,240 of record JAOPYL010000333.1, on the reverse strand, counting down.
CCCGAAGCGCACGCTGAACACCACGATCAGCGGCCTGGACCCGGCGAAGGGCTACTGCTTCAAGGTCGGCTCCATGGTCGCCCTCGGGCAGAGCGACGGGCAGTCCGCCACGATCGCCTGGTCCAGGGCGGCGTGTGTCCGCGGCGCGACCGCCCAGTAGGAAAGCGGGTCAGCGCAGCCGTAGCGAGCGGGGGTGCAGACGGCGCCCGATCCGCCGCATCGGGCCGGTCGCCTGCCCGACCAGTTCGCCGATCCTGTCCGTGTGCCGCCAGGCCGCCTCGGCGGCGGCCGGTCCGGGGGGCGCGGCGGCGTACTCGGCGCGGTTGACCAGGTCCGCGAGGGGCCGCAGGTGCCCTTCGGCGCCGGTCACCGTACGGCTGCCGAAGCCGGCGACCTCATGGGCGGTCAGCGCGGCCACCGGCGGGAGGCCCACCGCGTGCAGCGTCTCCACGGTCTGCTGCCAGGCACCCGTGATCTGTTCGGCGGGAGTGGAACCGGTACGCCGCCGGCGGCGCCGCAGCACCGGCACGATCAGCACGGCGAGGAGATAGACGACCGGCACAGCCGCGGCCCCGGCCAGCCCGTACACCCACCACGGCGTGGGCTTGCCCTGGGCCTTCCTGCCCACCGGAGGCTTCGGCGGCGGCTGCTTGCCGATACCGGAGCCGTTGCCCTTCTTCTGGGACGCGGCGTTCTTCTGGGCCGCCTCCAGCTTCTGCTGCGTCTCCCCGGTCGGCACCGAGCCCGGCTGGCCGGACCGTCCCTCCTCCTCCGGGGTCGGGTAGAACGGCACCCAGCCGAGCCCGCTGAAGTCCACCTCGGGCCAGACCAGCACGTCGCCGGAGCGCACCTGGAAGACGCCGTTGCCGCCGACACCCGGCCGGAAGCCGACGACGACGCGGGTGGGCAGCCCTATGGAACGGGCCATCACCGCGTAGGCCGTGGCGAACTGCTCCGACGTACCGCTCTTGTGCGCGAGGAAGTACGTCAGCTGCGCGTAGGTGTGGCCGGGCAGCCCCGTGACGTCGTACCGGGCCGTCGTCCGCAGGTAGTCCGCGAGCTTCGCCGCGCGCTGGAAGGCGGAGCCCTGGTCCTGGGTGACCTCCTGGGCGATCTTCCGGAAGGCCGGGACCTCCGCGTCCTTGGCCGTGGTCCCCGGTGATTCCGGCAGGTCGGTGGCGGCGCGCGCCTCGGCGTCACGGGCCGGTTGGGCTCCGGCGAGTTCGCCGGCGTTGTAGTCGCGCACCATCGAGGTCACCGTGTACGCCTGGCCGGAGCGCAGGAGCTGCGCCGAGGTCAGCACGCCGCTGGCGGGGTCGGCCGTGACGGCCAGGCCCTTGATGGTCTGGGGCCGGTCGGCGGCCGGCACCCACACGCCGGGCAGGTCCTGGATCGTGAAACGCTGCTCGACGCGGGTACGGCCGGCGTGCCCGACCGCCGGTATCCGGTTGCCCGCCGGGACGAAGTTCCCCCCGCACGTCCAGGTGACGCCGTCGAAGCGATCCAGCACCGCGAGCCGCCAGTTCTCCGGGGCGCCGGCGTGCACCGTGAACATCTGCTGGTCCGGGGTCTGCAGCCACGCGGAGACGCGGTCGAGGGGGCTGACGCTGTCGCGCTGCTGCGGCGGCGGCGCCTTGACGGACTCCCTGGGGTCGTACGGCGCACCGGCGACGGGCAGGAACGGCCCGGCGGCGGCGGCCAGCAGCCCGACCGCCACCGCCGCGGGCACACCGGCCAGCATCCAGCCCGGCCGCCCGCCGTTCCGCACGATCATCAGCACGGCGACGAGCCCGACCACCGCCGCGGCGACCGGCAGGTTCGAGCCGGGGCCGCCGACGCCCAGCAGCAGGGCCACCCCGAAGACGGCGACCGCGGGCAGCGCCGGAACCGCCTTCGCCTCCGAGCGCAGGACGGACTCGGTGCCCGCGGCGGCCGCCAGCCACACCAGAACATGCGGCAGCACGAGCAACTCCGGCCTGCCGGGAGCGGGCAGCAGAGAGGTGAGCGTGCCCGTCCAGGAGTCCCGCAGGGCGCCGCCGACCGCGACGAAGTCGCCGTCGAACAGTGTGAGGCCGGCGACGAGCGTCCAGCCCGCCACGGTCGCCGCGATCGACGTCCAGAGCGGCCAGGGCCGGCGCCGTGGCCAGGACGTCAGCGCCGAGAGCAGCACCGGGAGCACCGCGGCGACGGCGACGACCGGGCCGAGATCGCCGAAGGCGAAGACCCGGTGAAAGGCGAGGCCAGCCGAGGCCGCCAGGGCCGCCACGATGACGAGCGCGCCGATCAGCCGTAGGCCGGCGCCGGCCGGTGGCGCGGCCCTGGCGGCCTCCGGTCTCGCCGGCGCCGCCGTCGTCATCGGGTGGTCCCCTTCCACGCCGCGCGCAGCTCGTCCAGGTCGGCCATCTCGATCATGGCGACGCCGGGAAGGCTCGGTCCGGGGGCCTCCGGGCGGATCCGCACGCACACCACCCGGTCGAAGCGGCGGCGCAGCACCCCCGCACGGGAGATCTCCCCGCGCGCGCCGGTGAGGAACACGAGCGCCCCGCCCGCACGCACCCGCCGCGCCACGTCGAGCGCCGCGTGCGGCACGTCGTGCGGGCTCAGGCGGGCCAGCCGGTCGAGGATCAGCTCGACGTCGTGCGGGCCGCCGCGGGTCTCCACCAGCGGCCCGTCGCCGGTGACGACGCGCACCGGGAAGCTCCTCCGCGCCGCGCCGGCCGCGACCGAGGCGGCGGCGTCCACGGCCAGCTCGAAGTCGTCCGGATCGGGGTAGGCATCCTGGCTGGTGTCGATGACGATCGTCGTCTGCGGCAGGCTCGCGTCGACGAGCTGCCGGACCATGAGGGTGCCGGTGCGCGCGCTGGACCGCCAGTGGATGTGCCGCAGGTCGTCGCCGACGACGTACTCCCGCAGCGCGTGGAAGGTCACCGTGCCCGCCGGGGCGGTGTCGGTGGTCGGGCCTTCCAGGTGATGGCTGCGGCCGGACGGCAGCAGCGGCAGGGCCACCGTTCGCGGGCGGACCAACAGGGTCTGCCGCTCGCCGTACTGGTGGACGCGTCTGGCCAGGCCGAAGGGGTCGGCGCGGACGAGGCGCAGCGGGCCCACCGGGATCTCCCCGCGCCGGTCCGTGGGCAGCGGGTAACTGACCGACTCGGCCACGCCGGGGCGCAGCCGGGGCACCTCGATGTCGATCTCCCCCGGCCCGCAGACGTCGTGGGCGCGCAGTCCGGCACGGTGGGCCCGGCCGGTGTTGGTGACGTGCAGGACGCCGGCGGAGGCCTCGCCCCGTTCGACCTTGACCGGCGTGATCTCCCGCCTGACGGTCAGCCGGGGCTGCGGCAGCGTCCACAGCACGGCGGTCACGACGGCCAGGGCGCCGCCGGTCGCCAGCACCACCGGTTCGGGATAGCCGAGCCAGGCCCCGGCGGCGTACAGCACCGCCGACGCCACGGCGATCCCCCAGCCGAGCCGCGTCAGCACTCTCAGACCCCGGCCGCCTGCGGGACGGGGACCTTGGCGAGTGCCTCGGCGACCAGCTCCGCGGCGTCACGGCCGCGCAGCTCCGCCTCGGGCGTGAGCATCAGCCGGTGCGCGATCACGTGCGTGGCGAGCGCCTTGACGTCCTCCGGCACGACGAAGGACCGGCCGGCCGCGGCGGCCCGCACACGCACCGCCCGCAGCAGCGCCAGACTCGCCCGCGGGCTGGCGCCCAGCCGGATGTCGGGATGCCGGCGGGTGGACGCGACGACGTGCACGACGTAGTCGTACAGCGGCGGCGCCACGTGGGTCCGCCCCGCGAAGTCGATCATGTTCTTGACGTCGTCGCGGCCGGCGACCTTGGACAGCTGCTCGACCAGCGGCCCGGCCGGCATGCCGACGAGCACCGCGACCTCCGAACCGTGATCCGGATACCCCATCGAGATCTTCATCAGGAAGCGGTCCAGCTGCGCCTCGGGCAGCGGATACGTGCCGTCCATGTCGACCGGGTTCTGCGTCGCGATCACCATGAACGGCCGTGGCACCGGATGCGGCCGCCCGTCCACGGTCACCCGGCGCTCCTCCATGACCTCCAGCAGCGCCGACTGCGTCTTCGGCGAGCCCCGGTTGATCTCATCGGCCACGACGATGTTGGCGAAGATCGGGCCGGGGTGGAACTCGAACTGGCTGTTCGACTGGTTGAAGATCGACACACCGGTGACGTCGGACGGCAGCAGGTCGGGCGTGAACTGGATGCGTGTCCACCGCGCGTCCACGCTCGCCGCGATGGTCCGGGCGAGGGTGGTCTTGCCCACGCCCGGCACGTCCTCCAGCAGCAGGTGCCCCTCGCTCAGCAGGCAGATCAACGCCAGCTCGACCTTCTCCCGCTTGCCGCGGATGATCCGCTCGACGTTGGCCGCCAGCGTGCCGAACAGCTGGGCGAACCGCCCCGCCAATGTCTCTGCGTCAGGCGCCCCGTACGCCTCCGCCGTCATTAACACTCCCAAATCGCCGGACCGGCGAGTTGCTGCCATGGATTGTGCGGCGTGTTCGGCATGTACCCGATCATGTACCCGACGTGACCGTTGTGCCGGACGTTGTCGTAGAGCTTGCCACTGAACGCCGCTTTGCCGTTGGTGTGGCTGTACTGCGCACCGATCTTCTGGCAGATCACCTGCACGGACTGTGAGTTGGCGTTCTGGATCTTCTCGACCACGGCACTCTTCGGATCCGCCTGCGCCCAGATGTAGCTGTAGTCAGTCGCGGTTCCGCCGTTGTGGATGGTGTACGTGTTGACCGGGCCCGTGAGTTTCCGCGTCACGGTCGCCGTCTTCCCGCCCGCGGCGTTGGACGCGGTGACCTTGATGGTGTACGTGCCGTTCTTCCAGATGTCCGGAACGGTGATCGACGTGCCGTTGGAGTACGTCTGGTTGATGCTCTGCGCCCGGTCCACCTCGGTCACGTAGCTGACCTTCTTCGCGGCGGCGCCGGGCGGTGCCTGCCAGCTGATATGCGCGCCCTGCGACGTGCCGATGCCGGTGATGCCGCTCGGGGCGTCCGGCTCGGTGCAGGACAGAGTGGGCGTGGTGTAGGCGGAGTCGATCTCTGACGTGTGGCCGCCGTTCCGGTACAGCGCCGCCACCGCGAACTGGTACTCCGTACCGCAGGTGCCGCCGGTGGCGGTGAAGGTGTAGTCCGGCCCGCCGGGACCGATCTGCTTGGGGGCCGCGGTCAGGCCGGTCGGCGTGAGCAGCCTGAAGCCGGTCGTCCTTGCCCCGCCGCCCGGCTGGAAGTCGACCTTGATGCTGCCGTCGGGCTGCGCCGCGGCCCGGAGGTTGCTGGGCGCCCCCGGAGGCGTGACCTTCGGGGGGTCGGGCTTGTGCAGCAGCGGAATTCTCGGCAGCCTCGGGTAGTTGCCGCGATGCCCGGACTTCGGCTGACCCTGGTCACCGCCGGGATTGCCGATCTTCGGGATCGGGTTGTTCGCTCCGCCCGGCACGTCCGGCGAGTACTTCTGCACCGGCCGGTGACCACCGGCGCCGTCGACCACGACGGCCTTGGAGGTGTCCGGCCCGTTGACCCACAGCAGACCGTCCTTGACGAACGCGTCCAGCTGACCCGGCCGCCCCGTCACCGGGACCTGCTGGTCCATGCGGTTGGTCGCGGCGTCGTACACGAGGAGGCTGCCCGAGCTCTGGTCGGGGATGTAGACCTTCTGGCCCAGCGCCTGCGGCGGGGCCAGCCGGTGCCGTGGCAGCTGCAGCGAGACGCTGCTGAGCGAGCCGTTGCCCGAGTTGAGCACGATCAGCGACCCGCCGGCCAGCAGCGGCACGAGCTGGCCGTCCGTACTGGCGGGTGCCATGACCGTGCCCCTGCCCGCCTCCGAGACCGTGGAGGGAAGCTTCACCTTCATCTGGGTGCCGTCCGGGCCGATGATGACGCTTTCGGCGGTGGTGAAGTCGGTGATGACGGCGGCGCCCGCCGCGATGGTGAGCGCGAGGTCGTCGCCGGTCTTGCCGATGCCGACCGGCTGGCCGGCCTGGCCGCTCCGCACCGACGCCGCATTCCCGTCGGCGGGCACCGGGACCCACAGGACCGAGCGGGCGTCGATGGCGCCGGCGCCGATCGGGCCGGTCAGGCCGAGCGGGTTCCCCAGCGTCGCCAGGGTCATCGGGTCGAGCCGCTGGACGCTGCCCTTCACCTGGTCCAGGGCGTACGCGGCCCCGGAACCGGAGACGACCTGCATGCCCGCGGCTCCGCGGTAGGTGGCACCCTGGACGACGTTGAGGTGGGCCGGATCAACCCGGCTGACCACGTGGGTCACCTCGTCGACGATCAGGACGACACCACCCTGCTGGATCACCTTCATCGGGTGACCGGTCGAGCCGGACAGCGTGATCTTGCCGTCGACCTTTCCGGACAGGCCGTTGACGTGGACGAGTTCGCCCTTCTTGCTCGAGGCGAGCCAGCCGCCCACGTCGGCGAGATGATATTTCGCACTCGCCATCCCGACACCGAACACGACGGCGGCGGCACACAGCACACCGACGACACCGATCGCGATATGCCCTGTCAGGCGATCACCCCGAAAGAACCCGTGCTCCCCACTCACCGCTATGTCACCCCTCCGCGTCGCGCCCGTCTCATCTCCGGCGCAAGGGTCACCTTAATGTGTTCAAGCCACTCAAATACCGTGAGTGCACAATGTGATGGCACCCATCTCTGACCAGGGACTCAGCCTCACGCATACAAAGCCCCGGCAGGTTTCGGCGTCTTTCTCGAGGAGCCCGGAGACCCGCGGAGAGGCCTACTCCAGTACGCAGCCGAACACGTCTGCCAGGCCACCGCGTCCCTTCGCCGTCAGCACCAGAGCACGGCGGACGCGCCGCGCTCGAACCAGCCGTGCTCGACAAGGCTCGCCGTCACCGCCCGCCGTTGAGATGCGGACGCCGCTCCGTCCAGTCCAGACAGTGCCCGGCGAACCTCCGGCGCGTCGCACGGAGGGCGCCGACGTCGATGCCGAGGACGCCCAGTTGCCCCTCCCCCTTGTCCGTCACCTCGTACGCGCTGCGCGCCGGATCGTCATACGACGTGTCGATGGGCTCGATGAACCCGTGGCTGAGCATCGCCTCGAACAGCGCCGCCCCGCCCGTCCCGCCAGGTCGTCATAACATGTGCGCGCCTGCCCCAGCGCCTGTGCCTGCCGCGACTGACGCAGGCTACTGACCTGGACGTGTGGGCTGATCCGGCTCAGCGCCTCGATCACCGCGGCGACCTCGGCGCCCTTCAGCCGGTACTACCGATGCCGGCCCTGCTTGACGACCGTCACGAGATCGCCGCCGAGCAGCTTCGCGAGATGGGAACTGGCCGTCGCCGCACTCACCCCGGCCGTCCTCGCCAGCTCGCCCGCGGACAGCGGGCGCCCGTCGAGCATGACGGTGAGCATCGCCGCCCGCGTGCGATCGGCCAGCAGCGCGGCCACCGGGGCGATGTCGAAGCCGTACGGTGCGGACATGCCCCGACCGTACGCCCGCAACGCTTAGACGCCCGTCGAAGGACCCGTACGCCGCGCGGCTCGGGGTAACGAGTTGGGGGTTGGACGGAGTATCCGCTAATGTTTAGCCCGTCGCCGCAGGGGACACACCCTGGGGCTGCACGCGGACGTGGCTCAGCTGGTAGAGCATCACCTTGCCAAGGTGAGGGTCGCGGGTTCGAATCCCGTCGTCCGCTCGGAGAGGTCTTGCCGAAGACCTCACTCGGTGGAGTGGCCGAGAGGCGAGGCAACGGCCTGCAAAGCCGTGTACACGGGTTCAAATCCCGTCTCCACCTCTGAAGCACTCTGCTTCGCCCGGGCGATTAGCTCAGTGGGAGAGCGCTACCTTGACACGGTAGAGGTCACTGGTTCAATCCCAGTATCGCCCACCACGTCTCCCCAGGTCAGACCGCGTGTCTGATCTGGGGATCTTTCGTTTTGGCGCAGTTGGGTGCGGGATCGGGAGCAAATCGGGAGCAGACTGCTCCACGGGGCCCCGGACACAACCCATACGCGGGTTGTGGTCAACCGGGAGCACTGCTCCCGATCCGGGGGCAGCTGGTTCCTTCGGTGGGTTGGGGTCATGTCAGCGGCCCGTCTATGTGGTGAGCTTGGTCCACCGGCGCTGCAGGTCGGCGATGAGTCGTTTGCGCATGGCGTCGGTGACGTGGCTGTAGACCCCGCCGATCCCGGGCATCTGGTGGCCCATCCGCTCGTGCACGAGCACGTC
>JAOPYL010000151.1 GCA_025964625.1 Actinoallomurus sp. | reverse complement strand
TCCCGCTGGGCGGGCGGCGACGCCCCCAAGGCGCCCCCAGGGGGCCACGGGGCGTCGCCGGCCGGGCTACGGGCGCTGCGGCGGGCTGACGGTCTTGGCCGAGTCGCGTTCGACGACCGGTTCGAGGATCTCGTCGATGCGCTTCAGCAGTTCGCCGTCGAGTGTGACCCCGGCCGCCTTCACGTTGTCGCGTACCTGCTCCGGGCGGGTGGCGCCGATGATCGCGGCCGAGACGTTCCGGTTCTGCAGCACCCACGCCACCGCCAGCTGGGCCATTGACAGGCCCGCCTCGTCGGCGATCGGCTTGAGCCGCTGCACCCGGGTGAGGACGTCGTCGCCCATCAGCCGCTTGATGAACGTGGCTCCGCTCTTCTCGTCGGTCGCGCGTGAACCTGCGGGCGGAGCCTCGCCCGGCTTGTACTTGCCGGTCAGCACGCCCTGCGCGATCGGCGACCAGACGACCTGCCCGATGCCCTCCCTCTCGGACAGGGGCACGACCTCGGACTCGATGACCCGCCACAGCATGCTGTACTGCGGCTGGTTGGACACGATCCGGTCGAAGCCCATCTCGTCGGCGATCTTGAGCGCCCGGGCGATCTCCTCGGCGCGCCACTCCGACACGCCGATGTAGAGGACCTTGCCCTGCCGTACGAGGTCGTCGAAGGTCTTCAGCGTCTCTTCGAGCGGCGTCTCGTGGTCGAACCGGTGCGCCTGGTAGAGATCGACGTAGTCGGTCTGCAGGCGGCGCAGCGAGCCGTGGATCGACTCGACGATGTGCTTGCGCGACAGGCCGCGGTCGTTCGGGCCGTCACCGGTCGGCCAGTAGACCTTGGTGAAGATCTCCAGCGACTCCCGGCGCTGTCCCTTCAGGGCGCGGCCGAGCACCTCTTCGGCGCGGGTGCCGGCGTACACGTCAGCCGTGTCGAAGGTGGTGATGCCCTCCTCGAGGGCGGCCCGCACGCAGGCGTTGGCGGCATCCTCCTCGACCTGTGAGCCGTGGGTGATCCAGTTTCCGTAAGCGATCTCACTGACCTTGAGGCCGCTGCGGCCGAGATGACGAAAGTCCATGAACTGCACCCTAATCCTGGGGTCAGACCTCGCCCTTCTGGCCCGGCTTGAGGCGGGGCTTCGGCATCCGGAGGCGGCGGATCTGCATCGCCCGGGTGGCCGTGTAGAGGCCGATCCCCCTGAGGCTCTCGCCTGGGAACCGTTCCCCGGCCAGCTTCTTCACCCGGCCGCCGAGGTAGATCGACTCGCCGACGATGAGCACCAGCATGACCGGCCAGCCATAGACGTACAGGTAGGTCTTCACGCTGACCGGCGCCGCCATCGCGCCGAGCAGGATGAGGAGGGTGAGGTACATGAAGAACTCGCCGAACGTGCGGCGCGAGTCGACGAAGTCGCGGGCCAGCCTCCGCACCGGTCCCCGGTCACGGGTGGGCAGGTAGCGGTCGTCCCCGCGGGCCATGCCCTCCCGGGTCTTCTGCCGGTCGCCCGCCTGGCGCTCGCGGACCTGACGGTAGGCCTCCTTGCGGGTGCGCGGGGCCGTGATCGGGCTGCGGTTGCGCTTCTCGGCATCGCGGCGTTTGGGCGTGGGTCTGCCCTTGCCTCCCGGTTTCAGGACCTCATGGGTCTGGGGAGGCTCGTCAGTGGCGGCATTGGTACGGCGTCGGAACACGCAGATCAGCCTACCGGCGGTCGCGGCGAACATAATGACTGTCTTGAGCGTTAACGCGTAGGGTGGTTACGAACCCCAGCAGCATTGCAGAGGCACCAGCACGAAGGGACCGGCCCCGCGCGATGAGCGTGATGAAGCGTATGTCGTTGATCTTCAAGTCCAAGGCCAACAAGGCGCTGGACAAAATGGAAGATCCTCGAGAGACCCTTGACTATTCCTATCAGCGCCAGCTTGAGATGCTGCAGAAGGTCCGCCGCGGTGTGGCCGACGTGGCCACCTCCCGCAAGCGGCTCGAACTTCAGATCAACCAGCTCGAGCAGCAGCAGGCCAAGCTCACCGACCAGGGCAAGAAGGCCCTTCAGGTCGGGCGTGAGGATCTCGCCCGCGAGGCGCTGACCCGCCGGTCGGGGCTCGATGGCCAGCTGAACGACCTGCGTGCGCAGTACCACCAGCTGCAGGGCGAGGAGGAGAAGCTCACGCTCGCCTCTCAGCGGTTGCAGGCCAAGGTCGACTCCTTCCGTACGCGAAAGGAGACGATCAAGGCCACCTACACCGCGGCCGAGGCGCAGACCAAGATCAACGAGGCGTTCTCCGGCATCTCCGAGGAGATGGGTGACGTCGGTCTCGCGATCCAGCGGGCCGAGGAGAAGACCGAGAACATGAAGGCGCGCGCCGGCGCCATCGACGAGCTGCTCGCCTCGGGCGCCCTGGAGGACTTCTCCGGCCCTCGTGACGACATCCAGGCCGAGCTCGACCGTGTCGGCAGCAGCGGTCCCGGGGTCGACCTCGAGCTCGAGCAGATGAAGGCGGAGCTCGGCATGGCGCCGGCTCCCAAGCAGCTCGACGCCGCGGCGGGGCAGCCGCAGGCCCAGCCTCAGCAGCAGGCACACCCCCAGCAGGTGCAGCGTCCGCAGCAGCCTGGGGAGGGTCAGTGATCGTCAGGGTCATGGGCGAGGGGCAGCTCGACGTCTCCGACGGTGACCTGTCCGCCCTCAACAGCCTCGACGGCGAGCTCGAGACGGCGATCGAGTCCGGCGACGAGGAGAAGTTCCGCGGCGCGCTGCACGCTCTGCTGCAGCGGGTCCGCACGGTGGGCAAGGTGCTGCCCCCGGAGGACCTGGCGCCGTCCGAGCTGATCCTGCCGCCGGCCGACGCCACGATGGCCGAGGTCCGGGCCATGCTGGGGGACGAGGGCCTGATTCCCGACTGACCTGGCACTAAGCGGGCCTGTTCGACGTTTACAGTGCACATGCATGTGGGGTAGTGGGAGGGACATGATGGCGCGTTCTCGCTTCGCACCGGACCGGGGGCTCACGGCGCGCATGCTGGTGACGATGTTCCTGCTGGGGCTGCTCTACGTCGCCTTCGTCGGTTTCTTCTTCGTGTTCGTCCCCCGACTGTGGCTGATCGTTCTCGTCATCGCCGTGGGCTTCCTGTTCGCCCAGTACTTCTTCTCCGACAAGCTCGCGCTGTTCGCGATGCACGGGAGAGTGGTCTCCGAGCAGGAGGCGCCGGAACTGCACGGGGTCATCGACCGCATCTGCGCGATGGGCGACATGCCGAAGCCGAAGGTCGCGATCGCGGACACCGACGTGCCGAACGCCTTCGCCACCGGGCGCAACCAGAACAACGCGGTGGTCTGCGTCACCACCGGGCTGCTCCGCCGGCTCGACACCGTGGAGCTGGAGGGCGTGCTGGCTCACGAGCTGTCGCACGTCGCCCACCGCGACGTGGCCGTGATGACGATCGCGTCGTTCCTCGGCATCCTGGCCGGCCTGCTCACGCGGTTCGGCCTCGAATGGGGACTCTGGGGCGGTTTCAGCGACCGTAACCGCAACAACAACGACCAGAGCACGGCCATGGTCCTGCTGGTCGTGGTCGGGGTGAGTGCCGCCGTCTACGCCGTCAGCTTCCTGCTCACCCGCGCTCTGTCGCGGTACCGGGAGCTGTCCGCCGACCGGTCCGCCGCGGTGCTGACCGGAAGGCCGTCCGCTCTGGCCAGCGCGCTGACCAAGGTGACCGGCGAGATGTCCAGGATCCCGACGAAGGATCTGCGGGCGGCGGAGCCGTTCAACGCCTTCTTCTTCGCGCCGGCATTCACCAAGGGGTTCAGCATCTCCTCGCTCTTCTCCACGCACCCCCCGCTGGAGAAGCGCCTGGAGCAGCTGTCGACGATCTCGGCTCAGCTCGGCCGGGGCGTGTGACATGGGCTTTCTCGACGCGCTGCTGGGGCGCTCCAAGCCGAAGAAACCCGACCTCGACCGGCTGTTCGCGCTGCCCACGGCCGCGATCACCCTGGAGGCCGCGGCCGGGTTCACGCCCACCGGCGTAGGAGCGGTGTGCTTCCGTTCGGCCGAGGGCGCGGCGTTCGCGCAGATCGAAAGGGACGTGCGGGAGCTGCTCGACGCCGGTGACGGCCCCAAGGTCGAGCTGACCACCGACTCCTACGGCTACACGTGGCTGGTGACGCGCCACGAGCCCGCCGATCTCGAAGGACTCGTCACCGACATCCACGCCGTCAACGCCTCGCTCGAGGCCGGCGGGTTCGGGCCGCAGCTGCTGTGCTCCGTGGTCGCCTTCGCCGGTCCGGACGGCCGGCGCGCCGGTCTCGTCTACCTCTACAAGAGGGGCACGTTCTACCCCTTCGCGCCGACGTCCGGGGAGAGGCGCGACAACGCCCTCGAACTCCAGGTCCGCGGCGCCGTCGGCGCCGACCTGCCGGTCGAGGGCGATCTCAGCCGCTGGTTCCCCGTGTGGGGCGCGCCCGGACTGTGACATTCGTTTTGGACGCGGTGAGCGTACGCCGCGGCGTCGCGCTGCTCCTCGACGACGTGACCGCCACCATCCGGGCCGGGGAGTGCACGGCCGTGACCGGGCCCAGCGGTGCCGGGAAGTCGACGCTGCTGCGGTTGCTCAACCGCATGCTCGAGCCGACGGCCGGCCGCGTCATCCTGCAGGGCACGCCGCTGCCCGCCCTCGACGTCCTCGACCTCCGCCGCCGCGTCGGACTGGTCGCCCAGCGGCCGACCCTGCTGACCGGCCAGGTACTCGACGAGGTCCGGGTGGGGCGTCCCGACGTCCCGCCGGAGGAGGTGCGGTCCCTGCTCGCCGAGGCCGGGCTGCCGCGCGACTTCGCCGACCGCGCCACGGCGGGCCTGTCCGGGGGCGAGGCGCAGCGTGTGTGCCTGGCCCGCGCCCTCGCGCTGCGCCCCGAGGTGCTGCTGCTGGACGAGCCGACCTCCTCCCTCGACCCGGCCAGCGCCGAGGCGATCGAACGCGTGGTGCGCGACCTGAGTGACGCCGGCGGCACGGTCGTCCTGGTCAGCCATGACGCCGCCCAGGCACGGCGGCTCGCCGGCGACGTCATCGTCCTGCGCGCCGGGAGGCTGGAGGAGCACGGGCCGCCGCAGGAGATCGCCTATCTGCAGAGCTCCGCTCTGCCATGAGCGCGGTTCACGTGCCCTCGTGGCCGGGCGTCGCGGCCTCACTCGTCCTGGTCGCCGTCGCCCTCGCCGTGGTGGCGCGGGCGCGGCTGCGGATCACCCGTGAGCTCGTCGTCGCCGTGGTACGCGCGGGGGTGCAGCTCGTCGCGGTCGGCGCGGTGCTCCTCGCGATCTTCAAGTATGCCGGCCTTCCCGGGGCGTTCGGCTGGGCCGCCCTCATGGTCGTCATCGCCGGACAGGTCGCGGGGCGGCGCGGCGGCGGAGTGGCGCGCTCCCGGATGGCCGCGACGATCGGGGTCGCCGCGGGGGGCGGGAGCACCCTGCTCGCGCTCGTCCTGCTCGGAGTGATCGCCGCCCAGGCGCGTGTCGTGGTCCCCGTCGCCGGAATGATCATCGGCGGCTCCATGCAGGCCTCCGGTCTGGCCCTGCGGCGAGTGGACGACGCCCTGCACGCCGGCCGGCCCGCGATCGAGGCCCGGTTGTTCCTCGGCCTCTCCGCGCGCGAGGCGTTCGCCCCGCACACCCGTGACGCGCTGCACACCGCGCTGCTCCCCGTGGTCGACTCCACCAAGGTGGTGGGCCTGATCACGCTGCCGGGCGCGATGACGGGGCTGATCCTCGGCGGGGTCGATCCGCTGACCGCGATCCGTTACCAGATCGTGGTCATGTACATGATGCTCGCGGCGGCCGCGCTGAGCGCGTACGTCACCACCCGCGTCGCCGAGACCGCCCTGTTCGACGAGGCCCACCGGCTCCGCGAGTAGGCGCGCGGGCCCGCCGGTTCGCCCGATCAGTGGTGCACGGACCCGCGACCGGCCGCGCACGGCTCTACGGCAGGGCGAGCATCCGGTCGAGGGCGGTGCGCGCGTAGTGCGCGGTCTCCTCATCGACCGTGATCTGGTTGACCACCTCTCCCTTGACCAGGGACTCCAGCGACCAGACCAGGTGCGGCAGGTCGATGCGGTTCATCGTCGAGCAGAAGCAGACGGTCTTGTCCAGGTACGTGATGGTCTTGTCGAGATGCCGGTCGGCCAGGCGCTTCACGAGGTTCAGTTCGGTGCCGACCGCCCACGCCGAGCCGGCCGGCGCCTGGTCGAGCATCCTGATGATGTACTCGGTCGACCCGACGTGGTCGGCCGCCCGCACCACCTCGTGGCGGCACTCCGGGTGCACCAGCACGTTGACGTCGGGGATCCGAGAACGCACCTCGTCCACGGACGCCTTGCTGAACCGGCCGTGCACCGAGCAGTGGCCGCGCCACAGGATCATGGTCGCGTCGCGCAGCTCATCCGGGGCGAGACCGCCGTCCGGCCGGTTGGGGTTGTAGACGACGCAGTCGTCCAGCGTCAGCCCCATCTCCAGGACCGCGGTGTTGCGGCCGAGGTGCTGGTCGGGCATGAAGAGCACCTTGGATCCCCTGGCGAACGCCCACTCCAGGGCCCGCCTGGCGTTCGACGACGTGCACACCGTGCCGCCGTGGCGGCCGACGAACGCCTTGATGTCGGCCGAGGAGTTCATGTAGGTGACCGGCACGACGTCGCCGGCGATCCCGGCGTCCTCCAGTACCTCCCAGCACTCCTCGACCTGGTCATAGGTGGCCATGTCGGCCATCGAGCAACCGGCGGCCAGGTCCGGGAGCACCACCTGCTGATCCCCGGTGGTCAGGATGTCGGCCGACTCGGCCATGAAGTGCACGCCGCAGAACACGATGTACGGCGCCTGCGGGCGCGCCGCGGCCTCCTGCGCCAGCTTGAAGGAGTCGCCGGTCACGTCGGCGAACCGGATGACCTCGTCCCGCTGGTAGTGATGGCCGAGCACGAAGAGCCGGTCGCCGAGGGCCTGTTTGGCGGCCCGCGCGCGCTCCACCAGCGCGGGATCGGAGGCGGGCGGCAGCTCGCCGGGACAGGAGACACCGCGTTCGCTCGCCGGGTCGGATCCGCGCCCGAGCAGCAGCAGAGTGTTGTCGATGTCGATGGTCACCTGGAGTACCCCCTCCAACACGGCTTATCGTCGGTTTGACGATACTCCATGCCGACCCTGCCCGCGGGTTCCTCCCGCCTCGGTGATGTGCGACCATCGACACACCGGAGTCGGGGAATGCGCCCCGGCAACGGGTACGTTGACGGGAGAGCAAGCGACAACAGTGACGACCGCCATGAGGCGGCCGAGCCGATCGGGAGTCAGCACATGACGGTTTCAGCCGAGACCTCCACGCAGCAGGGTGTCGTTCTCACCGACGCGGCGGCGGAGAAGGCCAAGGGCCTGCTCGACCAGCAGGGCGAGGAAGGCCTGGCGCTGCGCGTCCAGGTACAGCCGGGTGGCTGCTCGGGCCTGATCTACCAGCTCTACTTCGACGACCGCGAGGTGGACGGCGACCTCGTCCAGCACTTCAACGGGCTGAACGTCCGTGTCGACCGGATGAGCGTGCCCTACCTCTCCGGCGCGACGATCGACTTCGTGGACTCGATCGAGAAGCAGGGCTTCACGATCGACAACCCGAACGCCGGCGGTTCCTGCGCCTGCGGCGACTCGTTCCACTGAGCCTTCGGGCTCCGCGTTGATGCCCGTGTCCCGGGATGCTTCGGGGCACGGGCATCATGCATGATCAGACCCGGTGAGGCAGTAGTCTTGCCGGGTTTCGCCCCCCTGATCCGAGATGGCCTCGCGGCAATGACGAGGTCGCCGAAATGACGAGGAGATCGACGTCGTGCGCATCGCTGTTGCCGGCTCCATCGCCACCGACCATCTGATGACCTTCCCAGGCCGCTTCGCCGACCAGCTCATCCCCGACCAGCTGCACACCGTGTCCCTGTCCTTCCTGGTGGACGAGCTCGAGATCCGGCGCGGCGGCGTCGCGGCCAACATCTGCTTCGGCATGGGCTGCCTCGGTCAGCGGCCGATCCTCGTGGGCGCGGTCGGCGACGACTTCGCCGACTACCGGTCCTGGCTCGAACGGCACGGCGTCGACACCTCGTCGGTGTACGTCTCCCAGCTGCACCACACGGCGCGCTTCCTGTGCACGACCGATGAGGACCACAACCAGATCGCGTCCTTCTACACGGGTGCGATGAGCGAGGCGCGGGAGATCGAGCTGGAGCCCATCGCCCAGCGGGTCGGCGGGCTCGATCTCGTGCTGATCGGCGCAGACGATCCCGATGCGATGATCCGGCACACCGAGGAGTGCCGCAGCCGCGGCATCCCCTTCGCCGCCGACCCCTCCCAGCAGCTCGCCCGCATGAACGACGTGCGGGAGCTGGTCGACGGCGCCGCGTACCTGTTCACGAACGAGTACGAGAAGTCGCTGTGCGAGCAGAAGACCGGCTGGTCGGATGAGGAGATCCTCTCCCGGGTCGGGATCCGCGTGACGACTCTCGGCCCGAAGGGCGTGCGCATCGACCGCGAGGGCGAGCCGGCTCTGCACGTCGACGCCGCCCCCGAAGTCCGCAAGGCGGAGCCGACCGGTGTCGGGGACGCGTTCCGCGCCGGCTTCCTGTCGGCCATCTCCTGGGGGCTGTCGCTCGAGCGCGCCGCGCAGACCGGCAACCTCCTCGCCGCGCACGCGCTGGAGGTCGCGGGCCCGCAGGAGTACACCCTGCACCGGCAGCACTTCATCGAGCGGTTCGCCGGCGCCTACGGCCAGGAGGCCGCGGACGAGGTCGCGCAGCACCTGTGAGCCACGCCGCCACGCCGCCACGCCGCCGCGGTCTCCGCGGCGGCGTCAGGGCGTCAGTAGGTGCGGCGGATATGGAAGGACCAGCCGCAGGGCAGCGTTTCCTCCCACACGAAGTCCTGCGACTTCATCCGGCACCAGGCCGGCACGTCGGTGCGCGCCGCGACGTCGTCCGCCTGCACCGCGATGACCTGCCCGACTGGCACCTCGCCGATCCGCTCGGCGAGCATGATAATCGGGATCGGGCACTTGCGGCCCAGCGCGTCGATGGTGAGCAATGGCGCGGGACCGGTGCTCACCGGAGGCGCCTCGAGGGGCGCCTTCGTGGAGGCTTCCCGGCCCGCGCGGCGGCGCTTCAGGCCCATGTGCCGATCTCCTCGCTCAACGTCGCTCGCTCAACTGGTCACGCCCGCGGACTCGCGGAGACGGGTCACGGCCCCGGGTAGGACCGCAAGAAAACGATCGACGTCGGCCGCTCTGGTCCCGCGCGGAAGCGATACCCGCACATTTCCATGAGTAATCACACCCATCGCCTCCAGCACATGACTGGGACGCAGCGTATCGGCCGTGCAGGAGCTGCCCGACGAAACCTCGAAGCCGAGCCGGTCGAGTTCTGTGAGAAGTGCCTCGCCCTCCACGTACAGACACGAGAACGTCACCAGATGGGGAAGGCGGTGGACGGGGTCGCCGATGACCTCGACGTCGTCGAGCAGGCGTGGCACGCGCTCCCGGATGAGATCGACCAGTGCGGACAGCCGGGGGCCGTCGCGGTCCATCTCGGCCTGGTACGCCTCCAGCGCCGCGGCCGCCGCCACCGCACCCGGAACGTTCTCGAACCCCGGGACCCGGCGGCGCTCGCGTTCGTCCTCGGGCAGCGGTGATCTCCACCGGGTGTTCTTGCGGATCACGAGGACGCCCACGCCCGGTGGGCCGCCCCACTTGTGGGCGCTGGCCGTCAGCAGCGACCAGCCGCCGGGGATCGCGGCACGTCCGGCGGACTGGGCGGCGTCGACGAGCAGCGGAATCCGTGCCGCACGGCACACCTCCGCGACCTCTGCCACCGGCTGCAGCGTGCCGACCTCGTGGTTGGCCGACTGCAGGCAGGCCAGGGCCGTGTCCGGGCGCAGCGCCGCGGCGAACTCCTCCGGATCGACCCGGCCCGCGCGGTCGACGCCGACCGTGGTGACCTTGCCGCCGTCGCGCTCGTGCAGCCCGGCCGCGTGGAGCACGCTCGAGTGCTCGACCGCGCTGACGACAAGATGCCGCCCGGTGCGCCGGCGCGCGTGCAGGGTGCCCAGGACGCCCAGGTGGACCGCCTGGGTGCCGGAGGCGGTGAAGGACGTCTCGTCGGGACGGGCGCCGAGGACGGCGGCGATCCGTGCGCGAGCCCGATCGAGCTGCAGGCGGGCGCGGCGAGAGGAGCCGTACAGCCGCTGCGGGTCGGCCCATCCGGCGTCGAGCGCGCCCAGCAGGGCCTCCCGCGCCGCCGGGTGCAGAGGTTCGGTGGACGCCGCGTCGAAGTAGGCCACGACTACGACAGTAACGGGGGTCCCACAGGGGTGTCCGGAACCCTCCGCTAATGTTTGCTCCACACGTGTGAACATCGACCTGATCGCCCGGAGATTCGGGCTTCATCATGGGAAGGCAATCCGTGAGTCCGACCCGCCGTAGGGCGCGGTACACGCCCGGGCGCGAAGCAGCGCCGGGCGCGCGTCGACGTACGTTGACGAGCGTCGTGGCGCTCTCGATGCTGGCGCTCGCCGCGACGGCGTGCTCCAAGGAGAATCCGCGCCTCGGCCTGCCGACGCCGGTCACCGAGCAGGGCAAGCGCGTCCTGACCCTGTGGCAGGGGTCGTGGGTCGCCGCGCTCGCCGTGGGTGCGCTCGTCTGGGGCTTGATCATCTGGGCGGTGATCTTCCACCGCAAGCGGTCTGATCAGCTGCCGCCGCAGGTTCGCTACAACCTGCCGATCGAGATGCTGTACACCGTCGTGCCCTTCATCGTGATCGCGGTGCTGTTCTACTTCACCGCACGCGACGAGACGTATCTTGAGAAGCTGTCGAGCAACCCCCAGCCGGGACAGGTCACCATCGTCAACGTGACCGCGTTCCAGTGGAGCTGGCAGTTCGACTACCCGCAGTACCACACCAAGCCCATCGTCGGCGTGCCCGTGTCGCCCGACGCCTCGAACAAGCCGACGTTCGAGATCCCCGTCGGCCAGCGGGTGCGGTTCCACCTGATGTCGAACGACGTCATCCACTCCTTCTGGGTTCCGGCGTTCATCTTCAAGCGGGACATCATCCCGGGGGCCAAGTCCGGTCAGGACTTCGAGGTCACCCCGACCAAGACGGGCACCTACCAGGGACGCTGCGCGGAGCTCTGCGGTGTCGACCACAGCCGGATGCTCTTCCAGGTGAAGATCGTCACACCGGCGGAGTTCCAGCAGTTCATCTCCAGCCATAAGGCGAGCGGGAGCGCTCAGTGACCACCACCATCTCTCATCAGATCTCCTCCACGCCCGCCCCCCGCCCGGAGACGAGCAAGGGCCGGATCCTCGCATCGTGGCTGTCGTCCACGGACCACAAAGTGATCGGTTACATGTACCTGATCACTTCGTTCGCGTTCTTCGGCATCGGCGGCATCATGGCGCTCATCATGCGCGCCGAGCTGGCCCAGCCGGGCCTGCAGTTCCTCAGCGACGAGCAGTTCAACCAGCTGTTCACCATGCACGGCACGGTCATGCTGCTGTTGTTCGCGACACCGTTGTTCGTCGGGTTCGGCAACGTGATCATGCCGCTGCAGATCGGCTCGCCCGACGTGGCGTTCCCGCGGATGAACATGTTCAGCTTCTACCTGTTCCTGTTCGGCGGGCTGATCACCATCAGCGGGTTCCTGACCCCGGGCGGCGCCGCGAGCTTCGGCTGGTATGCCTACTCGCCGCTGTCCAACGCCATCCGCTCGCCCGAGATCGGCGGCGACCTGTGGATCATGGGCCTGGTGCTGTCCGGGCTCGGCACGATCCTCGGTGGCGTCAACTTCGTCACCACGATCTTCTGCATGCGGGCGCCGGGCATGACGATGTTCCGAATGCCGATCTTCACGTGGAACGTCCTGCTGACGTCCGTCCTCGTGCTGATGGCGTTCCCGGTGCTGGCCGCCGCGCTGCTGGCCCTGGAGGCCGACCGCAAGCTCGGCGCGCACGTCTTCGACGCCGCGAACGGCGGTGCGCTGCTCTGGCAGCACCTGTTCTGGTTCTTCGGGCACCCCGAGGTCTACATCGTCGCGCTGCCGTTCTTCGGCATCATCACCGAGATCCTCCCGGTGTTCAGCCGCAAGCCGGTCTTCGGCTACGTCGGCCTCGTCGGGGCCACCGTCGCCATCGCGGGCCTGTCGATGACCGTGTGGGCGCACCACATGTTCCCGACCGGCCAGGTGCTGCTGCCGTTCTTCTCGTTCATGACCTTCCTGATCGCCGTGCCGACCGGGGTGAAGTTCTTCAACTGGGTCGGCACGATCTGGCGAGGGCATCTCACGTTCGAGACGCCGATGCTGTGGGCCCTCGGGTTCCTCGTGACGTTCCTGTTCGGCGGCCTGACCGGGATCATCCTGGCCTCACCGCCACTGGACTTCCACCTCAACGACTCCTACTTCGTCGTCGCGCACTTCCACTACGTGCTGTTCGGCACCGTGGTGTTCGCGATGTTCGGCGGCTTCTACTTCTGGTGGCCGAAGATGACGGGGAAGATGCTCAACGAGACCTGGGGCAAGATTCACTTCTGGCTGCTGTTCATCGGCTTCCACACGACCTTCCTGGTCCAGCACTGGCTGGGCGCCGAGGGCATGCAGCGTCGCGTCGCCGACTATTCCAAGCAGTTCACCGCCCTCAACATGGTCTCCAGCATCGGCTCCCTGATCCTGGCGATCTCCATGCTGCCGTTCCTGTGGAACGTCTACATCACGGCCAGGCGGGGCAAGAGGGTGAACGTGGACGACCCGTGGGGATACGGCAACTCCCTCGAATGGGCGACGTCGTGCCCGCCGCCGCGGCACAACTTCACCGCGATCCCCAGGATCCGCTCCGAGCGGCCGGCCTTCGACCTGCACTATCCGCACGCTGAGGGCACACCCGCCGTGACGGCCGGCGCCGGGACGGAGGACTGACCATGAAGATCGAGGGCTATCTGTTCGTCTTCAGCGCGCTGTTCTTCGCGCTCATGGACGTCATCTACTGGCTGTGGTCGCACGACCCGACCGGCTCGACGGCCCTGGCGCTGACCGTGGCGCTGGCCGGCCTCATCGGCTTCTACCTCCTGTTCACCGGCCGGCGGGTCGGTCCGCGCCCGGAGGATGACAAGGGCGCCGACATCGCCGAGGGTGCGGGCGAGCTGGGCTTCTTCAGCCCGCACAGCTGGTGGCCGCTGTTCACCGCCCTCGCGGCGGCGACGATGAGCCTCGGCGCCGTCGTCGGCTGGTGGCTCATGCTCATCGGAGCGTTCGCGGTCATCCTCGCCGCGGTCGGTTTCGTGTTCGAGTACTACCGGGGTCACTTCTCGCACTGAGACCCCCCAAGAAACGGTACGCGGGCCGGTGTCGCCGAAAGGCGGCGCCGGCCTGCGTCCATACTCGGGGCGGGTCCACGGGTGGGGGGAAGAGGGTGTACGTGAGGCGGGGAGCCGCCGTCGCCACGTGCGTGATCGCGGTGGTGGCGGGTGGCGCGGCCTGCGGGGGGCCGGTGCCACGAAAGGACGCCACGGTGGTGATCGTGCCGGAGAACGGCACCCACGTGCGGCCGGACGGCCCCGTGACCGCGACGGTCCGGGACGGCCGGATCCGCTCGGTCATCCTGGCGGACGGGAACCGGCGGCTCGACGGGCATGTCAGCCCGGACGGCAGCCGGTGGTGGCCACGGTGGGCGCTGAGCCCCGGCAGGACATACGCGCTGACCGCCACCGTCGTCGGCGCGGACGGCAGGGCCGGCACGGTCCGAAGCGCGTTCCGCACGCGCCACGTCTCCCGGACGATCTCCGCGACCGTCGTCGCCCCCCAGGAGGGCAGCACGGTCGGGGTGGGGATGCCGATCGTCCTGCACTTCGCGGCGCCGGTCCAGAACCGGGCGGACGTCGAGCGGTCCCTCGAGGTGCGGGCGTCGGCCCCGGCGACCGGAGCGTGGCACTGGTTCTCCAACTCCGATGTCGTCTTCCGCACCAGGCACTACTGGCCGGCTCACACGCGTGTTCGCCTGCTCGCGCACCTCGCCGGCCTCCGGCTCGCCAGGGGCGCCTACGGTGCCCAGGACGTCGGGATGGGCTTCCAGGTCGGCGACTCCCACATCACCGTCGCCAGCGCCCGCAGCCACCACCAGGTGGTGCAGGTCAACGGTCTCAGCGTCCGCTGGATGCCGATCAGCATGGGCAAGGGCACCCGGTACGCCTACACCACGACCAGCGGAGTTCATCTGACGATGGAAAAGCACCATCACGTCGTCATGGACTCCGCGTCGGTCGGCTGCCCGCCCGGCTGCCCGGACTACTACCGGCATGACGTCTACTACGCCGTCCGGATCTCCGACAGCGGGGAGTATGAGCACAGCGCGCCCTGGTCGGTCGCCGACCAGGGCAGCCACAACGTGAGCCACGGCTGCATCAACATGCGGCCGCAGGATGCGCGATGGTTCTTCGACCACACCCAGCCCGGCGACATCGTGCAGGTCACCGGCACCCGGCGGCGGCTTGCGCCGGCCAACGGCTGGGGCTTCTGGCAGCTGCCGTGGGACGAATGGCTCAGGGACAGCGAGCTGAAGACGGCGTCGGGCCACGGGCTGCCCGCGCCGGCGCCGGCCGGCCAGGCCGCCG
>JAOPYL010000321.1 GCA_025964625.1 Actinoallomurus sp. | reverse complement strand
GGAGGCTTCGCCTAGTCCGGTCTATGGCGCCGCACTGCTAATGCGGTTTGGGTTTACCGCCCATCCGGGGTTCAAATCCCCGAGCCTCCGCCCATCTGCGCTCTCTCCGGTGACAAGATCACCGGAGAGAGCGTTTTTGAGTTTCTGGTCTCATCTGGTCCCCCAGAGTGCCGACCTGATGAGCGCGTTCGCGTCCCGGACCTGCGGTGAGGCGACGTGCTCTGGCGATCTCGGATAATCCAACTGTCTGAATGCCTTCAACCGTCCTCACCTATCGATCTTGGTCAGGAGGGCGGGGAGGTCCTTGAGGGTCTGGATGACCGGTGGCTCTGCGGGTGTGGGGGCGTTGTCGCGGTTCAGCCAGATGCCGTGCAGCCCAGCGTTTGTGGCCGCGATGGCGTCGGTCTGGAGCCGGTCCCCGACGTAGGCGACCTCGTCTGGAGCGAGGCGGAGCCGGGTGCAGCCCTGGTGGAAGATCTTTGCGTGGGGCTTGGCGGCACCGGCTTCGCTGGAAGCGATGACCGCCAGCAGCTCGGAGGCGAGTCCGACGTGGAGGAGCTTCTTGCGTTGTTGATCGGCATCCCCGTTGGTGAGGGCGCCCAGGCGCAGGTGGCGATGCTGTTCCGCGAGTGCGTCGAGCGCCGGGCGGACGTCGGGGTAAACGCGCCAGGCGGATTCGTAGTGGTGCAGGTAGCCGGCGAACCAGGCGTCGGCTCGGGGGGCGTCCCAGGTGCCCAGGCCGAGCTCCGCGGCCAGGGAGGTGACGCGCAGGCGGCGTTGTCCGGTGAAGGTGAGCTCTCCGGAGAGGTAGCGCTCCATCGCCAGTTCCTCGAGTTGTTTCCAACGACGTCGCGCATGCGCGTGGTCGACCTGGTGCAGGCCGGGGATCGCCTGAAGAGCTTGGGTCAGCGCGACCATGGCGGCGGTGTCGTGGTCGATCAGTGTGCCGTCCAGATCGAACAGGAGAGCTTTGATTGCCGGAGCCATCCTCGTTTCTCACTCGATCTCGTTCCAGGTACTCCTGGATCGCTCGGCCCAGCGACCGGGGTGGGGCCTTACTGGTCGAACCCGCCGCGACGATCAATGTCGGCACGGCTCACGTCGTCGAGTCGTGGAGCCACGCCCGGCCATGAGCCACGCGCGGATCCAGGCCGCCTCCACGACCGCGTCGATCAGGTAGGTCGGGCTAAGCCGTCCCTTGGGCACGTAGATAACGTCGATTGCGAGCAGTGTCGCGGCGGTGCCCAGGCCCAGGCAGCGGGCGAAGTCCTGACCTTCCGCCGAGGGCGCCGCACGTATCTGCGACCAGCCGATGGCCATCAAAAGCCCCGCTACCGTCCGGACTAGCCAATCATCGGCCTTGGGTCCGAACACGGCCTCGAAGCTGCGCATGTGGACGATCGGCCACGCTCCGCTCACGAGGTTGAAGGTCCCGTGGGCGTAGCCCAGAGTTCGGCCACGCTCGGCGGCGGATCTACGTGCGGCAGTCCTTCCGATCATGTGCCTGCTCCTTTCCGCCGCAGGTCGGCCCTACTCTGTTCCTGCCCCGGTCATCAAGATCAATACACTCTGACCGCGAACACCAACGCGTGCGGCATCGCTCGCTCGAGGCACGTTCTGATTTCCGACTCCCCGGAGTGGAGCGCGCATGTCCGTCGGATCCGCCCCGGTCACCCGTAGGCCCGGGTGCCTGCTCGTCGCGCTGCCGCTGCTTGCCGCGATCGGGGACATCTTGCCGGGGGAGACGAGACGCTCGCAGACCGTGTCGAGGTAGGTCTTCATCCACTCGGCGACAGTTCCCTGCCCGAGGCGCGTTGCCGGGCGTGTGCCGCTCGAATATCCGTTCAGGGCGCTGACGCGGCATGGCTGCCAAGCGCGGGGACGTGCTCTGCCATGCGCGGGGTCCACCAGAGGCCGGTCTCGCGGTCGACCGTGAGGGCCTGGTACCCGGTCAGCTCGGCGAGGGCGGTGAGCCAGCCGTATGCCTGGGCGCCGAGCGCCATCGCGGCGGTCGCGTATCCGTCGGCCCAGGTCAGGCTGGGCCCGATGACGGTGACCTGGACCAGGTGGGAGGCCGGGTGCCCGGCTCGCGGGTTCCAGATGTGGACGCCGCGTTCAGCGGTTCCCGAGGTCGCCACGGCGCCATCGGGCAGTTCGGTGACGGTGAGGACCTGGCCCGGCCGATGCGGATCGGCGATTCCCACCCGCCAGGGGCCGTCGCCGGAGCCGCCGCGGACCCGGACGTCGCCGCCCGCGCCGAGGGTGTGGCGGGTCAGGCCGTGCGCGGCGAGGACGGCGCTCGCCTGCTCGGCGGCCCAGCCCTTGACCGCGCCGCACGGGTCGAAGACCGGCGGGTCGCCGACCGCCCAGGCGTCGAACGCCCCTTCGCTCTGGGTCTTCAGCGACGCGCAGACGGCGAGGACCTCCCGGATCTCCGCGCCGTCCGGGTGCGTGCCGAGGTCGGCGAGCGGCAGTCTGCCGTCCCTGATCCGGCTGATCGGGCTGTCTGTTCTGAACGGCGAGAAGACCTCGTCGGCGTGGCGCAGCCGTGCGAACGCCGCCTCCGCTGCCGCCGCGAACAATTCGGGGTCGGTGCCGTCCGGCGCTGCGATCGACATGACCGTACCCATGATCGCGGCGGTCGCTGTGCGCCTGCCGGTCATATGCCGGCCTTGTCGAGTGCGGATTGCAAGGACTTGGCGTACCCCTGCGAGGTGAAGGTCGCTCCGGACACCACGTCGATGTTCGCGCCGTGTGCGGACAGCGCCTCGGACTTCAGGACCGGGATCGCTGCGGCGTCGATCTGCTGGCTGCGGCCGCCGTCGGTCTCCTGCAGCGGCCTGACGTCGGTGAGCTTGCCGTTGATGATGACCGCTGCCACCTGCATCGTGCCGTACGGGGTGTCGATCGGGTCCCCGGCGAACGTGCCGCTCCTGCCCGCGGGACGCGCCGACGCCTTTGGCCGCCTCGGGGCCGCCGTCTGAGATGGGGACGCCGCGCCGGCGCTGGTCCCGCCACCCGAACCGGCCGCAGCCCCGGACGAGGGGCGCGAGCTCGCACCGGCGAGTGCGGACCTCGGTGTACCCGCCGAGTGCGACCTGAAGGACAGCAGCAGCACCAGGCCGACGGCCGTGGACACCAGCGCCATAACGACCTTGATCATGCGGATTACCCCTCGCCTCTCTACAGATCTCTAAAGGTCGAACGCCTCGACGTGGATGCGGCGCCGGGCCACCCCCGCCTCCCTGAGCTGCCTGGTCGTGCTCTCGACAAGCCCTGGAGGCCCACATAGGTAGACGTCACGCCGGGCCGTGTCGGGGACCAGCCGGAGCAGCGCACTGGCGTCGAGCGGATCGCGGCCGTGCTTCTCGCGGCTGCCGACCACCGGGTAGAGCCCGAAGCCCCGATGGCGGGCGATGGCCTCCAGCTCCTGCCAGAACACCAGGTCCTCAGGCCGCGACGCCCGGTAGAGGAGGATCACGTCCGCCCCCGCCCCGGGCAGGGTCTCGTACAACGCGCGGATCGGTGTGATCCCCGCACCACCCGCGATCAGCAGGCTCCGGTGCCGCCTGCCCGGGCGGGTCCTGCTCCGGCGTGCGGTGAACGCCCCGTACGGCCCCTCGAACCACACCCGGGTGCCGGAACGCAGCCGGCCGAGTCGCCCGCTGCCGTCCCCGAGATCCTTCACGGTGATGCGCAGCGTGCGGTCGGTCGGCGGTGCCGACAGAGAATACGGGTGGGACTCCCACCACAGCCCGCGAGCCAGGAACCGCCACCGCAGGAACTGCCCGGCCTCGGCGCCCAGCCGGTCCAGGCCGCGTCCGGTCAGGTAGATCGAGACGACGCCGGGTCCCTCGGCGATCACCTCCGCCACGCGTACGGAGTGCTTGACCGACCGCGACACCGGGACCACGAACCGGAACATCACCAGCGTGACGAAGACCGCGATGTGCGCGGCCGACCAGAGCACCCGGTTGCGCAGTGAACCCGAGAAGTCGGCACCGACCGCGAACTCATGGGCGAACGCCAGCGCCATCGCCAGATAGACGTACAGATGAGCGAAGTACCAGCTCTCGTAGGCGAGCCTGCGGCGCACCGCCCGCGCCGACACCACCCCGACCATGACCAGCAGACCCAGCGCGACGGTGGCCATGAGCACGTCGGGATACGACAGCTCTACGGTGACGGTCTCCGAGACCGGATCGGTCCCCGACTGCAGCCCGTACCCGACCACGAGCAGGATCGCATGGGCGACCAGCAGGATCACCGTGTACTCGCCGAGCGCCCGGTGGTAGCGGGCCGTCACATCTGAGCCGACCCGGTTGTCCAGCCATGGGATCCGGGCCATCAACGCCACCAGCACCAGCAGCAGGTAGGCACCGAGCAGGCCTGAGACACGCCCCGCTGCCGCCAGGTAGTCCCCAGCGCCGCGCAGCGAACCCGGCACGGTGTCCTTCCACCAGACCCCGAGCACCGCAACGGTCCCGACGACGATCACGACGAGGAGCGCCCGCCCCCACACGCGCCCAGGTCCGGGAAGCACCCCGCCCGCAGCCGCAGGAGCCACCGCCCGGTGCGAGCCCGCCTGGCGCCCCTTGGCACTCACCGTAGGCACGATCAACTCCAAAGGATCAACAACTCCGCCGTTTCCCGACCCACCCTGCCGAGCAAGATGGTGCAGAGCATGATCATCTTTTTGGGGGAAGCGGGTACGGGACCACTCTCCCGAATCATGTGTGAGCGCGTGACCAGGAGAGTGTTCAGAAGTCGTTCAGATCGTCCGGCCGGCCGTAGCGTGAAACCGTGACGGAGGCTGTGGGCGCCGAAACCCCGTCGATGTCATGCGACCTGGGCGTATTCATGGATGATGCCGCCGAGTCGGTCGCGCCGCTTGGTCTTGAGTTGATCTCAATTCGCGGGCTCGGGTAGTCGCCTGAGTGGGCTGGCCTGTCGGAGCGTGCGCGGGGTCGATTCCGGCCTTGGTGAGGATTTCCCAAAGCACCACAGTCGCAGCCTCGCCTATGGTGCTTTGGGAATGGAGAACACGCTGAGGACGAGATTCGCGGCACTCACATCCGCTGGACCTGTCCGGCGAGCTCACCTGCGACTGGCGCGACGGCGATCTCTGGTAGCGGGGAGGCCCGTCAACGTGACCGATACCGAGGCCATGGCCGGGGAGTCGGCTGGTGGGACGGCTGTGCCGATGCCGGCTGCAGGTTGACGGTGGTGGCGGGCGACCTGGACGCTGTAGCCGATTGTCTGATTTCCGACTCCCGGAGTGGAGTGCCCATGTCCGTCGAATCCGTCCCGGTCACCCGCAGGCCCGGGCGCCTGCTCGTCGCGCTCCCGCTGCTTGCCGCGGTCATCGTCCTGGGACTGACGTGGGCGAAGTGGTGGCCGTACACGCTCAAGCTGCAGAGTCTGCTGGCCGACCACTCGTGGCCGGGTTCTTCGATCCTGGAAAAGGCCGGACGGGCCGGCTCCGCTCCCAGCCTGCAGGACGGATGGGACTCTTCACCCTTGCCTACGGCAAGGCCATCTGGAAGGCGCTCGTGGTGGCCTTGGTGGTCGCCGCCGCCGTGGACGCCCTGGTGCCGCGTCGCCGGCTGGTCGCTGTGCTGAGCCGGCGAGGCCGGTTCGGTGGTTCGGTCGCCGGCGGCCTGTTGTCCATCCCGTGCATGATGTGCACGTGCTGTACGGCTCCGATCGCCGGCACGCTACGCCGCAGCGGTGCACCCACCTCATCCGTGCTCGCCTACTGGCTCGGCAACCCGACCCTGAACCCGGCGGTGCTCGCGTTCCTCGCGATCGTCGCGCCGTGGCAGTGGTTCGCCACGCGGCTCATCGTCGGGATACTGCTGGTCTTCGGTGTGACCGTGGTCGTCGATCGGGTGACCAGGAACGACGACACACCGCCGCCCACGGTCGTACCCTCTGATGAGACCGACGAGAGCCTCCGGACTGCGCCACGCCGGTTCGCCGCCACCCTCGGCCGGCTGTCCTTGACGCTCGTCCCCGAGTACGCCGTCGTCGTGTTCGCCGTCGGTGTCTTCCAGGGCTGGCTGTTCCCGCTCGACGCCCATGCGCTGCACTGGGGGATTCTCGCGGTCGTGCTCGCCGCCGTGCTCGGCACCCTCGTGGTCATCTTCGAGTGTCACCGGCAGTCCCTCACGCTGCCAGAGGCCGTACACGCCGGCCAGGTCCTGGGTCGGCACGGCCAGGACGAATCCGCGGCCGAGCGGGCCGGCTTTGACCGCCTGCTGCCGTTCCGCGCTGTGATATCCGTCAGCGTGCATGTCCGACAGGATCAGCCAGGTGTGGCCGTACGTCAGATACCGCAGGTTCCGGTATTGCTCGGTGGGAATCTTCCGGAAGCCGAGCTGTAGATACAGGCCACACGACGCCTCAAGGTCCTGAACCCGCAACCCCACCTTGAGCTGTCTCGAGCCCCTCATGCGGTATTCCCCTCTCTCACGGTAGTGGGAGCAGTCTCCCCGAGCGACGGTGGGAGGTAGAGGCTGAAATGGTCGGCGACAGTGGACTTGCCGGCCCACTGACCACCGCCGATCCACAGTGCGCTGTGCAGCGTGCCGAATGGATCGAAGACGTCGCTCGTGGTGGGGTCCTGAGTGGTCATGGGCTGCCTTCCTTCCTGCACTCCCGGTGGACAGGCTAGGCCTGGTCACCGCGCGGATCATCGCATTCACCGCACAGAGCTACCGCCACCTTTGTGACCAGGCCAGAAGTTTGTCGACGTGACGTCGCGTCAGGCCCTCGCGGGGGTCGACGGCCACGAGCAGGATTCCCCGGCAGGAC
This sequence comes from Actinoallomurus sp., assembly GCA_025964625.1. Lineage (GTDB taxonomy): Bacteria > Actinomycetota > Actinomycetes > Streptosporangiales > Streptosporangiaceae > Actinoallomurus. Next base: position 355 of record JAOPYL010000321.1, on the reverse strand, counting down.
CACGCCTGCCGCTTGATCCGCGTGGGGATGACGTCGTCGATCCAGGCGAAGGGGTGTCCGTCGGCGTGCCGGAGAATGGCCGCCCACTTGCGCATCTCGAAGAGCTCGGCGGCCCGGAACGGGGGATCGCCCTTCTGGCGCCGGTACTTCGAGAACTCGACGACGGGAAGCTGCGGCAGGCTCAGCAGTGGGCTCATGTGCTCGTTGGCGTTGTGCTCCCACAGGGTGGCCCACACGAGTTCGTAGTGGTCGGCGAGCTCTCTCAGCCAGTCGCCGTGCTGAGAGGACACCTTTACGGTGGCCGCGCCGACCGTGTGCTCGGCGAAGTGGTGCGGATGCCGGGGGGACCGGGGAT
>JAOPYL010000318.1 GCA_025964625.1 Actinoallomurus sp. | reverse complement strand
CGGACGCGCTGACCAAGCAGCTCGTCGCGCAGATGCAGGCGGCCGGCGACTCGGCCCGCTACGACATGTCCGACCAGGCCCCGGCGGCGTTCGGCGGCACTCCGGGACAGGGCGAGTGGGAGGACCTGCGAGGTCTGGTGAACAACCCCTCTGACATCAAGGGCGCCCAGGCCAGGCTCGAGGCCGACGCCGCCAAGGACTACAAGTGAGATCCTGACATGACGGCTGCACACGAGCAGATGGCCTCGCCGCACCTGGACGGCGGCGGGGTCGGCGGCGGGGCCGGGGACGCGCTGGCCGAGTCCGGCGGGTCGGGGCGGCTGGGACCGCCCTCGTGGCTGGCGCTGGGGTTCTTGCTCCCGGCGTTGTTGCTGCTGGGTGCGCTGGTGGTGTACCCGATCATCTACACGGCGATCCGGAGTTTCTTCGACGCCTCGGGCAAGAAGATGGTGGGGCTGGGCAACTACACGTCGATCTTCACCGATCATGACAGTCTGCTGGCGGTGCGCAACACCGCGATCTGGGTGGTCGTCGCGCCGACGGTCGTCACGATCCTCGGCCTGATCTTCGCGGTGTTGACCGAGCGGGTCCGCTGGTCGACGGCGTTCAAGATGGTGGTGTTCATGCCGATGGCGGTCTCGTTCCTGGCCTCGGGTGTCATCTTCCGCCTGGTGTATGAACAAGACCCCTCGATGGGTGTCGCGAACGCGGTGGTCACGAGTGTGCATGACACGTTCGCGGGCGGGTCGAGGTACCCGGGCGCGTCGGCGCGCGAGGGCGAGAAGGGCCCGGACGTGGCCCAGGGCGGAGCGGTGGTGACCCGCCGGCCGGTGCGGACCGGCGGGACGGCGCTGATCCCGCTGGTGGGTGTCAAGCCGGAGAACCTGCCCAAGACCATCACCCCGGCCAAGGCCGCCCCGGCGGTGCCGGGCGGGATCTCGGGGCTGGTCTGGTTCGACTTCACCAAGGGCGGCGGTGGCATCCCGGGCACCCCCGACGCCTCGGAGGCGGGCCTGTCCGGCATGAAGGTCCAGGCCGTCTCGGGCGGGAAGGTCATCGCGTCGACGACGACGAACAAGGACGGCTCCTTCGTTGTGAAGAAACTGCCCCCGGGCTCGTACGTCCTGCGGTTGCCCACCAGTAATTTCGCGGCCTCCTATGGCGGGGTGGACTGGCTGGGCCAGACGCTGATCACCCCGGCGATCATCGCCTCCTACCTGTGGGTGTGGGCCGGGTTCGCGATGGTGTTGATCGCGGCCGGTCTGGCCGCGATCCCGCGGGATGCTCTGGAGGCGGCGCGCGTGGACGGCGCGACCGAGTGGCAGGTGTTCAGGCGGGTCACGATCCCGCTGCTGGCGCCGGTGCTGACCGTGGTGTTCGTGACGCTGCTGATCTACGCGCTGAAGGTCTTCGACCTGGTGTTCATCATCGGCGGCGGGGACCCGAACGCCAGCGTCCTGGCGGTACGGATGTGGACCGACTCCTTCGGCGGCGGCAACGACCAGGGCGCCGGCAGCGCTGTGGCGATCTTGTTGTTCCTGCTGGTCGTCCCGGCGATGTTGTTCAACCTGCGACGTTTCCGACAGGAGAACCGATGAGCACAGGCACCGCGGTGGCCGGGGCCGGGCGACCCGCTCCGGCCGGCCCAGGGACCATCAGCGGCGCGCCGCGGCGAAGCATCGCCTCCCGGGCCGTGAGCCGGGTCGGCGGCGGGTTCGTGCAGATGCTCCTGCTGGTCATCGCGGTGGTATGGCTGGTGCCCACACTCGGGCTGTTCGTGGCCTCACTGCGCTCCCAGCAGAACGACAACGCCACCGGCTGGTGGCACATCTTCACCGCCCCCTCCCAGCTGACGTTCAAGGCATACTCCGACCTACTCGCCAAACCCGACTTCGTGGCCTCGTTCTGGAACACGGTACTGATCGCGGTGCCGGCCACACTGCTGGTGGTGGCGATCGCCTCGCTGGCGGGATATGCGTTCGCGTGGCTGGAGTTCCCCGGCCGGGACTGGCTGTTCCTGCTGGTGGTCGCCTTGCTGGTCGTTCCGGTACAGGTCGGGCTGATCCCGGTCTCGAAGCTCTACGGGGCGCTGGGAATCTTCGGGACCATCCCGAGCGTGGTGCTGTTCCACGTCGCGTTCGGCCTGCCGTTCGCGATCTTCTTGCTCCGCAACTTCTTCGCCGGGATCCCACGAGACCTGCTGGAGGCGGCGCGAATGGACGGCGGCAAGGAATGGACCATCTTCATCAAGGTCATCTTCCCCCTCGGCGGCCCCGCGATCGCCTCACTGGCCATCTTCCAGTTCCTGTGGGTCTGGAACGACATGCTGGTCTCGCTGGTGTTCGCCAACACCAACTCCCAGCCCATGACCAAATGGCTACAGTCCCAGATGCGGCAGTTCACCGGCAACATCGACGTCCTCGCCCCCGGCGCGTTCCTGTCCCTGATAGTCCCACTGATCGTCTTCTTCGCCTTCCAACGCTACTTCGTCCAAGGCGTCCTCGCCGGCTCCGTCAAGTAGTCGTGAGGCTGGAACGCCCTGTCGGCGCCGACAGGGCGTTCCGGCTCGAACCCGGGCATCACGATAGGTTCTCAGCGTGGAGGACATCGACCGGCACATCATCGGCCTGCTCGCAGCGGACGGCCGCACGAGCTTCACCGACCTGGCGCGGGAGACCGGCCTGTCCGTGTCGGCCGTGCACCAGCGAGTACGGCGGCTGCAGAAGCGCGGCGTCATCAGGGGATATGCCGCGGTGCTCGACCACGAGGCGGTCGGTCTTCCGCTCACGGCGTTCGTCTCGATCAAACCGATCGACCCCGCCGCGCCCGACGACGCGCCCGAGAAGGTCGCCCACCTCGACGAGATCGAGGCCTGCCATTCGGTGGCCGGGGATGAAAGTTACATCCTGAAGGTTCGGGTGGCCTCGCCGTTCGCGCTGGAGGAACTGCTTCAGCAGATCCGGGCCGCGGCCAACGTCTCGACCCGGACCACCGTCGTGCTGAGCACACCGTACGAAGGCCGGCCACCCTGCCTCTGAGCCGGCGGGCCCGCGGAAGCACGCGAGCGACATAGTCGTCCTCACGTTCGTCCCAGCGGTACCGGTCCACTGTTGAATCCGTACTGACCTTACTTTGTCAAGGCCGGGTTCTGTGCAGGTATGGGGCCGCCCATGCGAAGAATCCACCGTGATGACATGGACTCGCCACAAGCCTTCCGGCCCGGTGCGGTGGGCAGGGGATACGAATCCGGGGCCGCCGGATGGTCGCCTTCCCGCTCCGCGGTCGCGAAGGTATAGCGCATGTCTTCGCGTATGCGCCGGGGCGAGGCCTCGGGTTCAGGGAATTGGCTGCTCGCATTCCTCCAGGCGCGGGACTCGCCGTCGCGCTGCTGGCGCGGGACGGCGTCCGGCCCAGGGGAGTGGCTCCTGGTCTTCCTCGAGGCCGCGAGGCCGGGGCGGCTGGTCGGCGCGGGCCTGGAGCCGGTACGGGCAAGGGGGGCGTGATGGTCGCGAGGATGCTGTTCGCCGCCCTGCTGGGCGGCCTCATCGGCGGCGCCGAGCTGGTCGGGCGGTATCAGGACAAGCCGGCCGCGGCGGTGTTCTCGCCGTCGGGCCTGCTCTATGTCGCCGTCAACGCCTCCGCGTCGACGGTGGCCCTGATCGCCGCCGAGGCGATGGGCTGGGGTTTCGCCCTCCCGGACGGCGCTCCGCCGGTCGGCGCCGCCGTCGCCCAGGTGATGGCCGCCGCGGTGGGCGCCGCCGCGCTGTTCCGCTCTTCGTTCATGATCGCGCAGGACAAGGGCGTCAGTATCGGCCCCATCCTGCTGCTGTCGGGGCTCCTCAAGATCGTCGATGCCGCGATGGACCGTAAGCGGGCGCTCAGCCGCCTGTCGAGCAACGACCTCAACGGGCTCTCGTTCGCCAACGACCACGCCGCCCTGGCCGAGCTGTGCAGCCACGCCATCCGCCGCTACGAGCTGGCCGAGGCGCAGCGCCTCGGTGAGCTGGCCGCCGACCTGCGGGCTCGTGACGACCTTACCGATGCCGACAAGCTCGACTGCTTCGGGCTGGAGCTCAGCCGTCTGGTGGGCGAGCGGGCGCTGCGCAAGGCCGCCGACCGGCTCCGGGACCGGCCGGCGTTGGAGGAGGTGCCCGTTACTGTGGAGGAGGTGCCGGAAGAGGACGGAGATTTCGCCTCCCGGCTGGGGGGTGGCAGACGGCTCGCGCGGCGTTCGGAATACTGAGTGCCGGCTCGCGCAACAATGGTCGCGGCGGACAGGAGGGGCGCTCATGGCAGCACCGGCACGCAAGGTCGGAGAGATCGCCCAGTCGGTCAAGCCCAGGCTGCGCGGCTGGCTGCATACGGGCACGTTCCCGGTCGCACTGGTCGCCGGGCTCGTCCTGGTCGCTCTCGGCCCCACGCTCTCGGCTCGTCTCGCCGCCGCGGTGTACGCGCTGACATCCGCGCTGCTGTTCGGCATCTCCGCGCTCTACCACCGGGGGCACTGGTCCGACCGGGCCGACGCGGTGTTGCGCCGGTTCGACCACGCCAACATCTACTTGATCATCGCAGGGACGTACACGCCGTTCGCGCTGCTGGCGTTGCACGGCACGGTCCGCACGGTGGTCCTCACCGTCATCTGGACCGGCGCCGCCGCGGGCGTGCTCTTCCGCATCATGTGGGTGCGCGCGCCCCGCTGGCTCTATACCGCGCTCTACGTCGGCCTCGGCTGGGTCGCCGCCGCGTTCCTGCCGCAGCTGCTGGACGGCGCGGGGGTGGCCGCGCTCGTGCTGGTGTGCGTCGGCGGGCTGCTCTACAGTGCGGGCGGCCTGGTCTACGGGCTGCGCCGTCCCGATCCTTCGCCGCGCTGGTTCGGCTTCCACGAGGTGTTCCACGCGTTCACGGTCGCGGCCTACGTCGCCCAGTACATCGCGGTGTCGTTCGTCGTCTACGGCGCGGTGTGAGCTCCGCGCGGTCCGGGTGCCCGGCGCGAAGCCGTTCTCACTCCACCGCCACGCGGGTGAGCCACTCGCGGAGCAGCGCGGTCTCGGCCTCGCTCAGTGTGTTCGGCGTCCGGTTGTCGAGGGCGGCGGTCAGCGCGATCGCGAGGGCGGACGGCGATGACGGGCGGTCTTCCTCGGCCCGGTCGGTGGTGATGGCGGCGAGCACGGCCTCGCGGGTGCGAGGGGACAGGTCCGGATCGCCCGGGTCGCCGGAGATCAGGGTGAGGGTGACGCCCACCCCTGCCGCGTGGATCATGTGCGCTGCGGTCTCCACGGGTACGCGCAGCCGTCCGGCGCGCGCGACCATCTCGGTCATGCCCAGCAGGATCTTGTAGGCCTCGTCGGAGGCGCCGGAGCGGCGCCCCGCGCCGTACATCAGGGTGTAGAAAGTCGGCTGTGTAAGCCCGAAATCGACGTGTGTGTCCCAGCCGCGGCGCAGATCCTCCACGGGATCGCCGGTGGCGCGCCGGGCCCGCTTCTCCCTCAGATACCGCTCGAAGCCGTAGTTCACGACCGCGTCGAGCAGCCCGTCCTTGTCCCCGAAGTGGTGGTAGAGCGTGGGCGCGCCGATGCCCGCCGCCGTGCACACGGCGCGGGTGGAGACCGGGCCGCCGCCGGATTCGGCGAGTAGCCGGGCGGCGGCCTGGAGGATGCGTTCGCGGGTGCCGGTGTCGCTCACGAAATCAATGATGCACGTTCGGGTATAACGGCGCTACCCTGCCCCTATAGCAACGCTCTATTAAATCGTGTATCGTCGATTTCACCCGATCGGAGGAGACGCATGATGCGAAGCGTGACATTGGGCGACCAGGGCCTGAGCACCTCGGTGATCGGCCTCGGCTGCATGGGCATGTCCGGGATGTATGGTCCTGCCGACGAGGCCGAGAGTATCGCCACGATCCACGCCGCGATGGACGCGGGGGTGACCCTGCTCGACACCGGCGACTTCTACGGCATGGGCCACAACGAGATGCTGATCCGCGAGGCCCTGCGGAGCCGCGACCGCGGCCAGGTCGCGATCAGTGTCAAGTTCGGCGCCCTGCGGGACCCCGACGGCGGCTGGTCCGGCAATGACGGGCGGCCGGAGGCGGTGAAGAACTTCCTCGCCTATACGCTGCGCCGGCTCGGCACCGACTACGTGGACGTCTACCGGCCCGCCCGGGTGGACCCGGCCGTGCCGATCGAGGACACCGTCGGCGCCATCGCCGAGATGGTGCAGGCCGGCCACGTCCGTCACATCGGCCTGTCCGAGGCCGGGCCGGAGGTCATCCGGCGCGCCTGCGCCGTGCATCCGATCACCGACCTGCAGATCGAGTACTCGCTGCTGTCACGGGGCGTCGAGGAGAAGATCCTGCCGGTCTGCCGCGAGCTGGGCGTCGGCGTCACCGCGTACGGGGTGCTGTCCCGCGGCCTGCTGTCCGGTCACTGGTCGAAGGGCCGGGAGCTGGGGGCGCAGGACTTCCGGGGCGTCAGCCCGCGGTTCCAGGGCGACAACCTCGATCACAACCTGGCCCTCGTCGAGGCGCTGCGCAAGGTGGCCGAGGCGAAGGGGGTCACGGTGACGCAGACGGCCATCGCCTGGGTGCTGTCCCGCGGTGCGGACATCGTGCCGTTGGTGGGCGCGCGCCGGCGTGACCGGCTCACCGAGGCGCTGGGCGCTCTTTCCATCAAGCTGTCCGCGGACGACCTCGCCGCCATCGAGCGCGCGGTGCCGCCAGGTTCGGCCGCGGGCGACCGCTACGCCGCCTCGCAGATGGCGCACCTGGACAGCGAGCGTTGAGGTCGGAGACCGACACGACCGCGGCCATCGTCACCAGGTGAACGTCCATGATCAGCGGGGCGTCCGCGGATCTGCGCGGTAACGGCGGATCTGCTGCTGGGTCTCGGATCTCCTGATCGGCGGTCACACCTCGTTGGGGTGGGCGAGAACCCGGCTCATCGGCCCGGCAGGGCACCGGCGAGGAACCCGGCGAGTGTGTCGTGCGCGACCGCCCGCGCCAGGTCGTCGCCGAGCCGGCTCACCAGCAACGGGCCGAGGGTGGCGAAGTCGGCCGGGCGCCGGATCCCGTCCACGACCGGCAGGCGCGTCACGTCGACCAGTGCCCCGGTGAGGACGGGGTCCACCGTCGCGGCGACGTCCTCTATGAAGTCGGGGCCGAGCGCGACGTGGCCCGCTCCGACGAGCTCCACGGCGTGCTCGATGTGGTCGAGATAGGACCCCACGTCCGGCTGGTCGTGCAGGAACGGCCCGAACGCGTTGATGCCGACGAACCCGCCCGAGGCGGCGACCGTACGGATCTGCCCGTCGGTGAGGTTGCGTGGGTGGTCCTGCAGGTCGCGGCACGAAGAGTGCGACGCGACGAAGGGGGCCACGGCGACCTCCGCGAGGTGCCAGAAACCCGTCTCGGACAGGTGGCTGACGTCCAGCACCATGCCGAGGCGCTCCATCTCGGCGGTCGCCTCGACGCCGAGGCCGGTGAGCCGCCCGCCGGTGTCCTGCTCACCGACACCGTCGGCGAGCATGGTGCGCCGGTTCCACGTCAGCGATGACATCCGCACGCCCGCCCGCCAGAGCACGTCGAACATCGCGAGGTCGCGGCCGACCGGTTCGGCGCCCTCGATGGACAGGACCAGCGCGATCAGCCCCTGCTCCTGGGCGTGGGCCAGCTCGACGGCGGTCTCGACGATCGCGACGTCCGCGGCGTGCACGGATGCGAGGTGGCGGGCCTCCTCCAGCATGAGGAGGCAACGTCGCAGCGCGGCCTCGCCCACGAACTGCTCCTCGGTGTAGACGGGCAGCACCTGCAGCGCGACCCCGCCCTCCCGCAGCTGTGGCAGCCAGAAGTCGCCGAACGGATCCTTGTGCCCGCGTTCGCGCAGGTGGCGTACGGCCATGAGCAGGTCATCGTGGCAGTCGGCGATGGGAAGGGTCACCGGGCGTTCTCCTTCGCGCGTGCCAGTACGGCGTCGAGCGCGGCGCCGTCGTAGTAGAGCGCCGCCTCCGTGATGCGGCCGTCGGCCACGGTGACGAACGAGCACCCGTGCACGTCCAGTCGCCCCAGCCCATCGGTGACCGGGGTGCCGAGCATCCGCCACCGCACCGCCGCCCGGTCACCGTCGACGACCGCGCCGACGATCCGCCGGTGGTAGTCGGGATAGCAGGCCAGCAGGGCCGCGTTCGCGGCCCGGTCGTCCTCCGCCGAACCCACCGCGGGCTTCCCGTTCACCTCCACGGACAGGTCGGGGGCGACCAGGCGCTCCGCGGCGACGAGGTCGTGAGCGTTCTCGGCGTCGTTGTAGGCCCGGTAGATCTCCGCCGGGTTCACCGGGCGGCTCCCGCCAGCGGGCCCGCGGCCTTGACCTGAACCCGGCAGGCCCTGCCCGGGAGGTAGCTCAGCGGCACCTCGTGGACCGAGGTGATCCGCAGGCGGTCGGGGTCCGCCCCTGCCCGTACGGCCGCCGCGCTCGCCAGCTCCCGCGCCTCGGCGAGGCAGGCACCCCGGCCCTTCGGCTCGTAGCGGTACACCCGATCCACGGCACCGGAGGCCTCGGCGATGGCCGCGCCGAACGCGTTGGCCACCGAGTAGTGCTCCGGCCGCAGGACCTCCGACGCTCCGGTCACCACGTCCGGGACCAGGTGGGAGCCGCCGCCGACCGCGATCAGGGGCAGCTCCGCACGGCTGGCCTTCATCCGCTCGCACATCACCTGGATCCGCTCGTCGACCCAGGCGAGCGCGTCGGACACCACCGAGGAGTCCACGCCGGACAGCCGGCTCACGTCACCGAAGCCGGTCAGCCGGCCCGCCCGCACCGAGATGTCGGACAGCGTCAGGGTCTGCCCGCCGCGTACGAGCGACTCGTCCACGACCCGGTAGCCGACCGAGTCGGGACCGACCCGGGGGCCCTCCGGTCCGGGACGGACGACGGTGCCGCCGCCGAGGCCGATCGAGATCAGGTCGGGCATCCGGAAGTTCGTCCGCACCCCTCCGACCTCGACCGCGGCCGAGGATTCGCGCGGGAAGCCGTCGACCAGGATGCCGACGTCCGAGGACGTGCCGCCGACGTCGATCACCAGGGCGTCGGTGAGGCCGGCCAGCGCGCACGCGCCGCGCATCGAGTTGGTCGGCCCGGATCCCACGGTGAGGATCGGGAAGCGGACGGCCTCCTCCGCGGTCATCAGCGTGCCGTCGTTCTGGGTCAGGTACGACGCCACGGACAGGCCGTGCTCGGCGAGCGCGGCGTGAAAGCCCTGCACGACCCGTTCGGCGACCCCCAGCAGTGAGGCGTTCAACGTGGTCGCGTTCTCCCGCTCCAGCAGGCCGAGCGCGCCGACCTGGTGGCTGAGCGACACGGGGAAGTCCGGGCCCAGCTCCTCGGCGATGATCTCCGCGGCCCGCAGCTCGTGCTCGGCGCAGCCGACGGCTCCGGTGGCCGTCACCGCCAGCGCCTCGAAGCCCTCCTCCCGGGCCGCGCGCGCCTCCCGTATCGCCGCGTCGACATCGAGGAGGGTGAGCTCGGTGCCGAACAGGTCGTGCCCGCCGCGCACGACGGCTTGGCGTCCCACGAGGGAGCGCACGAGCGGCGCGGGATGGTGGCCCAGCGCCGGGGACACCGGCCTGCGCGGCGCGATGCGCAGCACCGCGACCCGCGTGCCCGACGTCGCGGGCGCGAGCACGTCGGACAACTCCCACACCACCGACTCCACCGCGGCCCGGGAGCCGAGTTCACACAGCAGGTCGGTGACCGCGGGGTCGCCGGTGCCGGTGACGCGGACGGTCGCCTGGCTCTTCGGCCGGCCGTCGACGACCAGCGCGGCCGTGACGGTGCCCGCTCGCACGCGTACGCCGATCCGGCTGCCGGCCGGCCACCGATGTTCCATCGCATGAATCTAAGTACGAATACGGACGCCGTCGAATCGCCGTGCACCGCGATCATGCTCCCGGGTGTGCTCCGTACAGGGCGCCGCCTCACCGCACAGGTGCCCGCCGGTGGCCGCTGACCGGATACCGCGGCGGTCGTGGTCGCCGGCGCGCAATATCGTTCTGGTCATGAGCAC
>JAOPYL010000144.1 GCA_025964625.1 Actinoallomurus sp. | reverse complement strand
CGCCTCCCCCTCCGCCTCCGCCTGTGCGCGCAGCCGCGCCACGCGCGGCGCGTCCACCTCGGCCTGGAAGCGCGTCCAGGCGTCCCGCCGGGTGGTGCCGAAGACGTCACCGCGCCCCTGCTCGTGCGCCAGCATGGCGGGCAGGTCACGGGCCACGCCGTGGGCCTCGTGGAAGAGCGTTGCGGAGCGGGTCCGGAAGTGGTTCCCGATCGCCTCGAACGTCTGGTCGGACAGGGCGTATCGCCGTCGCGCCCGACCGGTCAGCTCGCTTGTCTCGCTGGTCATCTCGTGGAACACGTTCGCGGCGTCGACCAGCGTACGGTCGAGGCCGCCCTCGAACGCCAGCCGGTCCTCGAGCGAGGCCAGATACGGCCGGAAGTACTCCCGCTCGAAGACGGCCTCCCGCCGGGCGAGCTCCTCGGGGGACCAGACGCCGTCCTCTGGGCGCCCCACGACCGCCTTGTGCGCCTCGGACATCGCGGAGCGGAAGTCCGCGCCGACCCGCTCGACGTGCTCCCGGGGGTACCCCAGGTCCGTCAGGTCCGTCAGCTCCTGCTCGATCCGGCGGAGCACCGCGGTACGGCCGGCGTGCTCGTCGAACCGCGCGGGCATCCCTTCGGCCAGCCGTTCGTACGCGGCGACCAGCCTGGTGGTGTGGTCACCCCACTCTCGGATGGTCAGCTCGAGCGGGGAGCGGTCGCCGAGGAACCGGCGGGCCTCCGTTCGCAGGTCCTCCCGCAGTTCCGCCAGCACTTCGTCGCGGTCGATCTGACCGGTCCGTCCAGGCCGTTCACGCCAGGCGCGCTCGTGGTCGCCGATCTCTTCGCCCGCGCGCGCGAGCAGGGTGTCTTCGGTGACCTTGGCGTGCAACCGGGCGGCCCACCGCTCGTTCATGTCGCGCACGGCGGAGCCCAGCTCGGCCGCACGGTGTTCGTAGTCATCGAGACGAAGGGTCCGGGTCTCCGTGCCCCCCGGCAGGGTCCGCGTGCGGGCCGTGAACTCCGCGTCGTACTCCGCGCGCAGCGCGCGGGCCTCGGGGGAGGCATGGTCCAGCCCCGCCTCGTCCAGGAGACGGCCGAAATTGAGGTTCGCGTCGTCTTCGAGGGACATGCGGGTACGCAGTCCCCGCATCAGGTCAGTGACCCGTTCGTCGGCCTCGGTGTGGAACCGGTCCCACACCGACGGATCGACACGCTCCCCCCGCAGTCCGGCCCGTTCGGCGATCCGGCGTACGTCCGCCTCGACCGCGTCGGCGAAGCGCGCCCGGAGCCGCGCCCCGGCGACCGGCGAGTGCGACGTGTCGAAGCGGGCCAGGTCGAATGCCTGCTCCGCGCCGGCCCGCGCCGAACGCACCGCCGCCTCCAGCTCCAGCTCGTCGGGCAGCCCGTCGACCAGTTCGTCGAAGCGCCGCTCGAACTCCAGCCCGGTGAGCTCTCCGTTCGTGTCCCGGTCGAACAACGCCTGCCAGCGGGTGTCGAACCGCTGACGGACCTGCTCGGTCCACGGCCGTGCCGTATCGGCGTCGAGCCGCGCCTGCTCGCGCACCAGACGCTCCGCCAGAACATGGGTGTCCGGGCGGGTGCCCTCCGCGGGTTCGGGCAGCCGCGACTCCAGCGCCTGGGCCAGTTGCTCTGTGACGGCCGCGTCGTTCCGTTCGGTGAGCCCACCGGACTCGGTGCGGACCGCCCCGTACGCCGCGGCGACGTCGCCGGTGAGGTCCTCGGGCACACCGGCCGTGCGCACGAGCTCCGCCGGGTCGACGCGCGGGTCCGACCCCAGGAGGAGTTCGGCGGTCCGGGTGGCCGAACCGTCGTGGCCGCCGGCCGCGAACACCGTCTCCAGCCGGCTGCTGAGCCGCTGTTTCAGCGACGGCGGCTCGTCCGTACGTTCTGGGCCGCCGGTCCGCAGGACCCGGGGGGCGTTCTCGTGCTCGGTGACGGCTTCGCGGTACGCCGTCAGGACCGGTTCGGTGAGGTGTTCGGGCACGTCGGCCACGCGGAGCAGCGACGCGGGGCCGGGGCGTGGACCGTCCGGGGGCTCGCCGTGCATGTTGGACCCCCGATACGCGTCCACGGCCGCGTTCACGCGCTGGTCGGCGTCGCGCTGCTTCCAGAAGCGGTCTTCCTCGTTCTCCAGCCACTCGGTGGAGCGCCCCTTCTGCGCCTCCATGCCGGTGCGCACATGCTGCTGGGCGATGTGGTCGTCGCCGTCGAAGACGAAGTTCGGCGTGACGTCCTCGTGCCCGGCGACCACGGTCGGGTGCGGGGCCGGGGTGTGCTCCACCGGCGGGGCACCGTGCGACGGCGTGTCCGGCGGCGTCGTGCCGTGCGACGCCTGATCGCGGGACACCGTGTCGGACGGGACGGGGTCCTGCGACGTCGTGTCGTGCGGGGTCGCGGGAGGTGGTTCGTGCTCGCCGGTCGGAGCCCGGTCCCCGGGAGGCCGCGCGTCCGCCTCCGACTCGGTGCGTACGGGCTGGGCGGGCGGGGTCGGCCGTTCCTGGACCGTTCCGTTGCGCCCTTCCACCGGGGTCGGCGTGAACTCCGGCGCCCGGTTCCCGGGCAGCGGGGTCGTCGACGGCTCTGGCAACCGCGGCGGGACCGGAACCGTGGACGACGTGGCCGGCGGCGTCCGCACGATCGGCACACCGTGCTCGTCCACCAACGGCGGTGGCTCCTCGATCGGCACACCGTTCTCGTCCAGCAACGGCGGCGGCTCCTCGATCGGCATGCCGTGCTCGTCCAGCAGTCGCGGAGGCGTCTCGACGAACGCACCCTCGGCCCGAGGGACCTCCGGCCGGACCACCGGCCCGTTCTCCAGGGCGGCCGGCGGGCGGATGCCGTTCAGTGCGGCCGGCTCGTTCACCTCGGGGTGCGGCGGCGACTGCTCGCCGAAGGGCTCGCGCGACGGCGGCTCGACGAGGCTCGGCCCGACACGCCGCGGACCGCCGCCCGGCGGCCCGTTGAGCCCGCCGCCGGGCCGCTCCGGCAGAGGCAGGTCGATCGTCTCCCGAGGAGTGAACGTGTCGATGGTCCTCTTGCCGCCGGGACCGTCGACGCCGTCCGGTGGCCTCTCCGAAGGCGTTTCGTCCAGTGGGGCGGGCCGGTCGAGCGTCCGAAACAGATTCGGATCGATGTCCAGCTTCGCCATGCGGTACTTGATGCCACCTGCGGCGGCACCTCGCATGGCCGCGCCGAAGAAGACACCGCCGATGCCGCCGCCGACGAACATCATCGGCAGGACCTCCCAGTGGCCGTCGATCAGCCCCTGGGTGAAGGTGCCGGCGAATGCTCCGCCGCCGCCCATCTTGATGAAGTCACCGGCCACGTTCGTCGCTTCGGTGACGAACGGCTTGTCGAACGCCTTGATGGGCGGGGCGATGAACTTGTCGAAGATGCCACCGATGCCCCGGATGCCGACGTCGGCGAGCGCCCCGCCGAGCGCGCCCTCGGCGACCCAGTGCCAGTTGATGTGCGGACCCTGCGGGTCGCCGTCGATCGCGCTCGCGACCAGGCTCGCCGCCATCATCAGCAGCGCGCCGATCGCCGCCTGGATGGCCGTCGGCACGAGGAACCGCACCAGCGAGAGCAGCCGCTGCAAGACCATCTCGAGCCCGATACGCGCGGTCTCCTGGGCGATCGCCTCCTCGGCGAGCGAGGAACCACCGGTGAACACGGCCAGCGCCGCCATGATCTCGAGCTGCACCATCAGCGCGATGAGCATCGAGATGATCTGAACCTGAGCTTCGAGAAGCCCCCGGCTCCACTCACCGACCTGGTCGCCCGTCTGCTGGGCGGCCTGCCTGATCTGTTCGACGTGGTTGATGCCGCCGTCCGCGCCGAGAAACGCGCCGAGGGTCGCCTTGAACTGCTGGACGACCTCGTCGGGCAGCGCACCTTCGATGGCGGTGGCGGTCTCGGCGTAGGCGTCCGAGAGTTGCGCCAGGTCCTGGTCGAGGGTGTCGAAGGCGTCCCTGAGGGCATAGACCTTCCCGGGAACGGCCTCGGGAGGCTCCATCCCCATCAGGAACAGGAAGAGCCTGCGTTCGTCCTCGTTGAACGTCAGCCCTTCCGGCGTCTCACCCACGACGTTCCCTCACCTACCGGCCGGTCACACCGCCCTTCCCTGGCAGCCCCTTGCCCTGGTACCCGTGGTACTGCCCGATGGCGTCGATCACCTTCTGCTGTGAGTTGGCCGCGTACCGCTGGTTCGCCCGGAGAGCCTCCGGGAACGACTTGGCGACGTTCGCGAGCGCCAGCAGCACCTCGTGGAGGTCGAACTTCTCCTTGTCGAGCTGTTCGCCGGTGGCGAGGCCGAACGGGTCGTGACCGAGGACCTTTCTGGAGTCGCTCAGCCGGTCCTGGAAGCGCTCACCGATACCGTTGATCCTGTCGGCCAGGGCATCGAGCTTCTCCATGGCCAGCTTGGAACGCTCCGGGTCCGCTTGGAACTTGTCACCCATCGTTGCCATCCTCCACGATCTCGTCGTGCAGCCGCGCGGCCGTGTGCCCCCGGCGCGGTGAGGTCCCGCGGCCGCCCTGCGTCGTCGACCCGAACAGCTGGTCCCAGTCCAGATTGAAGCCGGGCAGACCCGAGTCGCCCTGGCCGGTCCGGCGGATCTCAGAGAAGGCCTCCTTGACCCGGCGAGCCATCACCGCGCGGCCCTTGCCCGCGGCCTCGACGATGGCCGCGGACAGCTGTGCCGCCTCCATCGTCCGGTACTTCTCGTCCAGGAACTTCACCCGCTTCAGCTCTCCCTGCGGGCCGACCGTCACCTCGACGGAGCGGTCCTTGGACCGTACGGTCGTGGACGCCTCGCCGAGCTCGGCGCGCGCACGAGCCACCGCGGACTTGGTCGACGCGAGACGCTCCCGCGCCTCGGCGACACGTGCCGCCATCTCTTCGTTCAGATCCATCTGCGTTGCCCTCTTCCTCGCACCAGGTGACGGCCGTCCGGCGTCATGTCCGCGTCATCCGATGACGGCGGGTGAACCGCCCTCGTCGGTGCCCCAGACGTCCTCCTCCTCAGGCACCCATGTCTCGCGTTCCCGCTCGCCGCTCTCGGTCCTCTCGCGTTCGGCGTCCCCCCCGTACGGGTCGTAGCCGGCGGCGGTGGGCGTACGCCGGCCCGCCGCGGTCTCGGTGTCGTAGCCGGTGGTACGGCGGCGCGACCGGCCGAGGGGCCCGCCGTCGGAGGTGACGATGTCGTCGTCGTAGACCTGGCGGACACGCTCACCGGAGCCGTTCCGCTCGCCGCCCCCCATGCCGCCCCCCATGCCGCCGCCCATGCCGCCGCCCATGCCCATCGGCATCCCGCCCATGGGCGTACCGCCCGTCATTGGGGTGCCGGCCGGCGGCATTCCCCCGCTCGTGGTCCCGTCGATGCGCGTGCCCAGCGGAAGGTAGGACCCGGCCTCGCTGATGGAGCTGCCGGGCGCCGCCTGCGCGCCGGCCGGCAGATTGGCCGCGCCCAGCGATCCGTTGTACGGCAGGTCGTGCAGCTCGGGCTCGTAGTACGAGCCGGCGCCGTTGCCCAGAGACGAGACGTGCGGCAGGGTCGCGCCGTCCTGCAGGTTCGTGGTGATCGTCTGCCCGTCCGGCTCGTGCGTCGTCGCCATGCCCGTGTGCGGGTTGATGGTGGTCGTGCTGCCGTCCGGGAAGTGCGTCGTGAGGGTCCCGTCGCTGTTGACCGTCGTGCTGCTGCCGTCCGGGTTCGTGAACGAGTGACCGGGACTGAGGTGCTCGGTGCTGACGTGTCCGTCCGGGAGAGTCGTCGTCTCCATGCCCGTGTGCGGGTTGAAGGTCGTCGAGCTGCCGTCGCTGTAGTCGGTGGTGACGGTGCCGTCGGGGTTGAGGTGGGACTGGCTGCCGATCTGGTTGTGCGCGAGGTTGTTCAGCTGGTCCTGCTGCTGTTGCAGCTGCTGAGCGGAACCGCCGCCGGGAAGACCGCCGCCGTACTGCTGTTGGAGCTGCTGTTGCTGCCGGTCGTACTGCTGCTGGGCCTGGTCCTGCACCTTCTGCTGCTGGGCCTCCTGTTGCTTCTGGTACTCCTCTTGCTTCGTCTCCTGCTCCTTCTGCAGCTGCTCCTGTCTCTGCTCCTGCTCCTGCTGGTCCTTGCGCTGCTGGTCGTACTGCTGCTTGGCCTGGTCCTCCTGCTGCTTGGCCTGGTCCTCCTGCTTCTGCTGGTAGTCGGACTGCGTCTTCTGCTGCTGCTGGTACTGCTGCTGAGCGAGTTCCTCCTGCTTCTGCTGCGCCTCCTCCTGCTTCTTCTCCTGCTCCGCCTGCTTCTTCTCCTGCTCCTGCTGCATGGCCACCTGCATGGCCATCTGCTCCTGCTCCTGCTGCTTGGCCTGGTCCTCCTGCTTCTGCTGCTCCTCTTTCTGCGCCTGCTCCTGCTCCTGCTGGTCGCGACGCTGCTGCTCGTACTGGGCCTGCGCCTGTGCCTGCTGCTGCTGGTACTGCTGCTCGGCCTTCGCCTCCTGCTCCTTCTGTTCCCTCTCCTGCTCCTGCCGTTCCTGGTCGGCCTTGGCCTGCGCCGCCGCGGCCGCCGCCTGATCCTCCGCGCGTTGCTGGTCGGCCTTGGCCTGCGCCGCCGCGGCCGCCGCGAGATCCTCCGCGCGTTGCTGGTCGGCCTTGGCCTGCGCCGCCGCGGCCGCCGC
>JAOPYL010000279.1 GCA_025964625.1 Actinoallomurus sp. | reverse complement strand
GTCGTCGGCGTCGTCGGCGTCGTCGGCGTCGGCGTCGGCGTCGGCGTCGGCGTCGGCGTCGGCGTCGGCGTCGGCGTCGGCGTCGGCGTCGGCGTCGGCGGTGGCCTGGGTGGCCTGGGTGGCCTGGGTGGCCTCGGCCTCGGCTTCCGTCGGCTCGGCCGACGCCGCGTCCTCCGGTTCGGCGTCTGCGGCCTGCCCCGGCTCCGCGTCCGCGACGTGCTCCGCCTCCGCGGAGCGCTCGGCCTCTGAGGCGTGCTCTGCTGTCGTGTGCTCCGGCTCACCGGGCGCGATGTCGTCCGGCTCGGACAGGTCGCCGGTGACGTCCTTGTCACCGCTGTGATCTCCGGCCGTCGCGCGCTCGCCGGCGGTCACCGCCGGGAGACGGTCCAGCGGCTCGAAGAGCGACGCGCCACGCTCGGCCGGCTGCTCGGCAACCGGCTCGGCGGCCTGTGTGCGATCGGTGTCCTCTGGACGCTCGGCGACCTCGGGGTGGTCGGCGACCTCCGCGTGCTCGACGACCTCGACGGGATCGGCGGCGGCTGCGGGCTCGGCTGCGACCTGCTCGTGCTTTTTGGTCGGAAGGTCGGTCCGCGTCGCCTGCGTGAGATCGGCCGACGGTCGCGGTATCTCACGCTGCGCCGGGACCGTGGCTGAGTCCGCGGGCGCGTGATCGGCGGGTTCCGCGTCGGTGATGGCGGCACGCGCTGCGAGGGCCGTGTCCGGCAGGCACGCCGTGCACGCGGTGAAGCCCTCTTCGCGTGCCTCCACGAAGGTGAGCTCCTCCTTGTCGCGGCCCGCCAGCTGTCGGCAGGTCTCCAGGTGGTACCTCTTGCGGCCGGGGACGATATAGACGGTCGTCTCGGCGGGCACCTCGGTGGCGGTCGCGGAGGCCGCCGGAACCGGCGCCTCGTCACCCGCTCCTACGCGGGCCTTGGCCTTGGCGGGCCTGGCGGCCTTGCCGGCCCTTCCCACCGCGGCGGACGCCTTCGCCGACTCCTGCGAGGTCGCGGCACCGAAGAGCTCCTTACGGCGCACGAACACCCCGACGGCGAGACACAGAGCAGAGATGATGCTGACCCCAATGGAGACGTAGATCAGCTTCAGTCCGTCAAGCCCCGCAATCTCGTGCCCGGTGTTGCCCGTGACGATGCCCGTAACAAGAAGAGCGATCGCCAGGACGACGAGCACACCACTCAGGATGATCACGCAGGTCTCCCTCTACCAACCGTCGTACCGGAGATGCGCAGCAACGCTAGCGCAACTTCGGCCGATTCGGCCGCCTCCAACCGGCTACCACTTCGTTCAGGACGAAACATCCGCCCCTTTTGGACCTCTGTGGCGGGTCAGCGACGGTCGTGCGGCGGGTTGTCGACGGAGTGGAAGCCACCCACGGAGTGCTGGGCGTGCTGAGGGGCCTCGGCGGGCTGCTGCGGGAAGGGGTTCTGGCCGGTGCTGCCCGGGCCTACCGCCGGCTGCCCATTGCGAACCTCGACGTGCTGCTGCACGGCGGGCTGCGCGGGCTGCGGGCCGGTGTTGCTCGGGCCGCCGCCGAAGGGGCCGCCGTAGCTGGCGCCGGCTTCGAGTTCGCGCAACTGTCCCTCGAGGTAGGCCCTCAGCCGGCTGCGATACTCACGCTCGAAGGCGTTGAGGTCGTCGACCATGCGCTCGAGCTCTTCCCGCTGCTGGACGAGGGAGCCCATCGCCTGGCGGTGCCGGTCCTGCGCGTCGCGCTCGAGCGACTCGGCGCGGGCGCGGGCCTCGGTGACGATCTGCTCGGACTGCCGGCGGGCCTTGCCGAGGATGTCCTCCGCCTCGCGCCGGGCGCGGCCCAGCGTCTCGTCGGCCTCACGGCGGGCGTCGGCGATCGCCTGGTCGGCGGTCTGCTGCGCCAGCGCGAGCACGCGGGCGGCGGTGTCCATGTTGTCCTCGCCCGGGCTGCTCACCGGGGCCGGCGGGTGCGGCGCGGGCGGCATGCCGAGAACGCCCATAATCGGTTCGTGCTCGAGCTTGGGCTCCGGCGGCTTGGGGGGCTCGGTCATATGAGTCATCTCGGGCTTCGGCTCGACGATGGGAGCGGCCATCGCCGGCACCTTGCCCCGCAGGCACTCGGCCAGCTTCGCACGCAGCTCTTCGTTCTCCTGGATGAGCCGGTCCAGTTCAGCCTCGACCTCGTCGAGGAAGGCATCGACCTCCTCTTCGTCGTATCCCGGCCGCAGCCGGGTCGTACTGAACTGCTTGTTCCGCACATCCGCGGGTGTCAGCGGCATCTGGTCTCCTTGGCGCGCTTGGAGTCTGTCCCCGAACGGACGGTACCCGATCAGAGCGGCTGGACGATTATGATCAAGAACCAGACCATCAGGAAGAGCACCGTGAAGCTCAAGTCGAACGCAACGTTACCCAGCCGCACCGATGGGATGAAACGGCGTAGCAGCTTGAGAGGCGGGTCGGTGACCGTGTATGTGGTCTCCGCCAGCACCAGCACCACCCCTGTGGGCCGCCATGACCGGGCGAACGCCTGCAGCGTCTCGAGCACCAGCCTGCCGATGAGGAACAGCAGGAACAGGTAGAGCGGGATGCTCAGATAGTTTCCAAGGTTCACGAACACTCTCGCATGTGACTGTCAGCTCTGATTGAAGAACCCTCGTTCTGCCATACGGGCCTTGTCCTCGGCGGTCACCTCGACATTGGCTGGGGACAACAGGAACACCTTGTTAGTAACACGCTCGATGCTTCCGCGCAGGCCGAATATGAGACCAGCCGCAAAGTCGACGAGACGCTTGGCGTCGCTGTCGACCATCTCGGTGAGGTTCATGATCACCGGGGTCCCCTCCCGGAAGTGCTCTCCGATCGTGCGGGCCTCGTTGTAGGTCCTGGGATGAAGCGTAGTGATACGCGCAAGGTCAGATACCGCCGACTCCGTAAGAGAGGGCCGCCGCTCCGTCGGAAACGGCTTCTGCTCGTCGTCGGCGGGGTCCTGGGCACCGGTACGCTGGCCGGTCGAATCGTCGTCGGCGCGCTCAGCCCGGCGACGGTCCACGGCTTCGTCGTCGTAGACGTCGTACTCGTCGTAGTCGTCATCGTAGCGATCGTCCTCCACAAGGCCGAGGTAGACCGCCATCTTGCGCATCGCGCTGGCCATACGCCCCCTCCGTCGTCTGCTGACAGGAGATCCCTGCGGGAAGCTTCCGCTTGTCGATCGTTACGTTTCAGACTCGGACGCCAAGGTCCACTGGGGGGACATTACCTGACGATTGCCCGTCGGCCTCCGAGCAACGCCGTACCGACCCGCACGTGTGTCGCGCCACAAGCGATCGCCTGTTCCATATCTCCGCTCATGCCAGCGGAGACCATTTTGGCCGCCGGATGGACACTTCGGAGAGATGCGGCGATTTCTGCCAGTCGGGCAAATGCCGGCGCCGGGTCCGCGCCGAGCGGCGCGACCGCCATGACGCCGCCGAGTTCGAGGCCGTCCGCGGCGACGAGCGCGTCCGCGAGGGCGGGTAGCCCGGCCGGCCGGACGCCGCCCCGCCCTTCCGCGTCGTCCAGCGCCACCTGGATCAGGCAGCTCAGCGACCGCTCCGCGTGCACCGCCTCCCGGGACAGCGCGGTCACCAGGCGCTTCCGGTCGACGGAGTGGACGACGTCGGCGTACGAGACCACCGAACGGACCTTGTTCGTCTGCAACTGGCCCACGAAATGCCAGGTCAACCCGAGGTCACGGCACTCGCCCACCTTGGCGGCGGCCTCCTGGTCGCGGTTCTCCGCGACGTCCGTGATGCCGAGCTCGGCGAGAAGCCGCACGTCAGAGGCGGGGAAGGTCTTCGTTACCGCGACGACCGTGACCTCGTCCGTCGACCGGCCCGCCGCGGCGCACGCCTTGGCGATGCGCTCGCGCACGGCGGCCAGGTTGGCGGCCAGGTCTTCTTTGCGGGTCATGTCCGTTCGCTCTCCGCTCGGGAGAAGGAGACGGGTCCCCTCCGCCGCGGGCGCCGGTCCGGTCTCCCGGCCCGGCGCGTCGTCACTACTTGAGGAAGTCCGGCACGTCGAGGTCGTCGTCCTCGTCGAACACGACGGGACGGCGGCGGGCCGGGTCGCTGTTCAGGCGCGCCGCGGTCGGCTCGTTGGCCGGCCGCGGCACCTTAGGGCGCGCGGTGGCCTCGCCGGAGGCCGGGCGCGGAGGGGCCGTCCCCCCCTCGCGGGCGGAATCGTCCGGCTTGTGCGCGCGCACCGGCTCGGACTTCGGCTCTTGCTTGGGCTCATCCGGTCTCGCGTCCTGCGCCTTCCCCTCCGCCTCGGCCGGAGCCTGGTCGGGATCCCGCTGCGGAACCGGGGCGGGAGCGGACACCGGCGCGACCCGCGGCGGAGGCGGGGCCTGTGGCGGGATCGCAGGGCGGGGCGCCGCCGCGGACGGCGTGGCGACCGGAGGCGTGGCGACGGCCGGCCGGGCCGGCAGCGTCCGCTTCGTCTCGGCCTGCGGCGCAGGTCCACCCTGGATCTCGTCGAAGCCGGCCGCGATCACCGTGACCCGCACCTCGTCGCCGAGGGCGTCGTCGATGACCGCACCGAAGATGATGTTCGCGTCGGAAGCGGCGGCGTTGGAGACCAGCTGAGCCGCCTCATTGATCTCGAACAGGCCCAGATCGGATCCACCGGAGATCGACAGGAGTACGCCATGGGCGCCGTCGATGCTGGCCTCCAGCAGCGGGCTGGAGATCGCCATCTCGGCCGCGGCGACCGAGCGGTCGTCGCCACGGGCAGATCCGATGCCCATGAGCGCGGAACCTGCTCCGGACATGACCGACTTGACGTCGGCGAAGTCGAGGTTGATCAGGCCCGGCGTGGTGATCAGGTCGGTGATGCCCTGAACACCGGAGAGCAGCACCTGGTCGGCGGCCTTGAAGGCGTCGAGCACGCTGACCTGGCGATCGGAGATCGAGAGGAGCCGGTCATTGGGGATGACGATGAGGGTGTCGACCTCGTCACGCAGCGTCTCTATGCCGGCCTCGGCCTGCATGGCGCGCCGCTTCCCCTCGAAGCTGAAGGGACGGGTCACCACCCCGATGGTGAGCGCCCCGAGCGAGCGGGCGATGTTGGCCACCACGGGAGCGCCGCCGGTGCCGGTGCCGCCGCCCTCGCCCGCGGTCACGAAGACCATGTCGGCGCCCTTGAGCACCTCCTCGATCTCCTCGCGGTGATCCTCGGCGGCCTTGCGGCCGACGTCGGGGTTGGCGCCCGCACCGAGACCGCGGGTGAGCTCACGCCCGACGTCGAGCTTGACGTCCGCGTCACTCATCAGCAGCGCCTGGGCATCGGTATTGATCGCGATGAACTCGACGCCCTTGAGACCCTCTTCGATCATTCGGTTGACGGCGTTGACGCCGCCACCGCCGATGCCGACGACCTTGATGACCGCCAGGTAATTCTGCGGTGCTGCCACGACGAGGGGCCCTTCCGCTCGCTCTATCGAACTGACCGGCGCGATGCCGGTCCCGGTATTTCTCTCAGCAGGTCATTCGGATGGTGGGTCAGAACCCTCACCCTCAAGTTTAGACTTAGAGTTATGTCAACCTAAGGCTGATACGGACAGTAGGGGCGCACCACTTCAGGGTCAACTAACCTGGCCCTGAGCCCCCCGGCGTGTCGCGACATCCCACTGATCCTGTTTCATCCTGCCGCACGCACCCATCTCCCCGCCGCCCGGCACCCCAGTGTCGCGCGACGGAGGTGCCCGCCGCTACTCGGTGGTGACAACCTCCGGCGAGCTCACATCGATCCTCTTGATCCCACGCTGCGCGGAGCCGCCCAGCAGCCCGTGCAGCAGCCGTAGTTTGTCCGGCGCGCGTTCCGGAGCACCCCACACGACGGCGATCCCCGTGGCGAGCCGCAGCGTGACCGCTTCCGGCGACGGCGCCTCCACGCCCACGACCTGGCGGGCGAACCACGGCGGCAGAACGCCGATCACGGCGAGCCCGGCCCGCAGCGCCGGGTCCGTCTGCACGGGATCGGCCACGGTGAGTGACGGCAGCCCGCGCGGGCGTGCGGCCGACGTGACGACCGTCACGGCGTACCGATCGATCTGGAGGAACCGGTTGCCGTGCTGGACGGCGACGACCGGGGTCCGCTCCTTGACCACGATCCGGACCGTGGCCGGCCAGCGCCGCTCGACGCGGACCGTCTCGACCTCCTGAACCGCCTCGACCCGGTCACGCACGATCCCGGTGTCCAGCCGGACCAGGGGTTCGCCGAGGCGCACCCGGGCGACGGCGAGCACCCGGTCACGCGGCACCAGCCGCTCCCCCACCACGTCGATGTGCCGGACGACCAGCAGCCGGGACCCGAGCAGGACCCACGCCGCCGTGCCGAGCACCCCCACCACGAGCAGCCCGACGAACAGGACCTTCCATCGGCCCGCGCGCCGGCCGGCCGCGGGCGCGGACTCGGCGGTGGTGGCACCGGCGCTGACGGTCACTCAGGCCTCCCTCACGTGGTCCGCGGCCGCCGCGACGAGCGGACCGCACGAGAGGCACCGGCATCGCACGCGGGAGTCAGGCGGTGAGCAGCCTGAGGATCTGCGGCCCGAGCCTGGTGACATCGCCGGCGCCCATGGTGATGATGACGTCCCCGGGGACGGCGAGCGCCGCGACACGCCCGGCCACCGCGTTTCCGTCGGCTTCGTAGGTGACTCGGCCATGGGGGACGGCCTTGGCGACCAGCTCACCGGTGACGCCGGGGATCGGATCCTCACGGGCCGGGAACACGTCGAGGACGACGACCTCGTCGGCCAGGCCGAGCGCGGCGCCGAACTCGGCCGCGAAGAACTTCGTCCGGCTGAACAGGTGCGGCTGGAACACGGCCACGATGCGCCCGGCGCCGAGCTGGCCGACGTAGTCGCGGGTGGCCTCGAGGTCGGCGGCGACCTCGGTCGGGTGGTGGGCGTAGCTGTCGAAGACCTTGACGCCGCCGACCTCGCCCTTGGGCTCCAGGCGGCGCCGGGCCCCGGCGAAACCGGCAAGGCCCTCGGCCACGGCGACGGAGGGCACGCCCAGCTCGACCGCGACGGCGTACGCCGCGGTCGCGTTCAGGGCGTTGTGCCGCCCGGGCACGGCGAGCTCGAGTGGCTGGGCGCCGACGGTGAAGCGTGAGCCGAGCCCGCGGGGCGTGAAGCCCTCCGTGCGGTAGTCGGCGCCGGCCGCCTCACCGTAGGTCCGGACGGTCAGTCCGCGGCGGGCGCCCGCCTCACCCAGCGAGCGCGCGGCCGGATCGTCCGCGCACACGACGAGCAGGCCGCCGGGCTGGATCCGCTCGACGAAGTCGGCGAAGGTCTCCTTGACCTTCTCGAAGCTGGCGTAGTTGTCGAGATGATCGGCCTCGACGTTGGTCACGATGGCCGCCTGCGGCCTGAACATCAGGAACGAGCCGTCGCTCTCGTCGGCCTCCGCGACGAACAGGTCGCCGGAACCGTCGGCCGCGCCCAGGCCCGTGGTGACCAGCTGCCCCCCGATGCAGTACGACGGATCGGCGCCGGCGTGCTGGAGCGCGACGGTCAGCATCGACGTGGTCGTGGTCTTGCCGTGAGTGCCGGCCACCGCGACGGAGCGGCGGCCCGCCATGAGCGACGCGAGCGCGGCCGCGCGGTGCAGCACGAGCAGGCCGCGCTCGCGGGCCGCGGCCAGCTCTGGATTGGTCTCCCGGATGGCGGTCGAGACGACGACGGTGGCGGCGTCGCCGACGTGCTCGGCGGCATGTCCCACGTGTGTCGTCGCACCCAGCCCGCGGAGGTCTGCCAGCAGCTCGGAGTCCTTCGCGTCGCTGCCCGAGACGGGGATGCCGCGACCGAGCATGATGCGGGCGATGCCCGACATGCCGGCTCCACCGATGCCGACGAAGTGGACCTTCCCCAGCCGATCGGCCGGGACGACCTCGACCGGCGTCACCAAACTCATCAGAACTCCTCGTCCGGCACGCGCGGGGACACCAGCGGGGCCGCCGCTCCGAGCCTGCCGGCCCGGCTCACGCGCCCGCCGCCACGACCTGGGAGACCATGCGGGCCAGGGCGACGTCGGCGTCCCGGCGGCCCATGCGGGCGGCGGCCTCCGACATCTGGGCGACCTGCTCGGCGTCGCCGAGCACCGGCAGCACATTGGCGCGAATCCAGTCGGAGCACAGCTCGGCGTCCTCCACCAGCAGGCCGCCGTGTCCCTGGACGATCGGCTCGGCGTTGAGGCGCTGCTCCCCGTTGCCGATCGGCAGGGGTACATACGCCGCGGGCAAACCCACCGCGGTGAGCTCGGCGCAGGTGATGGCCCCGGCCCGGCACATCGCGAAGTCGGCCGCGGCGTACGCCAGGTCCATCCGGTCGCAGTACGGGAGGGTGATGTAGGCGGGGTCGTCGGCTGTGACCTCGGGCTCGGTGGCGTTCTTCGGCCCGACGATGTGCAGGATCTGGATCCCGGCGGCGCGCAGCGCCGGCACGGCCTCGCCGACGGCCCTGTTGAGCGAGCGGGCGCCCTGGGACCCGCCGAAGACCAGCAGGGTGGGCAGGTCCGAGCGGAGGCCGAAGTGGGCCCGCGCCTTGTCGCCCATGCCGAGCCGGTCAAGCGTGGAGATCTCGCGGCGCAGCGGAATGCCGACGAACCGCGCGTGCGGCAGGGGGGTGTCGGCGCTGCCCACCGCGACGTGCTCGGTGAACCTCGCACCCAGGCGGTTGGCCAGGCCCGGCCGGGGATTCGCCTCGTGCACGATGATCGGGACCTTGCGCCGGCGCGCGGCGAGGTAGCCGGGGGTCGCGACGTAACCACCGAAGCCGACGAGCACGTCGGCCTCGGTCCGGTCGAGGACGCCCGCCGCGGCGTTGATCGCGCCGGCGAGCCGGCCGGGCACGGTCAGCAGGCGCGGTGTGAGCGTGCGCGGCAGCGGCACCGGCGGGATCAGTGCGAGCTCGTAGCCGCGTTGCGGCACGAGCCTGGTCTCCAGGCCTCGCTCGGTCCCCAGGCAGGTCACCCGTACGCCCGGATCCTCCCGGCGCAGGGCATCGGCAAGGGCCAGTGCGGGTTCGATGTGTCCGGCGGTGCCGCCGCCGGCCAGGACAACCCTCATGCTCGTGCTCCTGCTCATTGACTTTCGCTCCGCTCGCCGGCCGGTCGCATCCTCAGCGCCTCGCCAGGCCCAGCCAGCTTAGGGCCAGCACGGCCGGGCCGGGACCACGTGCCGCCAGGGCCTGCCGGGCTCCGGGTTCGCGTTTCGCGAACGACAACAGCATGCCCAGGACGATCAGCGTGGGGATGAGGGCTGATCCACCGTACGACACCAGCGGCAGCGGGATGCCCGTAATGGGCAGGACACCGATCACGGCGCCGATGTTGACGATGGCCTGTACGGCCAGCCAGGCGGTCGCGCCCGCCGCGGCGAGCTGCATGAACGGGTCGTTGACACGCCGCGCGATCCGCAGGCCCGCGTAGACGAGCAGCCCGAAGAGCCCCACGACCAGGAGAGTGCCGATGAGACCGAGCTCCTCACCGATGATGGCGAAGATGAAGTCGGTCTCGGGATTGGGCAGGTAGTCCCACTTGGCCCGGCCCTCGCCCAGGCCGGTGCCGAACCAGCCTCCCGACGCGATGGCGTACAGCCCCTGAATGCCCTGGTAGTTGATGTCGAGCTGGTTGCCCGACTGGTCGAGGAAGCCGGTCAGCCGCTGCATCCGGTACGGCTCCACGACGATGAGAATCGCCACCAGCACACCGGTAACGCCCGCCATCCCGACGAAGAGACGGCCCGGGGCACCGACCACCCACAGCAGGGCGAGGAAGATCGTGAGCAGCACCAGCGTGGTGCCGAGGTCGCTGCCGAGCATGACGAACAGCACCAGCACGCCGGCGCCGGGCAGCAGCGGGATCAGCAGCTGCCGCCACTCGGTGAGCTGCCGGAGCTTCTCCTTGCGGGCCAGCAGGTCGGCGCCCCACAGGATCAGCGCGAGCTTGGCCGGCTCGGACGGCTGCAGCTGGAACGGGCCGCCGAAGCTGATCCAGCGCTGGGCGCCGTTCACGCTCTGGCCGAGCCCGGGGATCAGCGCGACCGCCAGGGCCAGCGCCGACAGCAGCATCAGCGGATAGGCCAGGGCGCGGAAGACCTTCACCGGCAGCCGGGCCGCCAGCCACATCAGCGGCAGGCCGATGGCCACCCACAGCGCCTGCTTGTCGAACAGCGTGAACGCCGACCCGGTGTACTGGTACTGCCGGATGCTCGACGCGGACAGGACCATCACCATGCCCAGCGCGAGCAGCAGCATCGAGCAGCCGAGCACCAGGTAGTACGACGTCAGCGGCCGGTCGAGCAGACCGGCCGCACCGGACACCCGGCCGCGCAGCCCGGAGCGCTCTTCGTACTCCTCGCCATGGCCCCCGCTCATCGCCCTGTGAGCCGCCTGACCGCGGCGGCGAACGCCTCACCCCTCGCCGGGTAATCGGCGAACATGTCGAACGACGCCCCCACCGGCGCGAGCAGCACGGTGTCGCCGGGGCGTGCCAGGGCGGCGGCTTCGGTCACAACGCGGTCCATGGCTCCAGTGTCGGTGTCGGCGACATCGACGACCGGGATATTCGGCGCGTGTCGCGCAAGTGCCGCCGCGATCCGTGCCCGATCCCTGCCCATGAGGACCACGCCGCGCAGCCGATCGGCACACGACCGCACGAGTTCGTCGACGTCGGCGCCCTTCAGCAGGCCGCCCGCGATCCACACGATCGACCGGTACGCGGCGAGCGAGGCCCCGGCCGCGTGCGGGTTCGTGGCCTTGGAGTCGTTGACGTAGGTCACGTCGCCGGCGGTCGCCACGTGCTCGATGCGGTGCGGGTCGGGCGTGAATCCGCGGAGCCCGTCGCGCACCGCGTCCGGGGGCACGCCGTACGCACGGGCGAGCGCCGCGGCCGCGAGTGCGTTGGCGACGTTGTGCGGGGCGTACGGCCGGACGTCCGTCAGCGCGGCCAGCTCCGCCGCCTCGCGCACCGGGTCCGCCGTGAACGCGCGGTCGACGAGGAGGTCCTCCACGACGCCGAGCTGCCCGGCGCGCGGCGAGCCGAGCGTGAAGCCGACGGACCGCTCGGCCCGCTCGCCGAAACGCGCCGACCACTCGTCGTCGACATTGACCACGGCGAGCGTGCCGGGTGCGAAGATCTTGGCCTTGTCGGCGGCGTACGCCTCCAGGGAACCGTGCCAGTCGATGTGGTCGGGTGCGATGTTCAGCACGGTCGCGGCGTACGGCTGGACGGAGCTGGACCAGTGCAGCTGGAAACTGGACAGCTCCACGGCCAGGACGTCGTACGGTGCGGCGGCGTCCGTTCCGGTCCCCGCGACGACCTCGACGATGGGCGTGCCGACGTTGCCCACGGCGATGGACCGGTGCCCCGCGGCGGCGAGCATACGGGCCAGCATCCGCACCACGGTGGTCTTGCCGTCGGTACCGGTGATGGCCAGCCAGGGCGCCGCATCGGGCCCTCGGAGACGCCAGGCGAGCTCCACCTCGCCGATGATCTCGATGCCGGCCGCGGCCGCGGCGGCGAGCAGCGGCACCGTGGGCCGCCAGCCTGGCGAGGTGACGACCAGCTCGGCGTCCGGCGGCAGCGTGTCGCCGTCGCCGAGGCGCACGGTGACGCCCGGCTCGTCGAGCTTCGCGCGCAGCTCGTCGTCATCCCGCGCGTCCACGAGCGTGACGCGGGCGCCGCGAGCGGCCAGCACCCGTGCCGCCGCCCGCCCCGAGACGCCGGCCCCCGCGACGCATACGCTGCGCCCGGCCCACGGACCCGTCACGTGTGGGGCATCCATTCGAGATAGAAGAGCCCGAGCCCGGTGGCCACACACAGGGCGGAGATGAGCCAGAACCGCACCACGATCGTGGTCTCCGCCCAGCCGGACAGCTCGAAGTGGTGCTGTAGCGGGGCCATCTTGAAGACCCGTTTCTTGGTCATCTTGAAGAACCCGACCTGGATGATGACCGAGAGCGTGATGATCACGGGCAGGCCGCCGAGGATGACGAACAGCATCTGCGTGCGGGTCATCACGGCCAGGCCGACGATCACGCCCCCGAGCGCGAGCGAGCCGGTGTCCCCCATGAAGATGCGGGCCGGCGGGGCGTTCCACCACAGAAACCCGACGAGGGCGCCGAGCACGGCGGCGGCCACGACGGCGAGGTCGAGCGGGTCGCGGACCGTGTAGCAGTTCGGCGCGAGGGCGACCTCGGTGCAGCTGTTGCGGAGCTGCCAGTTTCCGATCAGCACGTACGCGCCCAGGACGCTGCCGACCGCACCGGCGGCGAGGCCGTCGAGGCCGTCGGTGAGGTTAACCGCGTTCGACGTGCCGGCGATCATGAGGAGCGCCCACAGCACGAAGAAGTACGGGCCGATGGACGGCCCGAAGTCCCGGAGGAAGGACAGGTGGGTCGTGGCCGGCGTGATGTCGTAGCCGTTGGGGAACCGCAGCGACAGCAGGGCGAAGATCACCCCGATGATGATGATGCCGATCATCTTCGCGCGGCTGCGCAGGCCGAGACTGCGCTGCTTGAACACCTTGATGTAGTCGTCGACGAAGCCGACGACGCCGAGCCCCGTCATGAGGAACAGCACGAGCATCCCGGACACGGTCGGCCGGGTCGTCGTGGCCAGGTGCGCGATGGCATACCCGACGAGCGAGGCCACGATGAAGACGGTGCCGCCCATCGTGGGCGTGCCCCGCTTGTTGAGGTGCGCCTCGGGCCCCTCCTCACGGATCATCTGGCCGTAGCCGAGGCGTCGGACGAGACGGATCCACAGCGGCGTGCCCAGCAATCCGATGATCAGTGAGAGAGCCGAGGCGACCAGGATGGTCCTCACGCGTCGTAACCCCCCTCGGCCGCCGGCGGCACGGCCGACAGCACGGCCTGGGCGACTCTCTCCAGCCCGGCGACGCGGGACCCCTTGATCAACACGACGTCATGTGGCCGCAGCCGCTCATCCAGCGCGGCCACCGCCGCGTCGACATCATCGACCTGCACGCGTTCTCCCGTCCATGACCCCACCTGCTCGGCCCCCTTCAGCACGGAGGCTGCGGTCTCGCCCACGGTGATGAGACCGGCCAGCCCTCCGCGGGCGGCGTAGGCTCCGATCCTCTCGTGCTCGCTCACCGAGGACGCACCCAGCTCCGCCATGCCGCCGAGTACTGCGTAGGCGCGCCCCTCGCGGGCCATGTGAATGAGAGCGTCGAGAGCAGCACGGACCGACTCCGGATTGGCGTTGTAGGCGTCGTTGACGACCGTGACGCCGTCGGGGCGTTCGGTGACCTCCATCCGCCAGCGGCTGACCGGTCCCGCCTCCGACAGCGCCTCCGCGATGTCCGCCACCGGCATGCCCAGCCGGCGGGCGGCGGCCGCGGCGGCGAGCGCGTTGCTCACCGCGTGCGCGCCGTGCAGCCGCAGCGCGACCGC
>JAOPYL010000253.1 GCA_025964625.1 Actinoallomurus sp. | reverse complement strand
GCCCTCGGCCGCCGCTGAATCGCGAGAGCCCGGGCCGGGCTGTCAGTGGCGGGAGTGCCACGATCGATGTCAGAATCCACCGGCGGATCGCAGGGAAGCGTGCTCTGGACGGAAGATCATCGTCCTGCGCCGACCAGCTCGGCCTCCGGCACCGTGACCTCCTTGGCGGGCCGGGATACACGGCGGCCCCAGGGCATCGCCAGCACCAGGAACGGGATCACGGCCAGCGAGCTGATCGCCCACCATTCGTGGTTCTTCCACCAGCCGTTGTCGTCGAACTGGGTGAGGTAGATGTAGCCCAGGCCCGCCCATACGGCGGCCACCGTCATCGCCGGCCGGCTCCAGCGGGTCGGCCGGGCGCACAGGAACGGCACGAACCACAGGAGGTACTGCGCGCCCATGCGGGGCGTGACCACCATGAAGGCCAGCAGGATCGCCGACGTCTGGTCGATGCGGTCCGAACGCCACCACAGCCACATGACGAGCAGCAGCGTGGAGTAGAGGATGACCTGCCCGATCGTGGCTGCCGTCGACGCCAGTCGCCAGTCGCCGCCGGTCATCACGGCGGTCCAGCCCCATTCGCCGACGATGGGACGCACCTCGCCGAGATAGCGGGCGACGTTCAGCATGTTGGACCAGGAGGTGTCCACCACCAGCGGCAGCGTGACGAGGAAGAAGAACGGCACCGCGCCCGCCGCGACGAGGCCGTACAGGCGCTGGCGCCAGGTGGGCAGCATGGCCAGCACGATCGGGAGCAGGATGATCGGCCAGCTCTTCGCGGACAGCGCGAACCCGAAGAGGGCGCCCGCCCACGCCGCGTTCATGGCCCCGTGGGCGCTCCGGTCGGCGTCGCGAGTGGACCGCGCCACGAGGTAGGCACCGACGAGGAACACCAGCGCGATCGGCTCGACCTGGGCGTGGATGACGGCGATCATGAGGGCGATCGGGTTGCAGGCGTACTGGAACCGGGCCAGCGCCTCGTGCTTCTTACCGGCCAGCCGCCCGACGAGCACGATCAGCACGACGTCCGCGACGATCGTGCACAGCCGCCCGGCGATCTCCCAGGGCAGCCCGGTGGCCAGTACGAGGGCGTAGAAGTACGGGATCATTGGCAGGAAGTGCCAGGAGCCCTGAGTCGCCAGCACCGGATCCTGATGGTGCAGGATCGCGAGCCCGGCCGGCTTGAAACCCTCGCTGAAGTCGACCGGCTGCCAGGAGTCGGCCGACGCGGAGACCAACAAGAGCAGTCGCAGCCCGACCCCGACCGCGAGGGCGATGCGCAACGAAGGCCGCCAGCCGCGCCACTGCGCGACCGCAGCCGCGATCAGTCCTACGACCAGGACGAATGCTGTGTATTCAGGATGGTCCATCGTTAGGCAAGGCTCTCACATACGGATACGATCACCAGCTCGGCCCGGTGTACTTGCAGCGAACTCTCAGCTTCTCCTTGAACTTCGCTCCGCCCCGCGATCCGGGACCGCACGGCGCACGGCTCCCCGAGGTGACCCGAGTCACTCATCCCGACCGCGAGGCCGGATTCCCCGCGGGCACGTGGTCGGTCTGCTCGGAGGGCGCGGTCGCCCTGCTCGGGCGGCCAAAACGCGGTTGGCCGGCGCATCGGGTGGCCAATTCCGGACTTACTATGAATCTTGCAGATTTTTACTAAGTTTGTGAGTCTCTGCGAAGGCACGGTAATCGGATCCCGACCCCGCCCGGGTGGACTCCCCCATCCCACCCGAGCTGGGCCCCGCTCTGCCAAGCCGTCCCTCGGGCACGCCATCGGGGCGTGCCCGCCCCCCTGAGGGAGGCTCGTGTGAGATTCACTGCCACCCGGCGTGCCGGACTGATCGTCGCGACCGCCGGGTTGATCGGCGGCTCACTGCTCGCCGCATCCGCGCAGGCGTCCGCCTCGCGACCGGACCCGTCACATCTCGCCACGACGCTGGCGAAGCAACTGGGCTCCCGCTCCGCCGGCGCCTACCTTGACCACTCCACCAAGAAGCTCGTCGTCACCGTCACCTCCAAGTCCGACGCCAACGCGGTGCGCGCCGCCGGCGCCGTGCCGAAGACGGTCCCGTTCAGCGGCGCCCGGCTGCAGCAGGCCACCGCGACGCTCGAGCGCACGGCCAAGGTGCCCGGCACCGCGTGGGGCGTCGACCCCGCCACCGACCAGGTCGTGCTGTCCGTCGACAGCTCGGTCACCGGAGCCAGGCTCGTGCAGGTGACCTCGGCGGCCAAGCAGCTCGGCAGCGCCGTGCGCATGGACTACGTGCCCGGCGTCTTCAGCACGAAGATCTCCGGCGGCGACGCCATCTACGGCGGTCAGTACCGCTGCTCGCTGGGCTTCAACGTCGTCAGCGGCAGCACGTACTACTTCCTGACGGCGGGGCACTGCGGGAACATCGCCTCGACCTGGTATGCCGACGGAGGTCACACCCAGGTCCTCGGCAACACCGCGGGGAGCACCTTCCCCGGCCACGACTACGCGATCGTCCGGTACACCGGCTCGGTCTCCCACCCCGGGGCCGTCGGCAGCCAGGACATCACCGGCGCGGGCAACGCCTACGTCGGTGAGACGGTCACGCGCCGCGGCAGCACGACCGGCATCCACAGCGGCACCGTCACCGCGCTGAACCAGACGGTGAACTACTCCGAGGGCAGCGTCACCGGCACCATCAAGACGACGGTCTGCGCCGAGGGCGGCGACAGCGGCGGCCCGCTGTACGCCGGCTCCACGGCGCTGGGCCTGACCTCCGGCGGCAGTGGCAACTGCAGCTCCGGTGGGACGACCTTCTTCCAGCCGGTCATCCCCGCGCTCAACGCCTACGGCGTGAACGTCTACTAACCCCGCTCAGAAGCCCCCGGGAAGCAGCCCTTCCCGGGGGCTTTTTCTGTTGCGTCCCATCCGTCCCGGCAGGGATGATCCTCGGCTATGGAACGCATCGACGAGCCCTACGCCGCCGATGAGCGCACGATGCTCATCGCCTGGCTGGACTGGCATCGTGCCACCGTCTTCGTCAAGTGCGAAGGTCTGGCCGAGGACCTCGCCCACCGGCCGCTGCTCGCCTCCTCTCCCCTGACCACCGTCGCCGGACTGGTCGGTCACCTGCGCTGGGTGGAGAGGTACTGGTTCGAGCACGTGCTGCTGGGCGGCCCGGACGACGTGCCGTGGACCGACGACGACCCGGACAGGGACTTCAAAACCGACGGCGTGCCCCTGGCACAGCTGCTCGCCGAGTATGAGGCGCAGTGCGCCCGCAACAACGAGATCGCGGCCTCGCTCAGCCTCGACGCGGAGGCGAAGGTGGAACGCGAGCGCGGCCGGGTGACGCTGCGCTGGCTCCTGCTGCACATGATCGAGGAGACCGCACGCCACAACGGCCACCTCGACATCCTCCGCGAGCTGCTCGACGGCGTAACCGGCGACTGACAGGAAATGATCACGCGGTGTGCGGATGAGGCGTAGAGTCCTGGAGGTGCAGCTTCCGGGTTTCATGGCGGTACGGGATGTCGACCCGCACCATCTGGAGAAGTATCTGCTCCCCCAGGAGGAGCAGACGGTGACGATCCGGCGGCATCCCGCGATGCTCCTCCGCTACATCGGCGAGACCCTCGCCGGCCTGATCGTGGCCGGGCTGCTCACGGCGGTCGTCTCCCAGAGCACGGTGCTCACGGTGATCTGGTGTGCCTGGCTGGCGGTCGTCGGACGGTTCGCGTTCAAGGTGTTCGAGTGGTCGGATGAGTTCTTCGCGGTCACCAAGGTCCGGGTCATCCTCGTCACCGGGGTGTTCACCCGCCGGGTCGACATGATGCCGCTGACCAAGGTCACCGACCTCACGGTGAACCGGTCGATCATGGGCCGCATGTTCGGGTACGGCACGATCGTCCTGGAGTCCGCGGGCCAGGACCAGGCCCTGTCGAAGGTCGAGCACGTCCCCGAGCCCGAGGCGATCTACCTGGAGATCTCCGCCGTGGCCTTCGGATCCGGCGACGACTGAGCGCGCTCAGGAGTCGAAGCCGACGCCGAAGGCATCGAGGGCGCGCAGCCACAGGTTCCGGCGGCCCTGCCGCCGATCGGCGCGGGCCAGCGACCAGCGGGTGAGCTGCACGACGCCGTACCGCAGCGGCTCGGGCGGGAAGGGCACGGGCCTGGACCGGACCATCGCCAGCCGGGTCCGCTCGGTCTCCGTACCGGAGAGCAGGTCGAGCATGACGTCGGCGCCGAAGCGGGTGGCGCCCACCCCGAGACCCGTGTAGCCGGCCGCGTACGCCAGCCGGCCGCCGTGGGCGGTGCCGTAGAAGGCGCAGAACCGGCTGCACGTGTCGATGACGCCACCCCAGGCGTGGCTGAAGCGCACGTCGGGCAGTTGCGGGAATGTGGTGAAGAAGTGCCGGGCGAGCATCGCGAACGTCTCCGGGCGGCGTTCCAGCTCGGCCCGCACCGCACCCCCGTAGTGGTAGATCGCATCGTAGCCACCCCAGAGGACCCGGTTGTCGGCGGTCAGCCGGTAGTAGTGGAACTGGTTGCCGCTGTCGCCCACGCCCTGCCGGTTCCGCCAGCCGATCGACGCGAGCTGCGCGGCGGAGAGCGGCTCCGTGACGAGCACGTAGTCGTATACGGGCGCGATGAAGTGCCGCAGGCGCCGCAGCGGGGCGGGGAAACCGCCGGTGCCCAGCGCGACCTGGGCGGCGACGGCGGAGCCGTAAGGAGTCCGCAGCCGCAACCGGCCGTCGTCGTCCTCGACCGACCGCACGGGCGTGCGCTCGAACACCCGGACGCCGGCCGTGAGGCACGCCTGCCGCAGGCCCCACGCGAGCTTGGCGGGATGCACCATCGCGACGCCGTCCCGGTCCCACAGCCCGCCGCGGTAGGTCGGTGAGCCGACCTCGGCGCGGACCGCTCCGTCATCGAGCAGCTCGAGCTTCCGCCCGACGGCGGCGGCCTCCTTCGCCAGCGCGGCGAGCTCCGCCAGTTGCCAGTCCTCCGTGGCGACGTCCAGCTCGCCGGTGCGCTCGAACTCGCAGTCGATGCCGTATCGCCGCAGCGTGGCCTCGATGCCGTCGAGGTTCTCCCGGCCGAGCCGCTCCAGCGTCGGCATCTCCCCAGGCCAGCGGGCGAGGCCGTTGCCGAGCCCGTGGGTGAGGCTGGCCGAGCAGAACCCGCCGTTGCGCCCGGAGGCGGCGCCACCGGCGATGTCGGCCTCCAGCAGGACGACGTCGAGCGACGGGTCGCGTTCCTTGGCCCTCAGCGCGGTCCACAGCCCCGTGTAGCCCCCTCCGACGACGGCCAGGTCGCAGGAGATGAGGCCCGTCAGTGCCGCCGCCGGCTCGGGCGCCGCCGGGTCCGCCAGCCAGTACGGCGTCGGCTCGGTCTCGGCGAGCGCTCTCAGCACGTCCATTGGATCCCCCGGATCAGCGGCGTCTGCGCGCGACGACCGCGTTCCCGGCCGCGAGCAGGATTCCTCCGACGAAGATCAACGTACCCATCACGTTGACCTGCGGCGGCAGGCCGTTCCTCTGGGCGCCCCAGATCCACAGCGGGAAGGTCAGGGTGGAGCCGCTGTTGAAGCTCGTGATGATGAAGTCGTCAATGGACAGCGCGAACGCCAGGAGCGCCCCTGCCAGCACCGCGGGAAAGATCATCGGCAGGGTGACGAGCCGGAACACCGCCCAGCCGCCGGCACCGAGATCACGGGCCGCCTCGTCGATCGACGGGTCGAGGGTCAGTACCCGCGAGCGTACGGTGATCGCGACGAACGACAGCGAGAACATGATGTGCGCGATGAGGATCGTCCAGTAGCCGCGTCCCACGCCGAGCTGCACGAAGAACGACAGCAGCGACGCGCCCATCACGGTCTCCGGCGCCGAGATCGCGGCGAACTGCACGATGTTCAGCGCACCCTGCCCGCGGAAGCGGTACTTGCCCAGCGCCAGCCCGATCAGCGTGCCCAGGACGGCGCTGCCCAGGGTGGCCACGACCGCGATCGTCAATGAGTTCACCAACGCGGTGGTCAGGTCCGGCACCGAGAACAGCTGGCCGTACCACTTGAGCGTGAAACCCTGCCAGGTCAGGTTGAGGCGGCCCGTGGTGTCGTTGAACCCGAACGCGATCATGACCGCGATCGGCAGGCACAGCCAGACGATGATCGCCCAGGTGTAGAGATAGAGCAGCCGGTCGCCCCAGCGGACCCGTGGCCTGCGCACGGCGGGCTTCAGGTCGACGATGGTCGCCTTCATCGGGTGGCCACCTCGAGTACGTCCTCGGTGCCCAGCGCCCTGGCGTACAGGAAGATCCCGACGAGGAGGATCGCCATCAGCGTGAAGGACAGGGCGGCGGCCTCGGGATAGTCGCTGTTGACCAGGTAGAGGTTCTGGATGATGTTGCCGATCATCGTGTTGTTGGTGCCGCCGAGCACCGTCGCGTTGACGTAGTCGGCACTGACCGGCACGAACGTCATCAGCACACCCGCGAACACCCCGGGCAGCGACAGCGGGAACACCACGCGCAGGAACGCCTGCGCGCGCCCCGCGTACAGGTCCTGGGCGGCCTCGACCATCGTCGGATCCACCCGCTCCAGCGCCACATAGATCGGCAGCACCATGAACGGCAGGTAGTTGTACGTCAGGCCGGCCACGACGGCGAAGCCGGTGGCGATCACGTGGAAGTCCTGCGGCAGCAGGCCTGCGCTCTTCAGCGGCCCGAGCACGATGCCGTCATCGGCCAGCAGGAACTTCCAGGAGAAGGTCCGGAGCACGAACGACACGAAGAACGGCAGCAGCATCAGGAACAGGTAGGTCGTCTTCCGCACGCCGCCGCGGAACGCGATCCAGTACGCCGCCGGGTAGGCGAGCAGGATGCAGGCCGCGGTCGCGAGCACGCCGTAGAGCAGGGACCGGACGAGTTGGTCGGCGTAGGTCGAGATGCCCTCGGTGTAGTTCTGCCAGTGCCAGGTCAGCGCGAAGCCGTTGACGACGTCGCCCTCCATCAGGGAGAACGACAGCATCACCACCATCGGCACCACGAAGAAGATCGCGAGCCAGAGTCCTCCGGGCAGGATCAGGAGGTACGGCACGAGTCGTCTGCGCATCCCGTCAACCCGCCGTGATGTGCTGGAAGACCGCGTTGTAGTCCTTCTCCTCGGCAGGCGTGAGCGAGCGGTAGTGCCGCAGCTTCGCGTAGTCGGCGTCGGAGGGGAAGACGAGCGGGCTCGTCGGAATGGCCGACAGCTTCTTCTTGTCCGCCCCGGTGGCCTTCGCCGCGTCGGCGGCGATGACCTCCTTGGCGGCCGGCACCGGAGTGACGTAGTTGATGAACTCCGCGAGGTTGGCGGCGATGTCCGGCCGGTAGAAGAAGTCCATCATCATGATCGCGTCGACCGGGTTGTCCGCGGTCTTGGGGATCATCATGTTGTCGGTCCAGATCGTGGCGCCCTCCTGCGGGATCACGAACTTCAGGTTGGAGCCCTCCGACAGGTTCTGCTGGAAGATGTCGCCCGACCAGGCCATGGTCAGCCACACGTCGCCACGCGACAGCGCGTCGATGTAGTCGTTCTCGTAGTATTTCCGGACGATGCCCTTGTCCTTCTGCTCCTGCAGCTTGGCGGCGGCCTTCTTCCAGTCGTCCGGCGTCGACTTCTCCGGGTCGACGCCGACCGCGAACATCCCGAAGTTCCCGATCTCCTGCGGGTCGGACATCATCCCGACCTTGCCCTTGAACTTCGGGTCCCACAGGTCCTGGATGCTGGTGATCTCGCGCCCGGTCTTCTTCGGGTCGTACGCGATGCCGGTGAGCCCGGTCGCGTACGGGACGCTGTAGACGTTCCCGGGGTCGAAGGACTCCTGCTTGTACGGCCCTCCGGCGTTCTTGGCGAAGTTCGGCAGCTTCGAATGGTCCAGCGGCACGAGGTAGCCGAGCTCCGTGAGCTTGGTGAACTCCAGGCCGTTGGTGACCACCATCAGGTCATAGCCGATGGACTGCCCGGCCTGCAGCTGCGGCGCGATCTTGCCGAACCACTGCGGATCGTCCGGGATGACCTCCCGGTAGGTCACGGTGATGCCCGTCGCCTTCGTGAACTCCTTCAGCGGCGTCCGGGCCTTGTCCATGTACAGCGTCCAGTTCGCGAAGTTCAGGTGGCCGTGCTTCGTCTTGCCGGCCCAGTACTTCTGGACGTCGTTCCGCTTGGGCGGGGCCGCCTTCTGGCCCTTGACGCCACAGGCGGCCAGGCCGAGTCCCGCACCGGCGAATCCGAAGAGCCGCAGGGCGTCGCGGCGGCTGCGGGTCATGCCGCGCAGCAGCGCGGGATCTGTGGTCATGTTGTCAGGCTCCGATCGCGTAGGAGTGGCGTGGATCCCACGACAGCCAGACGCTGTCCCCCCGTGCGGCGACGTCGTCCGCGGACGACACGTTCTGCACGAAGACGACGACCTCGGCAGCGGTCGACGTCTGCACGTTGTAGTTGGTGAAGGTGCCAAGGTAGACGACCTCGGTGACGGTGCCGCGCAGCGCGCAACCCTCGCCGTCGGGCTGCTCGGTCCGTACGTCGATCTTCTCCGGCCGCACCGTGAACTCGACGACGTCTCCGGCCGAGGCCGTACCCGGCACCACGATGCGCTCGCCCGGACCGGGCTCGATGACGGCCGCGGCGGCGTCCCTGCGGCTGACGGTTCCGGACAGCACGTTGGAGGTGCCGATGAAGCCGGCGACGAACTTGGTCGCGGGCCGCTCGTAGATCTCCCGCGGCGTGCCGAGCTGCTCGATCAGCCCGTCGTTCATCACGGCGATGCGATCGGACATCGTGAGCGCCTCGTTCTGGTCGTGCGTCACGTAGACGAACGTGATGCCGACCTCGCGCTGGATGCGCTTGAGCTCGACCTGCATGGCCTGGCGGAGCTTGAGGTCCAGCGCTCCGAGGGGCTCGTCGAGCAGGAGCGCCCGCGGCCGGTTCACCAGCGCCCGAGCCAGCGCCACGCGCTGCTGCTGTCCACCGGACAACTCCCGCGGCCGGCGCTTCTCCCGGCCCGTGAGGTCGACGATCTCCAGCATCTCGCCGACGCGCCGGGCGACCTCGTCCTTGGGCACGCCCTTGCGGCGCAACCCGAACGCGACGTTCTCCAAGACGCTCATGTGCGGGAACAGCGCATAGGACTGGAACACCATGTTGATGTCCCGGCGGTTCGGCGGCACGCCCACGACGTCGCTGCCGTGCAGGAAGACCTCGCCCTCGGTGGGCTCGTCGAACCCCGCGATCATGCGCATGGTGGTGGTCTTGCCGCACCCGGACGGGCCGAGCAGCGAGAAGAACTCTCCCTGGCCGATGGCCAGGTCGACGCCCTTGACCGCCGGGACGGCCTCGCCGTGCGAATGGAACGTCTTGACGACTCGCCTGAGCTCGATCGCGGCGAGCTCCGTGCCGGTGGCGGTGTCCGCCTCTACTGTCTCGGT
Organism: Actinoallomurus sp.; assembly: GCA_025964625.1. Taxonomy (GTDB): domain Bacteria; phylum Actinomycetota; class Actinomycetes; order Streptosporangiales; family Streptosporangiaceae; genus Actinoallomurus. The sequence goes on along the minus strand of JAOPYL010000253.1, from coordinate 15,074 downwards.
CACATCAAGCTCCGATGTAGCTCATCACGTGCTTGATCCGGGTGTAGTCCTCGAACCCGTACATCGACAGGTCCTTGCCGTACCCGGAATGCTTGAAGCCGCCGTGCGGCATCTCTGACACGAACGGGATATGGGTGTTGATCCAGACGGCGCCGAAGTCGAGCCGCCGGGCCATCCGCATGGCACGCCCGTGGTCCTTGGTCCACACGCTCGCGGCCAACCCGTACTCGACTCCGTTCGCCCAGCGCAGCGCCTGGTCCTCGTCGGTGAAGCGCTGGACGGTGATCACCGGTCCGAAGATCTCGTTCTGTACCATCTCGTCGTCCTGGGCGAGACCGCTGACGACGGTGGGGGCGTAGAAGTAGCCGCGGTCGCCGATGCGCTCGCCGCCGGCCACGACCTCGGCGTGCGAGGGCGCACGGTCGATGAAGCCGCTGACCCGGGCGAGCTGGTCGGCGTTGTTCAGCGGCCCGAAGAAGGCGTCCTCGTCGCTCGGCGGGCCGACCTTGGTGCCGCGGGCCTGCTCGGCCAGGGCGGCGACGAAGTCGTCGTGCACGCCCGGCCCGGCGATCACACGGGTGGCGGCGGTGCAGTCCTGCCCGGCGTTGAAGTAGCCGGCCTCGGCGATGCCCCGCGCGGCCTTCTCCACGTCGGCGTCATCGAAGACGATCACGGGTGCCTTGCCGCCCAGCTCCAGGTGCACCTTCTTGAGGCTCTCGGCGGCCTGCCGCGCGACCTCCCTGCCCGCCCGCACCGAGCCGGTCACCGACACCATCTGCGGAATCCGGTGGCCCACCAGCTCGCGCCCGGTGTCGCGGTCGCCGCAGACCACGTTCAGCACGCCCGGCGGCATGAACTCCGCCGCGATCTCGGCCAGCAGAAGAGTCGAGACAGGGGTCGTATCCGATGGCTTCAGCACGACGGCGTTGCCGGCGGCCAGGGCAGGCGCGATCTTCCAGGTGGCCATGACCATCGGGTAGTTCCATGGGGTGACCTGCGCGCAGACGCCGATGGGCTCGCGGCGGATCATCGAGGTGTGGTCGGCCATGTACTCCCCCGCCGACCGCCCCTCCAGCAGGCGGGCACAGCCGGCGAAGAACCGGAACTCATCGACCATCGGGCCGATCTCCTCGTCCCGGGTGAGCTGGAGCGGCTTGCCGGTGTTGCGGCACTCGGCCTGGACGAGCTCCTCCGCCCTGGCCTCGATGGTGTCGGCGATGCGCAGCAGGGCGAGACTCCGCTCCTGCGGTGTGGCGTCGCGCCACTCCTCGAAGGCCGCCGCCGCCGCGGTCATCGCCGCATCGACGTCGGCCGGTCCCGACAACGGCGCCTGGGCGTAGACCTCCCCGGTGCTCGGATCAATGACGTCGGACGTGCGACCGTCCTTCGCGTCGGCATGCTCGCCGTTGACGAAGTTTCGCAGGCTCACCCTCTCGACCTCCAGCTGTACGGATTTCGGATGGCCCTGACCATGGCAGAACAATCCAGCAGAAACAAGGGATTCCGTTGTTACAATCGGATTTCACGACGGAATCCTTGACAATCTGGGCACAGCTGACACGATGTCGCATCGAGGAGGGACTGGATGACCGACGACCACGTACCCACCGCGCGGCAGTCACCGAACGGACGGCGCCCCGGCGGACCCCTCGATGAGACCTCGAAGAAGATCATCGAGCTGCTGCAGGCGGACGGACGCCGCTCGTACGCCGCGCTGGGCAAGGCCGTGGGCCTGTCCGAGGCCGCGGTGCGCCAGCGGGTCCAGCGGCTGCTCGAATCCGGCGTGATGCAGATCGTCGCGGTGACCGATCCCCTCTCGCTGGGCTTCCTCCGGCAGGCGATGATCGGCATCAGGTGCGAGGGTGACCTGGAGACCGTCGCCGACGCCCTCGCCTCGATGGACGAGATCGACTACGTCGTGATCACCGCGGGCTCCTTCGACCTGCTCGCCGAGCTCGTCTGCGAGAGCGACGACCACCTTCTCCAACTCCTCGGCCGGATCCGTGCCATCCCCACCGTGACCAGCACCGAGAGCTTCGTTTACCTCAAGCTCCGCAAGCAGATCTACTCCTGGGGCACCCGATGACCGTGAACACCCGGCGCGGTGAGCGGAGTGGACGACCAGCAGCGCCCGACAGCGCGCCTCCGGCACGACGAACGTCGTCCGCGAAACGATGAGAAGGGTAAACGACCGATGAACATGCAGGATGCGGCCAAGCGGCACCTGTGGATGCACTTCACCCGGATGTCGGCCTACAAGGACGCCGACGTGCCGGTCATCGTGCGCGGCGACGGTCCGTACGTCTACGACGACCAGGGCCGCCGCTACCTGGACGGGCTGTCCGGCCTGTTCGTGTCCCAGGTCGGGCACGGACGCCGCGAGCTCGCCGAGGCCGCGGCACGGCAGGCCGGCGAGCTGGCGTACTTCCCACTGTGGTCCTACGCCCACCCGAACGCCATCGAGCTGGCCGAACGCCTCGCCGGTCTCGCACCGGCCGACCTCAACCGGGTCTTCTTCACCACGAGCGGATCCGAGGCCGTCGAGTCCGCCTGGAAGCTGGCCCGCAACTACTTCAAGCTGACCGGCGAGCCCGGCCGGTACAAGGTGATCAGCCGCGACATCGCCTACCACGGCACCTCGATGGGTGCGCTGTCGATCACTGGACTCGCCGACATCAAGCACCCGTTCGAGCCGCTGGTGCCCGGATCCGTACGGGTGCCCAACACCAACTTCTACCGCGCGCCCGAATACGGCGACTCGGTGGAGCGGTTCGGGCAGTGGGCGGCCGACGAGATCGAGCGGGCCATCCTGCGCGAAGGCCCCTCGTCGGTGGCCGCGGTCTACCTGGAGCCGGTGCAGAACTCCGGCGGATGCTTCCCGCCACCCCCCGGCTACTTCCAGCGGGTGCGCGAGATCTGCGACCGCCACGGCGTGCTGCTCGTCTCCGACGAGGTGATCTGTGCCTTCGGCCGGCTCGGCCACTACTTCGGCGCCGACCGGTACGGCTACCGGCCCGACGTCATCACGTTCGCCAAGGGCCTCACCTCCGGCTACGCGCCGCTGGGCGGCATGCTGGTCAGCGACCGCCTGATGGAGCCGTTCACCACGGGCGACGCGACCTTCCTCCACGGCATCACCTTCGCCGGGCATCCGGTGTCGACCGCCGTGGCACTGGCCAACCTGGACGTGTTCGAGAAGGACAAGCTCCTCGACAACGTTCGCGCCAATGAGGGCGCGTTCCGCTCGACGCTGGAGAAGCTCACCGACCTGCCGATCGTCGGCGACGTGCGCGGCGACGGCTACTTCTACGGCATCGAGCTGGTCAAGGACAAGGACACCAAGCTCACCTTCGACGACGACGAGTCCGAGCGGCTGCTGCGGGGGTTCCTGTCCCACGCGCTGTTCGACGCGGGGCTGGTGTGCCGGGCCGACGACCGCGGCGACCCGGTCATCCAGCTCGCGCCGCCCCTGATCTGCGGCCAGGAGCACTTCGACGAGATCGAGCGCATCCTGCGGGCCGTCCTGACGGAAGCCTGGACCAAGATCTGACCCCCCACCCCACCCCCGCCGCCCCGCCGCCCCGCCGCCATGTGAGGGGCACCCTCACCCCGCGATGACGCGGTGAGGGTGCCCCTCACATGGGCACGGATGGTTGAGGCGCGGATGGTTGAGGCGCGGACGGCTGACCGGGCGGGCGGCTAACGGATCGGCCGGAGGTCGGGTGTCGAGCCCGGCCGGTTGAGCACCACGTAGCCGTCCGCCCGCCGGACGACCGTATACCCCGAATCCAGCAGTAGCCGCACCCGGTCGCGCTGGCTCTGCAGCGAGCCGAAGGGGAAGGTCGGCGTTCCGACGTCGGCGACCACCCACGGGGCCCAGCGCGGCCGGTTGTCCCAGAGCAGCACGCGGGCGCGGCCGGACAGTCGCGGCCCCACCGAGTTGGCGGCCTCGACCAGCACGCCGCTCGGCACGGCGGTGATCGCCTCGGCGGCGGCCTGCGCGTGCGCGTCGCGCCGGTAGAAGACCGGATCGAAGAACCTCTCGAACGCGAAGTGCGGCACGACGGCCACGGCGGCGACCAGGGCGGCGACCGGCCAGATGAGGTCGAGACGCAGCCGCCGGAGTCGTACCGCGCCGTCCACACCCGCCGCGATCAGCAGCGCGGCCAGCGCGACGTTGTAGTGGAACTTCGGCTCCCACCAGTTCCCGAACTTGCTGGACAGCATTCGCTCCGCCAGCAGTGGCAGCACCGACAGCGTGATCGGGGAGGCCAGCGGGACCAGCAGCAGCGGCGCCACCAGCCACAGCATCGTCGTCGCCTTGATGTCCGGGGTGACCAGCAGCTTCAGCGCGTCCCACGGGTGGGTGAGGGCGTGCGCGGCGGCGTGCGGCAGGTCGCGGCCGAGCGCGCCATAGGCCCAGTAGTAGTCGGCGTCGCCGCCGAACGCCGGAATGAGCACCCGTGCGGCCAGCCACGTCCAGACCAGCCCTGCCGCCACGAAGACGGCCGCCTGGCGCCGCTCGCCGTGCCGGGTCAGCAGATAGATCCCGAAACCCGCGACGAGCAGGCCCATGTCCTCCTTGACGAGCAGCAGCGCCCCCGCGGCCGCGGCGCACTGCCACCGCCGCCCGGCATCGTGGCGCTCCAGCATGAGCATGGACAGCACCGGCGTGAACGCCATCTCGTGGAAGTCGAAGGCGATCGTCTCCGCGACCGGCCAGGCCAGCGCGTACACACCCGCCACGCAGTAGGCCTGCCAGGCGCCGAGCCGCCGCCGCGTGAACACCCACAGCGGGAGGATCGTCAGGGCCAGCAGCACGGCCTGCGCCACCAGAAGCGTCTGCGGCCCGTCATAGACCCAGTACAGCGGCGCCAGCAGCGCGAGGATCGGCGAGAAGTGGTCGCCGAGCACGGTGAAATGCGGGCCGAACCCGTTGTGCACGCCCTTCACGATCGCCGTGGGCAGGTGGAAACGGCTGTAGGAACGCACCGCCTGGTCGAAGATCACGAGGTCGTACGTGGTGGTGCGGAAGGCCCAGAAGGACACCAGCGCGTACACCGAGTACGCGGTCGCGACGGCGACGGCGAAGACGCCGATCGCGATCGCGTCGCGCGGGGCGCCGCCGGCGCCGGCCCGCGCCTGGGGCTCCAGGGCCTCGGTGAGCATCAGCCGAGCGCGTCGCGCAGGCGCGCGGCGTAGTCACGTGCCTCGTCGTCGGAGTCGTACTTCGTACGCGGCCAGAAGAAGCCGCGCAGGCCGTCCTTACGGTTGCGGGGGACGACGTGCGTGTGCAGGTGGGGCACGCTCTGGCTGATCCGGTTGTTCACGGCCACGAAGGAGCCGGCGGCGCCGAGCGCGGTCTCCATCGCGCCGGCGAGCCGCTGCGCGCCGGTGAAGAACGGGCCCACGAGGTCGGCCGGCAGGTCGGACAGGGTCTCGTAATGGGTCCGCGGCACGAGGAGTACATGCCCCTTGAACAGCGGCCTGGTGTCCAGGAACGCCACGGTGGGCCCGTCGTCGAGCACGACGTGAGCCGGTCGCTCTCCCGCGACGATCTCGCAGAACGCGCAGTCCATGTGGGCAGTCTTCCGCTTACATAGGTTTTATGCGACACCGGTAAAGTCCTGGGACCGTGCAGCTGAACCAGGTGGCCTTCCGGTATCGCCGCCGCTCCCCATGGGTGCTCCATGACGTGACGCTGACCGTACCGCGTGGCCGCGTCGTCGAGGTGAACGGACCCAATGGAGCGGGCAAATCAACGCTGCTCCGGCTGCTCGCGGGGGTGGTCCCGCCGGTCCGCGGGCACGTCACCGGACGGCCTGCGCGCGTCGGCTACGCCCCGGAGCGGTTCCCCGCCGGCCAGCCGTTCACCGCGCGGTCCTACCTCGGCCACATGGCCCGCGTCCGCGGCGTACCCGCGGACCTCGCCGGCGAGTGGGCCGAGCGGCTCGGCTTCGCCGGGCTCCTCGGTACCCGGCTGCCGGACCTGTCCAAGGGCAGCGCGCACAAGGCCGGGCTCGTCCAGGCGCTGATCGCCTCGCCCGGCCTGCTCGTGCTGGACGAGCCGTTCGCCGGCCTGGACGCCGAGACGCGCACGGTGCTGCCGGCTCTGCTGCGGGATCTCGCCGCCGGGGGCACCTCGATCGTGGTCAGCGACCACCAGGGCGACCTCCGTGAGCTGCCGGACATCGTGCGCTGGCAGGTCGCGGGCCACACGGTGACCACCGGGGAGGTGCCTCAGGAGCACGCGGTGGTCGAGGTCACGGTGCCCCTGGCCGAGGCCGAGGGGCTCGTCGCGCGGCTCACGGCTAAGGGCTACGAAGCCCGCCGCCGGTGATCGCCGTCATGCGGTTCCAGATCAGCGGCTACCTGCGTTCCATCCGGGCGCTGCACCCGGTCATCGCGCTCGCGCTGCTGCTGGCCGTGGTGTTCTCCAGTCCGCTCGGGGGCACGCCCGACCAGATCCGGCACGGCGCGCTGAACGCCTTCGGCGACCTGGCCACCCTCATCTTCCCGATCTGCGCGTGGGCGGCGCGCGGCCTTCTCGACACCGAACCGGACGCCCAGCGGCACGTGTCCGCGGTGACCGCCGGCCGGTGGCGGGCGATCGCGGCCGGAGCGCTCGCCGCGTACGGTTTCAGCGCCGCCCTGGCGGTGATCGCCCCGGTCTATCCCCTGATCGAGGCGGCACGGTACGGCGCCGGGCCGTCGGTGACGCTGCTCGGGATCGCCCTGATGCTGCTCTCGGCGCTGGCCGCGACCGGGCTCGGGGCGCTCACCAGCCGGGCGGTCCTCCCCTCGCCGGGGACGTCGATCCTCGTACTGCTCGGCGTCTGTGCCGCGAACCTGCTCCTCGGACCCGGCCCGCTCCGCGGGCTGACCGTGCCCATGGTCGAGTGGATGCGTGCGGCCGGCCACGGATCCGCCGCCTTCACCCATGCCTTTCCCGCGCTGGTTCTGCGAACTCTCGGCTGGTCGGCCGTTGCCGGCGCGCTCTACTCCTGGCTACGGCGGACCCGGCCGTAGGGGTGCCCCTGATCAGCCGCGGCTGAGCCGCTCGATCTCGGACGCGAGCCGATCGAGAAAGGCGTCCACGCCGGACTGGCTGTAGCCGGCCCGGATCCGGGTGGTGGCGAACCGCACGCCACGTACGTCCGCCGCCAGCGCGCGATGCTCGCGCAGGGCGACGATCATCCGGTCGAGGAACACGTCGACCTGCTCCTCGTCGTACCCCTCCGTCAGCCGCGTGGTGACGAACTGGACGTTGCGCACCAACCCGATGAGCCGGTCCGCCTCGCCCGAGGGCATCCGGCGCCGTCCGCCTCCCCGGCCCTCCAGCTCACGCAGATACCCGTCGAGCGCCTCGTCGACCGCCTTCATCTGGTATCCGCGCAGCGTCGGCGTGAACCGCAGACCGTTCACCTCCGCGACGGTCACCGGCGGGGCGTACAACGGGGACCGGCCGAGCGTCCCCTCGATGCGGGCGATCAACGCGTCGACCTGGTCACGGTGGTAGCCGCGAATGGCGCGCGGAAAGTCGGGCATGCCGGCATTCTTACCGAATTGCCGGGCGAAGGCCGTGGTTTCCCTGACGACCAACGCAGGCGCGGTGAGGGAAGGGCCGGGAGGGGCTCGGGCCGGGCGCGCGTTACTCCTGCGGCTGGGCCGCGAGCTGACCGCAGGCTCCGTCGATCTCCTGGCCGCGGGTGTCGCGCACGGTGACGGGCACGCCGTGCGCCTCCAGACGGCGGACGAACTCGGTCTGGTCCGACGGCCGCGAGGCGGTCCACTTCGAGCCGGGCGTGGGGTTCAGCGGGATCAGGTTGACGTGCACGGGATGGCCCTTGATGAGCCGGCCGAGAAGATCGGCCCGCCATGCCTGGTCGTTGATGTCCTTGATCAGGGCGTACTCGATGGAGATGCGCCGCCGGGTGCGGTCCGCGTACGCCCACGCGGCGCCGAGGACCTCGGCGACCTTCCACCGCGTGTTGATCGGCACGAGCTCGTCCCGCAGCTCGTCGTCGGGCGCGTGCAGCGACACCGCCAGGCGTACCTTCAGGTCGAGATCGGCCAGCTGGTTGATCCTGGGGACCAGCCCGACCGTGGAGACGGTGATGTTCCGCTGCGAGATGCCGAGGCCGGACGGGCTCGGGTCGCTGAAGCGATGGATCGCCCGGACGATGTTGGAGAACGACGCGAGAGGCTCGCCCATCCCCATGAAGACGATGTTGCTGACCCGTCCCCTGCCGCCGGGGACCTCACCGCGGTCGAGGGCGCGGGCGCCGGCCACCACCTGCTCGACGATCTCGGCGGTCGACAGGTTGCGGGTGAGGCCCGCCTGCCCGGTGGCGCAGAAGGGGCAGTTCATCCCGCACCCCGCCTGGGAGGACACGCACATCGTCACCCGGTCGGGGTACCGCATCAGGACCGACTCGATGAGCGTGCCGTCGAACGCCTTCCAGAGCGTCTTGCGCGTCGTCCCCTCGTCGCAGGTCTGGTCCCGGACGGAGGTCAGCAGCGGCGGCAGCAACTCGGCGACGAGACGGTCACGGACCGCCGTGGGAAGGTCGGTCATGTCGGCGGGGTCGTCGGCGAGCCTGCCGAAATAGTGACGCGACAGCTGATCGGCGCGGAACGGCTTCTCCCCGAGCGCGGCGACCGCGTCTCGGCGCTCGCCCGAAGACAGATCGGCGAGATGACGAGGCGGCTTGGCCCGGCGCGGAGCGGCGAAGGTGAGCTGAGCGGGCATGACGGTTTCCAGTGTGGCAGACGACAGGGAGAGCTTTGACCGGTCTGTGCCTGGTACGGGGGCGCCCGTTACCCACGACGCCACCCCGGGGCAGGTCATTACTCCCCCTGGCGCCTCATAATCACTACAGTCCACTCCTATGCCGGTATTGCGTAGATCGCCGCAGGAGGCGCGGGTCCTGCTCAGCGACACGAGCCCCTACGGGAGCCGCGTCCTCGACCTGGAGTGCGACCACGTCGCGACGGCGGCGTACCTCCGCAGAAGCGATGGGTCGACGGTCGCCGCGGCATGGGTCGCCAACCACCAGAACGCCCCCTACCACGCCGACCTCGCACGGCTCAATGCCGGGCTGGTCCCGGCGATGCCCGCCGGCCGCACCAAACATCCGAAGGGCCGGCCGGCGCTCGACGCGCGTTCCCTCGAGGTCGTGTGGTTCGAGGAGGGCGACGGGGCCGCGCTGCTCGAGGGCGGGCAGCCGTTGTGCGTCGTTCCCGGCTGGTCCGACATGGACCGTGGGGTACCCGGGTACAGCCGGGAGGCGATCGGCCGGAGCCCGCTCGCGTTCGCGCTCGACGACGAGATCGAACACCTCGGCCCGCGCATCCTCCAGGCCCAGGCTTTCTGGGACTGGCGACGCGGCCACGGGGCCTGGGAGGGGTTCCAGCAGGGCGTCCTCGGCCATCTGCTCGCCAGGCTCGGCCCGGGCGGCTACTACTGGCACGACATCGGCCGGCAGGGACGCACCAACGCCGAACCCCCGGCCGCGGCCGCCCCGGCCACGCAGCCCCTTGTCGGAGTCTCCGAGCGGCCGCCCCGCGACGACCGGACCTACAACCTGCTCAGCACGGTCGGCATGAGCTGCCAGCGGATGCCCACCGTCGAGCTGTACGAGGACAACGTGGGCGAGCACGCGCGCATCGAGCTGGTCGTCGCGACCACTCTGCCCAGCCAGCGGGCCGGAAGCATCTTCCCCTGGCTCGCGCAGTATCCCTGGCGGGCGGTGACGTCCTTCGCGCCCGGCGACAACGTGAAGTGGTACCACCAGGCTCAGACGTTCCCGCTCGGCCCACGCTGGGAGGGCGTGCTACTGCTCGACGACCCGAACCGGCTCGAAGGCCCGAACGCACCGGACATGGCGGGCTTCTCGTTCGGCGGTGACCCGGTGCAGTGGCTGTGGCTAGTGCCCATCACCGAGGCGGAGCGGCAGTTCGGCAAGGAGGAGGGCCCGGACGCCCTGATCGAGCGACTGGCCGGCGAAGGCCGAAGCTGGGTGGTCGGCGACTGACCGCTAGACGGGCGGGACGAACGCCTGGTAGGCCAGCCAGACCACGGGGGCGGTGGCGAGCAGCGAGTCGAGCCGGTCCATGGCGCCGCCGTGCTCGGGCAGCAGCGTCCCCATGTCCTTGATGCCCAGGTCACGCTTGATCATCGACTCGATCAGATCGCCGAACGTCGCGGAGCACACGGCGACCACCCCGACGATGACACCCTGCCACCACGCACCGTGCAGCAGCCACGGCAGCAGCACCCCACCGCAGGCCATGCAGGTGACCGCCGAACCGCTGAAACCCTCCCAGGTCTTCTTCGGGCTGATGGCCGGGGCCATCTTGTGCCTGCCCAGGAAGGAGCCGACGAAGAACCCGCCGATATCGCTGGCGACCGTGACCGCGATGAAGATGAGGACGCGATCCGGCCCGTCGGGCGCGGCCAGCATGAGAGCGACGAACCCCGCGAGGAACGGCACGTACGCCGCGGCGAACACACCGGCCGTCACGTCCCGCACGTAGCCGTCCTGCCCCCGCGGCAGCCGCCACAGCAGGATCGCGAGCACCGTGAGCCCGAACGTGGCGACGAGGGCGGTCGAGCCCCAGATGTAGGTGCTTACCAGCATGATGAGGCCGCCGGCCGCCAGCGGCACCCACGGGATCCGGATGTCGCGCGCCGCGAACGCCCGGACGAGTTCCCACGCGGCCAGGCCCAGGAACACCAGGACCACGCCAAGGAAGATCTCCTTGACGGTGTAGAGGGACAGTAGGACAACGGCGCCGAGCCCCACGCCGACACCGATGGCGATGGGGAGGTTACGGCTTGGTCCGCGCTTCTTCTTGCCCGTGTCCGCCTGCTCCTCCGGGGTCTCCGGTGCGGGCTTGCGGGCCTGCTCGAGTCCCACTAGACCTCGAGCAGCTCGGCCTTCTTGTGCTCGAGCAGTTCGTCGATCTTGGCGACGTACTTGTGCGTGAAGTCGTCGAGCTCCTTCTCCGCACGGCGCACGTCGTCCTCACCCGCGTCACCGGCCTTGGCGAGCTTGTCAAGAGCGTCCTTGGCGTGCCGGCGGATGTTGCGGACCGAGACCCGCGCGTCCTCCGCCTTGTGCCCGGCCACCTTGATGAACTCCTTGCGGCGCTCCTCCGAGAGATCGGGGAAGACCACCCGGATGATCTTACCGTCATTGCCCGGGTTGACCCCGAGGTCGCTTTCGCGGATGGCCTTCTCGATCGCCGTCATCGACGAGGCGTCGTACGGCTGGATGATCACCATGCGCGGCTCGGGCAGCTGGAACGATGCCAGCTGGTTGATGGGAGTCGGTGTCCCGTAGTACTCCGCCGTGATCTTGTTGAACATGGCAGGCGTGACCCGGCCGGTCCGGATGCTGGTGAAGTCATCCTTGGCCACGGTGACGGCCTTCTCCATCTTCTCCTCGGCCTCGAGGAGGATATCGTCGATCACCTTTGGCTCCTGTTTCAGCTCTCCGCCGGACTTACCAACGTGCCGATCTTCTCACCACGGACCGCCCGCCCGATATTGCCCTGGCCCATCAGGTCGAAGACGACGATCGGAAGGCCGTTGTCCATGCACAGACTGATCGCGGTGGCGTCCATGACCTTCAGGCCGCGCTGCAGCACCTCTCCGTAATCGAGCCGGTCGAACCGCAGGGCGTCCGGATTCTTCTTCGGATCCGCATCGTAGACCCCGTCGACCTGGGTGCCCTTGAGCACGGCGTCGGCGCTGACCTCCAGGGCGCGCTGGGCCGCGGCCGTGTCGGTGGAGAAGAAGGGCTGGCCGATCCCCGCACCGAAGATGACCACGCGCCCCTTCTCGAGGTGGCGGATGGCCCTCCTGGGGATGTACGGCTCCGCCACCTGCCCCATCGTGATCGCGGTCTGCACCCGCGTGTCGACCCCGAGTTTCTCGAGGAAGTCCTGCAGCGCCAGGCAGTTGATCACTGTGCCGAGCATGCCCATGTAGTCGCCGCGAGCGCGGTCCATGCCGCGCTCGGACATCTGCGCGCCCCGGAACATGTTGCCGCCGCCACAGACGACGGCGACCTGCACTCCCTCGCGCACGACCTCGGCGATCGCCTTGGCGATGTGCTGGACGACCCCCGGATCGATACCGAGGCCCTCACCGCCGGCGAACGCCTCGCCGGACAGTTTGAGGAGCACCCGCTTCCATCCGTGAAACGACAGAGCCGCCGTCGTGTCGGTGGTTTCCTTCTCCTGCACGGCGACGGCTCCTTCGTTGTGCGTGATCGCGTGAACGTCCTCGTGCGGGCGCTTAGAGCTGCCCGACCTTGAACCGGGCGAAGCGCGTGACGCCCACACCGGCCTCCTGGAGGACCTTCGCGATCGTCTTCTTGGGGTCCTTCACGAACGGCTGCTCGAGCAGCACGAAGTCCTTGAAGTAGGACTTCACCCGGCCATCGACGATCTTCGGGATCGCGTGTTCGGGCTTGCCCTCCTCGCGGGTCATCTGCTCGGCGAGGGACCGCTCCTTGGCGACGACGTCGGCGGGCACGTCGTCACTACTGAGGTACTTCGGCGCCATCGCGGCGATCTGCTGCGCGACGTCCTTGGCGACCTCGGTGTTCTCGGTGTCGAGCTCGACCAGGACACCCGTGGTCGGCGGCAGCGACGGGTCGGACTTGTGCAGGTAGCTGGCCACGAAGCCGCCCTTGAAGTGGGCGAAACGGCGCAGCTCGATCTTTTCACCGATCTTGGCGCTGGCGTTGTCGATCAGCTGCTGCACGGTCATGCCCGGCTCGATCTCCGAGCCGAGCAGCGCCGGCACGTCGGCCGCGTCGCCGCCCGCGACGAACTGGGCGATGCGGTTGGCGAGGTCGATGAACTGCGCGTTCTTGGCGACGAAGTCGGTCTCGCAGTTGAGCTCGATGATCGCGCCGTCGCCCGAGCCGTTGAAGTGCTCGGCGACCAGGCCGTTCGCGGCGGTGCGCTGGGCACGCTTACCGACGTCCTTGGCACCCTTGAGGCGCAGCAGCTCGACTGCCTTGTCGACGTCGCCTTCGGCCTCCTCGAGGGCCTTCTTGCAGGCCATCATGCCGGAACCGGTGATGTCCCGGAGCCGCTTGACGTCGGCGGCGGTGAAGTTCGCCATTGTGGTCGTGTCTCTCTCGTCGTCGGTCGTGGGCCGTCAGGCTTCCTGGCCAGGCTGGGCCTGCTCGTCAGCCGCACCTGCCTCGGCGGGGGCCGCCTCAGGAGCGGCGGTCTCGGTGGCCTCGGCCTCAGGAGCGGCCTCGGTGGCCGCGGCCTCGGGAGCGGCCTCGGTGGCAGCCTCGGTGGCAGCCTCGGTGGCAGCCTCGGTGGCAACTGCCTCAGGAGCGGCGGTCTCGGTGGCCTCGGCCTCAGGAGCGGCCTCGGTGGTAGTGGCCTCCGGAGCCTCTGCCTTGCTCTCCAAAAGCTCGCGCTCCCACTCGGTGAGCGGCTCCGCGGCGCCCACGGCGGCGGGCTTCTCGTCACCGGACGGCGCGGCGCCGGCGCGGGCGATCAGGCCGTCGGCCACGGCGTCGGCGACGACGCGGGTGAGCAGGCTGACACTGCGGATGGCGTCGTCGTTACCCGGGATCGGGTAGTCGACCTCGTCCGGGTCGCAGTTGGTGTCGAGAATCGCGACGACCGGGATGCCCAGCTTGCGCGCCTCGTTGACGGCGATGTGCTCCTTCTTGGTGTCGCAGATCCACACCGCGCTGGGCACGCGCGCCATGTCCCGGATACCGCCCAGGGTGCGCTCGAGCTTGTCCTTCTCACGCTTGCGCATGAGAAGCTCCTTCTTGGTCAGGCCGGAGCCCGCGACGTCGTCGTAGTCGAGCTCCTCGAGCTCCTTCAGACGCGTCAGGCGCTTGTGCACCGTGGAGAAGTTGGTGAGCATGCCGCCCAGCCAGCGCTGGTTGACGAAGGGCATGCCGACGCGCTGCGCCTGGTCCGCGATCGACTCCTGCGCCTGCTTCTTGGTGCCGACGAACAGGATCGTGCCGCCGTGGGCGACGGTCTCCTTGATGAAGTCGAAGGCGCGGTCGATGTAGGACAGCGACTGCTGGAGGTCGATGATGTAAATGCCGTTACGCTCGGTGAAGATGAAACGCTTCATCTTCGGGTTCCAGCGACGGGTCTGATGCCCGAAGTGGACGCCGCTCTCGAGCAGTTGCCTCATGGTGACGACGGGTGCCATGCCCGTGTTCTCCTGTCCGGCCCAATGTTGGGCCAAGTCCCGGTTTGCCTGCGCCCGTGCGTGCCCCTGCCATAGCAGCTGCTACGGACCGAGAGAGCCGCCCCACCGGAGGACCGGTGGCCGGCGGGCGCGTGAATTCGGTCATGCGACCGTGCCATCAGTGTACCGGCGGGTTGCCCCCACCGTGGAATCAGCACAATTCTCCCCCGGTTATCCACATGTTCGCCCGCCTCTGGCGGCGCACCCCGCTCTCCCGCATGCTTCGTCACATGGCCTGGACCGGAGCACTTCTCCTCCTGACGACGCTGCTGCCCTCGCCCGTTCCGGGCGGCCCCCGGTGGCAGTGGCCGTTACGCCCGCCGCCGAGGGTCCTGCGTGGCTTCGATCCGCCCGCGCACCCATGGGAGGCCGGGCACCGGGGCGTCGATCTCGCCGCCCGCCCCGGTCAGCCCGTCTACGCCGCCGGCCCCGGGCGGGTGACGTACGCCCGGGATCTGGCGGGCCGCGGCGTCGTCACCGTGGTCCACGGGACACTCCGCACCACCTATCTGCCGGTGAAGCCCTCGGTGCGCACCGGGCAGGTGGTGGCGGCGGGCGCCCGGCTCGGCGTCCTCGAGGGCGTGCTCGGTCACTGCGGCCAGTCGAGCTGCCTGCACTGGGGGCTGCTGCGCGGCGTCTCCTACCTCGACCCGCTCACCCTGCTCGGCCAGGGGCCCGTACGCCTGCTCCCCTGGTGGGGCGTGCACGGCCCGCACGCGGCCGGCGCCCCGCGGGACGTCCCCGCTCTGCCGCCCGCCGGTCCCCGGAGGCCTCTTCCCGGCGTTCCGCCCGCCTCGCCGCCGGTACGCCCGGGGGCCCG
>JAOPYL010000222.1 GCA_025964625.1 Actinoallomurus sp. | reverse complement strand
CCATGATTGGGAGACGCGCTCATTCGCGCCGGTCATCCAGCTCTGTGCGTCGGCGAGGTTCTTGGACGGGGGCTTGTTGTACTTGTACCAGGCGAGGCTCTCGGAGCCGTGGCGTTCGACGGCGATGCCGAAGGTGCTGGCGGTCTTCTGAACGGTCGTGGCGGCGGACCACACCTCGCGCAGCTGTGACTGCGCCGCGGCGGCGTCCTGGCCTCCCCAGGCGTCGTGCAGGTCACTACGCATCGTCAGCAGCTCACCGGCGATCTTCTCGTAGGCCGCGGCGAACTTCTGGTAGGACCGCCCGGACTCGGCGACCGCCTCGGGGTCACTGGACTTCAGGAGGCTGTCGATGGTCTTCGGATCCGTGTACTGCTTGGGCGAACCGGACGGTGCGTCGGATCGCATCGGCGCGGAATAGGAGTCGACCACGTCAGTTCCGCCCTTCTGGGTTCAGCGAGTTCGGCACGGTCGTATTCGGCACCGAGGATCCGGCGGACGACGTGTCGTGTCCACCGAGGTTGGTGGTCGACACCGCATTCAGACGCTTGTCGACCTCGGCGATCCGCCGTTCAAGCTCCGCTTCGACCTCGTCGTAGGCCTGGGCTGAACGGTGCAGCTTCTTGATCATGTCCATCACGGCGTGCAGGAACCGGCTGTGCTGGTCCACGAGCGTGGCATGACCGGCCTGCATGCTCGGATAGAACTGCTGCGCCGCGTCCCAGGTGCCGAACGCCCCCTGCCCCACCGGCTTCAGATCCTTGTCCGCCGACAGCAGCTCTTCCAGGTGGGTCTCAAGCCGGCGGGCGATCGCCCTCAGCTGGGTGCGGTTCACCCTGACGTGCCCGGGCGCATCGATTCCCGGCCAGTTGTTGTACGCGCCGAGCGGCACGGGCCCCGGATCCACTGGCGGCATCGCTCTTCCCCTCCCACATGCGAACGCGTGACATTCGCGCTGCCCCGGCAGGGACGACAAGTCGCCTTATGCCAGATCGACCAAACCTGACACCGCCTCGAAGACGGTGCGCTCCCCGTCGTAACACCCAAAGCTGCCTAAAACTTTACGAAGACTTGACAAGCCGCGTCCAGCCTAGCGACGACTGACTTTACTAAGCCGTTACGGTGAGTGCCAGTGAGTAAGCGGACAGCAAGGCCGTAGGACCTGATTCACCCACGGCTACGACGGCGAGTGGTTCGGCCGGGGACTACCAGCGACTCTCAGATGACCGTGGCGCCCGGAACGGGACCGTGCGCGCTGCGTACCACGGCGAACCGGCCGGTTCCGGTCAGAGCGCCTGTCAGGTCAGCGGCGTGGCCGGCGGACTCGGCGAGGAACGCGCACGTCGGGCCGGAGCCGGAGACGATCGAGCCGAGGGCACCCAGGTCACAGCCTGCCGCAAGCGCGTCACCGAGTGACGGGCGCAGGGACAGTGCCGCGGGCTGGAGGTCGTTGCGGAGCGCACGACCCAGTGCGCCGGCGTCACCCGTCTTCAGCGCGGTCATCAGATCGTCGGAGACCAGCGGCCAGGCGATCGGCTCCTCGCCGGCCGCCCGCAGCCGGTCGCACTCGGCGTACACCGCCGGGGTGGACAGACCGCCGTCGGCGTAGCCGAAGACCCAGTGGAACTCGCCGGTGACCTCGACCGCGGTGAGCCGCTCTCCCCTGCCCAGACCGACGGCCGTGCCGCCGAGCAGCGCGAAGGGGACGTCGCTGCCGAGCTGGGCGGCGAGTTCCAGCAAGGCCCCCCGGTCGAGCCGTGCGTCCCACAAGGCGTCGCAGGCCAGCAGCGCCGCGGCGGCGTCGGCGCTGCCGCCGGCCATGCCGCCGGCGACCGGGATGTCCTTGCGGATGTGCAGCGCGACGTTCGGTTCCACCCCGATGTGCCGGGCGAGCAGCGTCGCGGCGCGTGCCGCGAGGTTGTCCGGGCCGGTCGGCACGCCATCCGGTCCGTCGACCGAGATCCGCAGATCGCCCGCGGGTTCCGCGGTCACCTCGTCGAACAGGGAGACGGCGTGAAAGACGTTGACCAGGTCGTGATAGCCGTCGTCGCGGACGGGCCCCACGCTGAGCTGGAGGTTCACCTTGGCGGGCACGCGCACGGTCACAGTGGTCACCTGATTCGCGCCAGGATGCTCCGGCCTTCAGGCCGGACAGGAATGGCGCTTCCTCCTCGTTGTGTCAGTGGTGGTCGTTAGCGTGCCCGCATGTCCCGGTACCGGCTCCAGCCCACGCCTGCCCAACAGCAGGCGTTGCTGGAGCACTGCGCGCACGCCCGTTTCGTGTGGAATCTCGCGGTGGAGCAGCATGCGCACTGGCGGCCGGGCCGCAAGAGCGCGCCGGGATTCGCCGAACAATGCCGCCAGTTGACCCAGGCGCGCGCGGAGTTCGCATGGCTGGCCGGCGGGTCGGTGATCGTGCAGCAACAGGCGCTCAAGGACTTCGCCTAGGCCATGGCCAACTACTTCGCCGGGACCCACCGGCGCCCGACCTGGCGCAAAGCGGGCCGGCACGAGGGGTTTCGGATCGTCGGGCAGCGCGGCAGCCACTGGGATGTACGCCGCCTGTCCCGCAAAACCGGTCAGGTGCGGGTCCCCAAAGTCGGCTGGGTGCGGTTCCGCTGGTCCCGTCAGGTCCCGGACGGGGTTAGATCCTTCCGGGTCACCCGGGACCGGGCCGGGCGCTGGCATATCGCGTTCGCCGCCATCCCCCCACCGGTCAACGGACCCGGCACCGGACAGGTCGTCGGGGTGGACCGGGGTGTGGCCGTGTCGGCTGCCCTGTCCACCGGCGAACTGCTGCGTGTTCCCGGCCTGCGGGACGGGGAGGCCAGACGGCTGGTACGGCTGCAGCGGAAGCTGGCGCGCGCCAAGCGCGGTTCGAATCGGCGGCAGCGCGTCAAGTCCGCGATCGCCCGATTGAAGGTCCGCGAGACCGACCGGCGCAAGGACTGGATCGAGCAGACCTCCACCGACCTGGCCCGCCGCTTCGACGTGATCCGTGTGCAGGACCTGAAGATAAGGAACATGGTCCGTTCGGCGCGCGGCACCATGGCGGTGCCTGGGAAGAACGTGCGGGCCAAGGCCGGGCTCAACCGGTCCATCCATACGGCCGGATGGGGCCGGCTGGTGATGCGGCTGGAGGATAAGGCGCCGTGCCGGGTGGAGAAGATCAGCCCCGCGTACACGTCGCAGTGTTGCTCGGTGTGCGGGACCGTGGATGCGAAGGCGCGCGAGAGCCAAGCCGTCTTCGGTTGCCGGTCCTGCGGATACACCGGCAACGCGGACGTGAACGCGGCCAAGAACATCGCGGCAGGGCATGCCGTGACCGCGCGGGGAGGCCGGCCGTTGGGCCGGTCGGTGAACCGCGAACCGCAACTCCTTGCCTCCTCTTAACAGGTAGCGGGGTTGGAATCCCCGGCGTTCACGCCGGGGAGGACGTCAAGGTCATCGGATGGCACGGGACGCCTGTCCCTGCTCGGCGATCCGGGTGAAGGCCGACACGTCGAGGGCCTCGCCGCGGGCGCCGGGATCGACGCCGGCGGCGCGCAGCGTCTCCTCCGCCGCGGGCGCCGACCCGGCCCAGCCTGCCAGGGCGGCACGCAGTGTCTTGCGGCGCTGCGCGAACGCCGCGTCGATGACGGCGAAGACGTCCTTGCGCGAGACGGTCGCCGCAGGGGGCTCCCGCCGGGTGAACGCGACCAGGCCGGAGTCGACGTTGGGGGCCGGCCAGAACACGGCCCGGCCGACGTTCCCGGCGCGTCGTGTGTCCGCGTACCAGGCCATCTTGACCGACGGCACGCCGTACACCTTGCCGCCCGGGCTCGCGGTGAGCCGGTCGGCCACCTCGGCCTGGACCATGACCAGTCCGTGCCGCAGTGACGGGAACGTAGCCAGCAGGTGCAGCACGACGGGCACCGCGATGTTGTAGGGCAGGTTGGCGACGAGCGCGGTCGGGGGCGGTCCGGGCAGCTCGGTGATGCGCAGAGCGTCGCCGCGCACGACCTCCAGCCGGTCGGCCAGCTCCGGGGCGCGCTCGGCGGCGGTGGCGGGCAGCCGCTGGGCCAGTGCCGCGTCCACCTCGACGGCCACGACCCGGCTCGCGGCCGGCAGCAGCCCGAGGGTCAGCGAGCCGAGCCCCGGCCCGACCTCCAGGACGACGTCGTCCTGTCCCACACCGGCGTCGCGGACGATGCGGCGCACCGTGTTCGCGTCGATGACGAAGTTCTGGCCGAGGGTCTTGGTCGGGCGCAGGCCCAGCCCGGAGGCGAGCGTGCGGACGTCCGCCGGCCCGAGAAGTCGTTCAGCCACACACCAAGTGTCCCGTACGCGCGACACTCTGGGCGCCGTGGCCGTCCCTGGGCGGTTGCTCGCCGCACTATCCGGCGACGCGACACTCCTGTCGATCGCGTTCATCGGGGTCGGCCGGGTCACCAGGGGCCGAAGACGCGATCTCCGTTGGCGGCGATGGCCTCGCACAGCTCGGCCAGGTCGGCGCCCCTCACCTCGGCGAGGCAGCGGACCGTCAGCGGCACGAGATGCGGCGCGTTGCGCTTGCCGCGGTGCGGCACCGGCGTGAGGTACGGCGCGTCGGTCTCCACCAGCAGCAGGTGCGAGGGCGCCACCGCGGCGGCGTCACGGAGGGCACCGGCGTTCTTGAAGGTGACATTGCCCGCGAAGCTCATGACGTAGCCGCGGTCGGCGCAGACCTTCGCCATGTCCTCGTCGCCGGAGAAGCAGTGGAAGACCACCTTGTCGGGCGCGCCCTCCTCGGCCAGGATCCGCAGCACGTCGTCGTGCGCGTCACGGTCGTGGATGACGAGCGCCTTGCCGGTGCGCTTGGCGATGTCGATGTGCGCGCGGAACGACCGCTGCTGGTCCTCGGCGGCCGCCCAGTCGCGGTAGTAGTCGAGCCCGGTCTCGCCCACCGCCCGCACCTGCGGCAGCGCCGCGAGCTCGGCGATCTCGGCGAGGACGTCGCCGGTCGCGTCGCCCGCGTCGTTGGGATGGATCGCCACCGCCGCGTAGACGTCGTCATGGGCGCCGGCCGTGTCGGCGCACCACCGCGACGAGGCCAGGTCATAGCCGACGGTCACCGCCCGCCGGATACCGACCGCCCGGCCGGCGGCGAGGACCTCGGTGACCGGCGCCTCGAGGATGTCGAGATGGCAGTGGCTGTCGAACACCTCGACCGGCAGCGGCTCGGGCGGCGGCGGGAAGGCCGCCTCACCGGAACGATGCATGTCGCTCACGGTTTCTCTAGCCGGGCGAGTTCCTCTTCGATCACCGAGGGGTCGAGCTTGGCGAACAGCGGCTTCGGCGGGGCCAGGGGCGTGCCGACCGCGATCGGCCGCGACTCCCACCGTGCCCCGGTGTCGTAGGACCCGGTCAGTACCTGGTAGCCGGGGCCGCCCTCCTCCTCGACCTCGCGGACCTCCGGCATGCCGCTCCACTCGCCCTCACCGCCGAGCAGCTTGTGCACCTTGTCGGAGGAGCTCGGCAGGAACGGGGTGAGCAGCGTCTTGGCGTCGTCGACAAGCTGCAGCGCTACGTGCAGGATCGTCCTCATCCGCTCCGGGTCTTCGTTGCGAAGCTTCCAGGGCGCCTGGTCGGAGAGGTATTTGTTCGCCTCCGCCACGGTCCGCATGGTCTCGTTGACGGCGTTCTTGAACCGCGACCGCGACAGCTCGGCGCCCACCGCGTCGAACGCCTTGCGCGAGCGCTCCAGGATCGCCCGGTCGACGTCGGTCAGCTCTTCCGCGGCCGGGATCTCACCGATGTTCTTGGCCGCGAACGAGAGCGACCGGTTGACCAGGTTGCCCCACGCGGCGACCAGCTCGTCGTTGTTGCGGCGGACGAACTCCGACCAGGTGAAGTCGGTGTCCTGATTCTCCGGGCCGGCCACCGCGATGTAGTAGCGGAGCGCGTCGACGTCGTACCGCTCGAGGAAGTCGCGGACGTAGATCACGACCTGCCGCGACGAGGAGAACTTCTTGCCCTCCATGGTCAGGAACTCCGAGGAGACGACCTCGCTGGGCAGGTTCAGCCGCCCGAGCGCGCCCTGGTCTCCACCCTTGTCGCCCTGGCCGTTGTAGCCGAGCAGGATGGCCGGCCAGATCTCGGAGTGGAAGACGATGTTGTCCTTGCCCATGAAGTAGTACGACTGGGCGTCGGGGTTCTGCCACCAGGCACGCCACGCGTCGGGGTCGCCGGAGCGCTTCGCCCACTCGACGGAGGCGGACAGGTAGCCGATGACGGCGTCGAACCAGACGTAGAGCCGCTTGTCCGGCCGGTCGATCCAGCCCGGCAGCGGCACCGGCACGCCCCAGTCGAGGTCGCGGCTGATCGGGCGGGGCCGCATGTCGTCGAGGATGTTGCGGGTGAACTTGTAGACGTTCGGCCGCCAGAGCCCTTCCTTGCCCTGCAGCCACGACCCGAGGGTCTCGGAGAAGGCGGGCAGGTCGAGGAAGAAGTGCTCGGTCTCGACGAACTTCGGCGTCTCGCCGTTGATGCGGCTCCTGGGGTTGATCAGGTCGATCGGATCGAGCTGATTTCCGCAGTTGTCGCACTGGTCGCCGCGCGCGCCGTCGTAGCCGCAGATCGGGCAGGTGCCCTCGATGTAGCGGTCGGGCAGCGTACGGCCGGTGGACGGCGAGATCGCCCCCATCGCGGTCTTGGGAAAGACGTAGCCGTTGGCGTGCAGGCCCTTGAAGAGCTCCTGGACGACGGCGTAGTGGTTGCGCGTCGTCGTCCGCGTGAAGAGGTCATAGGACATGCCGAGGCCGTGCAGGTCCTGCCCGATCACCCGGTTGTAGCGGTCGGCCAGCTCGCGGGCGCTCACGCCCTCCTTGTCGGCCTGCACCTGGATCGGCGTGCCATGCTCGTCGGTGCCGCTGACCATCAGGACCTGGTTGCCCGCCATCCGCTGGTAGCGGCTGAACATGTCGCAGGGCAGAGCGAAGCCGGAGACGTGCCCGATGTGGCGTGGCCCGTTGGCGTACGGCCAGGCGGGCGCGGTCAGGATGTGACGGCTGGACATGCCCTAAGACTAGAGGCCTCGCTCCAGTGTCTCGCCCCAATATCGGCGACTGCCGACGGAGTGCCGCCCGAACGCAGAGGACCCCGGTGTTCACCGGGGCCCTCTGTGCCAAGCTCGTGGTCAGACGGTGCCGGCCGCGTCCTTGCTCTCGGCCGGGTCCTCGGTCTCGGCCGGGACGTTGCTCTCGGCGGAGTCCTCGGCCTCGGTCCGCACCTTGTGGACCGCGGCGTCCACGACGTCGGCGGCCTCCTCCGCGGGGTCGGTGACCGGCGGGTGGGACCGGCGGCGGATGGCGAGGATGCTCACGAACAGCGACGCGAAGATCATCTGGAAGCTCATCACCAGGGCGGCCGCCGCGGGAACCACCATGCGGAGCGAGTCGCGCGGGTCGAGCTCGCCGAAGCTGTGCCCCTGCCAGTGGACCAGCGACGCCACGAGCCCGACGAGGCCGGCGAGCGCCAGCAGGCCGCCGACGACGAGGCCGCGCTCGAGGCTCCAGGAGTCGATGATGCGCTGCACTCGCTTGTCATGGGGCAGGAAACCCTCCTCCATGGCATAGACCTTCGTCAGCAGCGCGAAGATCACGGCCTGGAAGCCGATCACCAGCATCGCGGACGCTCCGACGAGGGTGTCGACGTCGAAGGCGATGTCTCCGATGCGGATCGGGCCGACGGACAGCGCGATCCCGGCGACCAGCCCGAGTGTCATGAGGATGAGGCCGGGGATCAGGAACAGCCAGCGCGGGCTGTAGAGCATCAGGAACCGCAGGTGACGCCAGCCGTCCCGCCAGGTGCTCAGGTGCGGCGCCCGCGACCGGCCGTCCGGCGACAGCGTCGTCGGGACCTCGCGGATGTCGTACTTGGCGAGGGTGGAACGGACCACCATCTCGCTGGCGAACTCCATGCCGCCGGTCTGCAGGCCCAGCCGCATGATCGACTCGCGGCGGAATCCGCGCAGCCCGCAGTGGAAGTCGCCGATCTTGCTGCGGAAGAACAGCCGGCCGGCGAAGCTCAGCACCGGATTGCCGAGGTACCTGTGCAGCGGAGGCATGGCGCCCGGGGCGATGCCTCCTTCGAACCGGTTGCCCATGACCAGGTCGGCGCCGTCCCTGAGCTGGGTCAGGTAGGGCATGAGGGCGGTGAAGTCATAGGAGTCGTCGGCGTCGCCCATCACCACGTAGGTGCCGTGAGCGGCGCGGATGCCGCCCATCAGCGCGTTGCCGTATCCCTTGTCGATCACGGGCACGACGCGGGCGCCCACCTCACGGGCGAGTTGCTGGCTGCCATCGGTACTGCCGTTGTCGGCGATGATGACCTCGCCGGCGATGCCGTGCTCTTCGAAGAAACCGAGGGCCTTGCGAACACAGGTCTCTACGGTCTCCGCCTCATTGAGACAAGGCATGACCACGGAGAGTTCCACGTCGTGTCCTCCATATACCCCACTGCCGCGGCTTTGGGGGTTTCGACTAACCTCGTCATTGTTCCGACAGGTGCGTGCGTTACCCATGATGCCCGCCGACGAGCGACAGCATGTTGCAAAGTCGCAACCTTTAGCCCCGCATGGAGCAGCTGGCTGACGGCAGGCTGGAGATACAGGGTAAGGGCTGCGGTGTTCAGAGAGGTCGGTCCGGACTTGAGTCACTCGGGAGAACAAGGCGG
>JAOPYL010000192.1 GCA_025964625.1 Actinoallomurus sp. | reverse complement strand
GACGGTGACCGTGAGAGTCAGCACAGCCACGCGCGACTGCATCGCCGAGCTTGCGGCCGAAAAGGGCGCATCGATGGCCAGCGTCGTCGACGAGGCGATCCGCGACTACAAGCACAAGAGATTCTTCGAGGAGCTCAACCGGCAGGTCGCCGCGACACGAGCCGACCCGGAGGCATGGGCCGACTATCAGGCGGAGACGGCCATCTTCGAGAACGCGGCCGGGGACGGGCTCGCGGGTCTCGACGACACCGACTACTCGACGTGGTGAGCACGCCCCGGAGGGGTGAGATCTGGCTCACCGACTTCGGCGATCCGGTCGGCCGCGAGCAGGGCTACCTCCGGCCCGGTGTCATCGTGAGCGTCGACGGCTTCAACGAAGCGCATTCCGGGCTCGTCTTCGCGGTTCCGACCACGACCACCAAGCGGGAATGGCGCACACACGTCGAGGTGGGAACGCACACCGGCCTGAGGCAGACGAGCTGGGCACTGGTGGAGCAACTCCGTGCCACCTCGACGGACCGGCTGAGACGCTGCATCGGTGAGGCGGATCCGGCGACCATGGATCGCATCTGCGTGATCGTTCGGCAGCTCTTGGGCATATGAGACGGGCCGCCTCCGGTGTGGGAGGCGGCCCGCTCTGTCGGCCCGGCTTACTTCTCCAGAAGTGAGCGCAGGACGTACTGCATGATGCCGCCGTGGCGGTAGTAGTCCGCCTCGCCCGGGGTGTCGATGCGGACGACGGCCTTGAACTCCTTGCCGCCGGCCTTCACCGTCACCTCGCGGGGCGTCTCACCGTTGTTCAGGGCCTCGACACCGATGATGTCGAAGGTCTCCTGACCGGTCAGGCCCAGCGAGGACGCCGACTCTCCATCCTTGAACTGCAGCGGCAGAACGCCCATGCCGATGAGGTTCGAGCGGTGGATCCGCTCGATCGACTCGGCGAGCACGGCACGGACGCCGAGGAGCGCGGTGCCCTTGGCCGCCCAGTCGCGCGAGGAGCCGGAGCCGTACTCCTTGCCGCCCAGCACGACCAGCGGGGTCCCCTCGGCGGCGTACGCCTGCGCGGCTTCGTAGATGTACATCTGCTAGCCGTCCTTGACAGTGACGCCGCCCTCGGTGCCTGTCTCGAGCAGGTTCCGCAGCCGGATGTTGGCGAACGTGCCGCGGATCATCACCTCGTGGTTGCCGCGCCGGGAACCGTAGGAGTTGAAGTCGCGGCGCTCGACGCCGTGCTCGGTGAGGTACTTGCCGGCCGGGCTGTCCGCCTTGATCGCGCCCGCGGGCGAGATGTGGTCAGTGGTGACCGAGTCGCCCAGCAGCGCGAGGACCTTGGCGCCGTGGATGTCGCTGACCGGCTCGGGCGTCTCCGCCATGCCGTCGAAGTACGGCGCCTTGCGGACGTACGTCGAGTCCGGGTCCCACTCGAAGGTGTTGCCGCTCGGCACGGGCAGGGCCTGCCAGCGCTGCTCGCCGGCGAACACGTCGGCGTAGTCGCGGCTGAACATCTCCTGCGCGATCGCCGACTCGACGACCTCCTCGACCTCCTGCGGGGACGGCCAGATGTCCCTCAGGTACACCGGCTCACCGTCCGAGCCGGTGCCGAGCGGAGCGTTCGCGACGTCGACGTCCATCGAGCCCGCGAGGGCGTACGCGACGACGAGCGGCGGCGAGGCCAGGTAGTTCATCTTGACGTCGGGGTTGATGCGCCCCTCGAAGTTGCGGTTGCCCGACAGGACCGCGGCGACGGCCAGGTCGGAGTCGTTGACCGCCTTGCTGATCTCGTCCTGGAGCGGACCGGAGTTGCCGATGCAGGTCGTGCAGCCGTAGCCGACCAGGTTGAAGCCGAGCTTCTCCAGGTAGGGCGTGAGGCCCGCCCGGTCGTAGTAGTCCGTGACGATCTTGGAACCCGGCGCGAGCGAGGTCTTCACCCACGGCTTGCGGGTCAGGCCGCGCTCGACGGCCTTCTTCGCGAGCAGCCCCGCGCCGATCATGACCGAGGGGTTCGAGGTGTTGGTGCACGAGGTGATCGCGGCGATCACGACCGCGCCGTGGTCCAGCTCGAACTCCGCTCCGTCCAGGGAGACGCGGGTCGGGTTGCTGGGCCGGCCGGTGGCGGGCCGCGCCGTGTGGGCGTCCGGGAGGTCGCCGTTGCCGTTGTGGGAGATCGCCGGGGAGTCCGAGGCCGGGAACGACTCGGCGGACGCCTCGTCCAGCGGGCCCCGCACGCTGTCGTCCGTCACGTAGTCGCGGACCGCGGTGCGCCAGGCCTGGTCGGCCCCTGACAGCGCGATGCGGTCCTGCGGGCGCTTGGGGCCGGCGATCGACGGGACGACGGTCGACAGGTCCAGCTCGAGGTACTCGGAGTACTCCGCCTCGTGGTCGGCGTCGTGCCAGAGGCCCTGCTCCTTGGCGTACGCCTCGATGAGCGCGACCTGCTCGGCCGGGCGGCCGGTGAGCTGCAGGTACTTCACGGTCTCCCCGTCGATCGGGAAGATCGCGCAGGTGGAGCCGAACTCGGGGCTCATGTTGCCGATGGTGGCGCGGTTCGCCAGGGGCACCGCCGCGACGCCCTCGCCGTAGAACTCGACGAACTTGCCGACGACGCGGTGCTCGCGCAGCATCTCGGTGATCGTGAGCACCAGGTCGGTGGCGGTGGTGCCGGCGGGCAACTCGCCGGTCAGCCTGAAGCCGACGACGCGCGGGATGAGCATCGAGATGGGCTGGCCGAGCATGGCGGCCTCGGCCTCGATGCCGCCCACGCCCCAGCCCAGGATGCCCAGGCCGTTCTGCATCGTGGTGTGGGAGTCGGTGCCGACACACGTGTCGGGGTAGGCCACGCCTTCGTTGTCGAAGACCACTCGGGCCAGGTGCTCGATGTTGACCTGGTGCACGATGCCGGTGCCGGGAGGCACGACCTTGAAGTTGTCGAACCCGTTCTGGCCCCACTTGAGGAACTGGTAGCGCTCCTTGTTGCGGCCGTACTCGAACTCGACGTTGCGCTCGAAGGCGTCCTCGCGGCCGAAGACGTCGACCTGCACGGAGTGGTCGATGACCATCTCGGCCGGGTTCAGCGGGTTGATCTTGGTCGGGTCGCCGCCCAGGTCGCCCACTGCCTCGCGCATCGTGGCGAGGTCGACGACGCACGGCACACCCGTGAAGTCCTGCATGATCACCCGGGCGGGCGTGAACTGGATCTCCTGGTTCGGCTGGGCCTTCGGGTCCCAGCCCGCCAGCGCGCGGATGTGGGCGCCGGTGATGTTGGCGCCGTCCTCGTTGCGCAGCAGGTTCTCCAGCAGGATCTTCAGGCTGTACGGGAGGCGCGCCGAGCCCTCGACGGCATCCAGCCGGCAAATCTCATAGGACGCGTCACCGACGCTCAGCGTCTGGCGGCTGCCGAAGCTGTCCAAGACCTCTCCTCCTCCACGCGCTCACTGAGCGCGGATCCCCTCGAACGCCTGGCGCGGAGTTCGGTTGCTGATACGTCCGAATCCTGCCGCAGGCGAACGGGGTCATGAGCACTGAGGCTCGCCTAACTTTTCCAATAATTGTCTCGACATCAAGGTACCACGACTTATCTCGACATCAAGCTACCTGGCTCCGGCGTTGACAGTGAGCGCTTCCGATATATCGTTGGTGTATCGCGAAGGATCTGAGAGCGATCTCAGAAGGGAGCAGGACATGAACACGACATTCGACGCCCCGTGGCGGGCGTGGACGGGCGGCCGACGCGGTGGTCACGGACGCGGCGGCCCATGGGGTCTCCCGGGATTCGGCCCGTTCGGCGGCCCGCCCCCCTGGGCCGGCGCGCGCTCGAAGGCCCGGCGCGGCGACGTGCGCGCCGCGATCCTGGCGCTGCTGTCGGAAGAGTCGCGCAACGGCTACCAGCTCATCCAGGAGATCGAGGAGCGGAGCGCCGGCGAGTGGCGGCCGAGTCCCGGCGCGGTCTACCCGGCACTGCAGCAGCTCGCCGACGAAGGGCTGATCGAGGCCGAAGAGCAGGAGGGCCGCAAGACCTTCCGCCTCTCCGAGGCCGGGCGGAGCTACGTCGAGCAGCACGCCGATGAGGTGAACGCGCCGTGGGACGCGATGACCTCCGACGTGCGCGACGACGTACGGGATCTGTTCAGTACCGCCGCGCGGACCGGCGCGGCCGTCATGCAGATCGTCCACACCGGAACTGAGAGCCAGGTCGCCGAGGCGAAGCAGATCCTGGCCGAGACGCGACGCAGGCTCTACCACCTGCTCGCCGAGGACGAGTAGCCGCCGCATGGTGAGCGATGGAGAGCGAGCGATGAGTACGGAGCAGCTCCGCGTCGGCGACGCGGAACGCGATGAGGTGACGTCGGCCCTGCACGAGCACTTCGCGCAGGGCCGGCTCACCCGGGACGAGCTCGACGAGCGCCTGTCGGCGACGTTGTCCGCGAGGACCGTGGGCGACCTGCGGAAGGTGACCCGCGACCTGCCCGCCATCGGTGGCGTGGTCGCGCCGCTGTCCCCGGAGGCGGGACCCGGTCATCGATGGGGACGGCCGCCGTGGGAGGCGGGCGCGGTCTACTGGGGGCGAGGTCCGCTCGCATCCGCGCGGCCGCGCGCCGCCGCCCGCGGATGGGGTCCATGGTCCGGCCGGCCCTTCGGGCCGCTCCTCGTCGCGATCTTCATGGTCGCGGCGTTCGCCGGCGGGTGGATGATCTTTCCGCTGTTCGCCTGCGTGTGGCTCGGGGTCGCTTCCCTCGGGATCCGGCACGCACGGCGATGGCACGGCCCGGTCTCCTCGCGCAGGTAGCCCGGCGGTACCGGCCCCTGCACCACGAGCTCACCCTGGACGCGTGAGGCGCCCGGCGCACCCCTCAGAAGGGCGCTTCGCTCAGGCGGCGTGCCGCGTCAGCGTACCGATCGGATCTTCGAGGAGGGGCGCGAAGGCGAGCTCGGCGGCCCCGATGATCTGAGCGTCGGGGCCCAGCGCGGAGGCGGCCAGCCGTACCTGCTCACGAGGCGCCACCAGCGAGCACTGCGCGGACATGTCCGCGACGATGCCCGCCGTGGCGCCGAACAGCTCGCCGAGCGGGCCGCCGAGCACGACGATGTCCGGGTTTAAGGTGTTCACGAGGATGCCCACACCCACGCCGAGCCAGCGGGCGACCCGGGCGGCGGCAGCCATGGCATCGGGTTCTCCGGCGGCGACCCTCGACAGGACGTCCCGGTAGGCCTCCATGTCGCTGTCGGCCGGCCGCCCGACCGCGCCCAACAGCGCGTCCACGCCGATCTCGGTCTCCAGGCAACCCCAGGAGCCGCACCGGCAGGCCCGGCCGTCCGGGTTCACGCGCAGGTGGCCGATCTCACCGGCGTACCCCCCGCGACCTCTCAGCGGCCGGCCGCCGACGATGATGCCGCCGCCGATGCCGATCTCTCCGGACATCACGACGATGTTGTCGTACCCGACGGCCACTCCCCGCCAGTGCTCCGCCAGCGCGCCGAGATCCGCGTCGTTGGCGATCACGGCGGGCAGGTCCAGCCGCTCCCCGAGCCGGGCACCCAGGGGCAGGTCGACCCAGCCGAGGTTGGGCGCGAACCGCAGCAGCCCGTCCTCGTGCCGGACCACGCCCGGCACGGAGATCCCGACGCCCAGGCAGCGGGCGCCCGCCGGCGCGCTCTCGCGCAGGCGGGCGCAGGTCACGGCGATCGCCTCGACGGTGATGTCCAGGTCGCTCCAGTCGCGCCCGGACTCCACGTCGACCCGGTCGAGCAGATCGCCGCCGAGCCCCACCCTGGCCACGGCCAGGTGACGTACGCCCAGGTCGACGGCGAGGACGTACGCGCCCTGGGGGCACGGCACGACCTCCAGCGACGGGCGGCCGGCCCGTCCCTGAGCGCTCGCCGAACGCTCGAGGACGAGACCTGCCTCCGTCAGCTCGGCGACCAGATCGCCGATCGTGCTCCGGTTCAATCCCATCTCGGCGGTGAGCCGGGCCCGGGACCGGTATCCGTGCCGGTGCACCTCGGTGAGGATCGTCCCGAGGTTGTGCCGGCGTACGTCGTCCTGAGTCGACCCGCGAATACGTCGACCCGTCACAGACCGCTCCCGGCGCTCAGCGGCCGGTCGCGGAGCGGCGGCGCCGGGCGAGGGCGTCGATGCTCGCGGCGAGCAGCAGGAAGCCACCCGTGATCAGGTAGTTGAGGTACGCCTTGGCACCGAGCAGGCCGAGACCGTTGTCGATGGTCGCGATGACGAGTCCGCCGATGATGGCGTCGCGCGCCTTGCCCTTGCCGCCGAACAGGCTGGTCCCGCCGATGACGGCCGCACCGACCGCGTAGAGCAGGGTGTTGCCGGCGCCGGCGTCGGGAGTGACCGAGCCCAGGCGGGAGGCGAGGACGATGCCGCTGATGGCGGCGAGCATGGATCCGATCATGAACACCGACATCCGGATGCCCACGACGCTGATGCCCGCCCGGCGTGCCGCCTCGGCGTTGCCGCCCACCGCGTACACGTGCCTGCCGTACGTGGTGCGCTGCAGGACGAACGTGCACACGATGAACAGGACGGCGACCAGGGGTACGCCCCAGGGCACGCCTCCCAGGAAGATGGTCGACACGCGCGCGCGGTTCTGGCTCAGCACGGCGGTCGCCCCGATGACGATGATCGCGACGACCACGATACGGGCCAGGACGAGCGCCATCGGGTTCCGTGACAGGCCCTTGGCCGCCTGCCGCTGCTGCCGGAACAGCTGGAAGGCCGCGAACGCGACGACGCAGACCACCGCAAGTGTCCAGCCCAGCCAGACCGGCATGTTCTCGTTGGCCAGAGCGTTGATCACGTTGTCGTGCACCGGCACCGTGCCACCTTCGCCGATGAGCTTCAGCGCGATGCCCTGGAGCCCCAGGAAGAAGGCCAGTGTGACGACGAACGACGGAATGCGCACGATGGCGACGAGCGCGCCGATGACCGCGCCGATGGCCAGGCCGGTCACCATCGCGGCGAGCACGGCGACGGTCCAGTTCATGCCGCCGTCGATCAGCAGCTTGGCCATCACCGCCGCGGACGAGCCGCTGGCGACACCCGCGGACAGGTCGATCTCGCCGAGGAGCAGAACGAAGACCAGGCCCATGGCGAGGATCGAGACCGGCATCGCCTGCGTCAGCAGGTTCGCCAGGTTGAGCGTGGAAAGGAAGGTGCCGGGACGCAGTCCGTAGAACAGGATGACCAGCACTGCCAGCCCGAAGAGCGCGGGCAGCGAGCCCAGGTCCCCGGAGCGCAGCCGTACTCCGTAGTCATGGAACGCCGTGGACACCGTCCGCACACGGGTGTCGGCGGAGAAGGCGGAATCGGCCGAGTCCGACGCGGGCGGGGTGTCCGCGACCGACTCGGCGGGCTGTGGGGTCTCTGTGGACATCGTGAACCTCAGATGCTTTCGGCGGCGGTCGCGGGCGCGAGTCCGAGGTCACCGGACCGGCCCGTGGTGATGAGCTCCACCACCTGGCTGTACGTGACGTCGGAGCGGGCGACATCGGCCGCGACCCGTCCCAGGTAGAGCGTGGTGATGCGGTCCGCGACCTCGAACACGTCGTTCATGTTGTGCGAGATCAGGATCACGCCGTGGCCCGTCTCCGCGAGGCGTCGGACCAGGTCGAGAACCTGCCGCGTCTGCGCGACGCCCAGCGCGGCGGTCGGCTCGTCGAGGATGACCACCTTCGACTCCCACAGCACGGCCTTGGCGATCGCCACGGTCTGCCGCTGGCCACCGGACAGGCTGGCCACCTGCTGGCGGACCGACTTGACGGTGCGAACCGACAGCTTCGTGAGGGTCTCGCGGGCGGCCTGCTCCATCGACGCCTCGTCGAGGATGATGCCCTTTGTGCGCTCGCGTCCCAAGAACATGTTCTGCGTGATGTCGAGGTTGTCGGCGAGTGAGAGGTCCTGGTAGACGATCTCGATACCGTGGCTCGCGGCGTCTTTCGGGCTGCTGATGTGGACCTGGCGGCCTTCGAACATGATGGCGCCCGAATCGACCGGGTGGATGCCGGCGATGCACTTGATGAGAGTCGACTTGCCCGCCCCGTTGTCCCCGACCAGCGCGGTCACCTGTCCGGGATGAACGGCGAGGTCGACGTCGTGGAGCACGTGCACGGCGCCGAAGCTTTTGTTGATTCCCACGAGCTCGAGCGTGGGCGTTTCGTTTTGGGACAACGCTTCTACTCCCCTAGGACGGCGAACGGGGCGCCCGCCGGTGCGGGCGCCCCTCGGCGGTCACTGAATACCGGCCGCCTTGCACTTGGCGGCGTAGCCGCCCTTGCACAGGTCGGCGGCCTTCACTCCGCCGTCGGTGACGACCTGCTTGATGTTGTCCTTGAAGATGCCGATCGGCTGGAGCAGGATCGAGGGCACCTGCCGCTTGCCGGTCGGGTCGTCGGCGGTGCCGTTGGTCTGCGGCTTCTGTCCCTTGGCCAGTGCCGTGACGACCTGAACGAGGCCGTCGGCCTCCTGCTTGTTCGGCTTGTAGACCGTCATGCACTGCGTGCCGTCGAGGATGTTCTGCAGGCCCTGTGGCGTGGAGTCCTGGCCGGTGACGGGCACCTTTCCTGCGGCGCCGTTCTTCTTGAGGATCGAGATGGCCGCCTGGCCCAGGCCGTCGTTCGCGGCCACCACGCCGTCGATCTTGCCGTTCTGCTGGGTGTACATCTGCTCGAAGATCGTCGCGGCCTGCTGGTTGTCCCAGTCGGGCACGGCCTGCTCGGCGACCTTCTTGTAGGTGGTCACCTTGTCGAGGACCTCGTGCGCACCGTTCTTGAACAGGGTGGCGTTGTTGTCCGTGGGCGAGCCGTTCAGGTAGACGATGTTCGCCGCCTTGTTGCCCAGGCACTTCTGCAGGCCCTGGCCCTGCACGCGGCCGACCTGGGTGCCGTCGAAGGACACGTAGTAGTCGGCGGAGCCGCCGAGCGTGAGCCGGTCGTAGTCGATCGTCTGCACG
The DNA here is from genome assembly GCA_025964625.1 of Actinoallomurus sp. Classification (GTDB taxonomy): domain Bacteria; phylum Actinomycetota; class Actinomycetes; order Streptosporangiales; family Streptosporangiaceae; genus Actinoallomurus. The sequence continues at coordinate 3,433 of JAOPYL010000192.1, read as the reverse complement.
CCCTGCTGCTTGGCCTTGCTCTCGATCGCTGCTCCGGAGGCGGAGTCGAGGTTGACGATCGCCAGGATGGTCGCACCATTCGTGATCATCTGGTCGGCGATGGTCTGCATCCGCTGCTTGTCGCCCTCGGCGTTCTGGATGTCGGCCGGGATCCCGGCCGCCTTGAACTCCGCGGTCAGCACCGGACGGTCGAAGCTCTCCCAGCGGACCGAGGACTTGGTGTCGGGGAGGATGACCCCGACCTTGCCCTTGATCTTCGCCGCGCCGGTGGACTTGCCGCTGTTGCCGTTGCTGTTGCTGCTGCCGCTGCCGCAGGCCGCGAGGCCCGTCGTCGCCATGGCCGCGATCGCCGCGATACACGCCGTGCGCTTCAATCTCACGTCGACACCTCTTCGATGCTCCCCAGAAACAGTTTGTTTGGGCGCACAACGTATTCCTCGCCGGAAGGCCCGTATAGAGGGTCATAGGCGCAGACATTCGACGGTTACGACATCGAAACCTATTCGTCACATAACACACCGCAATCGGATCGCTACAGGTCGCCGTACCCCTTCACTCCGGTGGCACGGGCGGCGACACCGGCGGCTGCCCGGCCCGGCCGGTGGCGGGCCGGAAGTCAGCCGGTGGCGGGCCGGAAAGAGGACGCGAAGGTGTCGAAAACGCTGCGGCTCGACGACCAGGTGCTGTCCGGCGACGACCAGTACAGGGCGTAGGCGTGGCTGCTGTTCGCCAGGATGTTGCGGTTCAGAATGTGCGTGCGGCCCCTCGAGCCGTTGTAGGTGAATTCCCAGTCGGCGGCCTTCTGCGCCTGCGCGTAGTGCACCGACTCGAGCCGGATCCGGTGGTAGCCGGGATAGCTTCCGATGCGGTTCGCCTCCTGCTCCCGCCAGTCGGCCAGCGGGTCGGACTTCGGGGAGTCGGACTGGTCGACGATCAGGTAGCGCGAACTCTTGGGGTCCTCGATGTACACGTAGTGGCCCTTGTGGGAGACCGACCATCCGTTCGGCACGGCGATCGAGAACTTCGTGCGGTCGTGGTACCAGTGATAGCCCGAGGGCAGCGTGCCGAACCCGCCGTCAGCCGGAGACGGGGACGACGAGGCGGACGGCGCGGACGCGCTCTGATGCGGAGCCGTACCCGCGCGGTGCGCCGGAGGGGTCGCCTTCCGCGCCGGAGCCTTCGACGTCGCGTGGCCGGCGCCGAACAGGCCCCAGCCGACCGCGCCCAGGACGGCCGCGGCCACCACGAGCAGCGTCGCCGCCCGCCACGGCCGGAACCACGAGGCCCGGGCCGCCGCCGGGCGAGCGGCCACCGGCAGGCCGGACGCTGGATGGTCGGGCGCCCGACTGCCCGGCTCCCCGCCGTCCAGCGCCTCACTGCCCGAAATACCCGAAATCTTGCTCCCCGGAGCCGTGCTGCCCGGAGCCGCGCTGTCGAGCGCCGCGTCGTCCGGCGCCGGACGGGGCCGGGGAACGCGTATCGCCTGAGTCCGCTCGGCCCGCTTCAACGGCTCCTCCGCCGCTTCGTCCGGAGGCGAAGCGGGTGGCACCTCCTGAGAGCCGTCCCCGACGGCACGGAGCATCAGCTCGACGGTGGCCGGGTCCGGGCGTTCCGATGGATCCCGCGCGAGCAGACCGCTGATCAACGGCCAGAGCGGGCCGGCCCTCCGGGGCGGATCCGGGTCCTCCGTCACGACTGCGGCCAGAGTGGCCACCGCATTGTCGCGGCCGAACGGCGGCTGTCCTTCCACGGCCGTGTAGAGCGTGGCTCCCAGGGACCACAGGTCCGACTCAGGGCCTGCCCTGTTGCCACGTGCCCGTTCGGGAGCCATGTAGGAGGGTGACCCGATCAACACGCCCGAGGACGTGACGGTCGAGCCGCCCTCCGCGGTCGCGATGCCGAAGTCCCCGAGCACGACCCGCCCGTCCTCCCCCAGCAGGACGTTGCTCGGTTTCACGTCACGGTGCAGGACACCCGCCGCGTGCGCCGCGCGAAGCGCCTCGAGCAGTTGCAGACCGATCTCCGCCGCGCGCTCCGGGGTGAGCGGCCCGTCTCCGCGGAGGGTCTCACTGAGCGATCGGGACGGGACGAACTCCATCACGATCCACGGCCGGTCCTCGTCTTCCACGATGTCGTACAGGCCCACGACGTTCGGGTGGCTGAGCCGCGCGGTGGTCCGCGCCTCTCTCAGCGTGCGACGGCGCAGCTTCTCCCGCTCTTCGGCGGGCAGGCCGGGCGGGAAGGACACCTCCTTCACCGCCACCTTGCGGTCGAGCAGTTCATCCGTGGCGAGCCAGACGATCCCCATGCCGCCGCGGCCGATGACCGTGCCGAGCCGATACCGATTCTTGAGCAGGCGAGGGGTGTCCACGACGTACGAATTACCCCAGTGGCGAAGGGCTAACATCTCGCAGGTCACGGCGGGGCCACGCAACGGAACGCGCGGTGGTCGCCGTGCCCGTGGCGTGCCGCGGGCGGTCCGCGAATGCCGGAGAGGCCTTCCCGCCGTCCCCTCCGCGTGTAAAAGTGACCTGGGCCATTGATCACGGCGTGGATGCCGGAGCGGCCGTCCGCCGCCGGGTTCGCCTGGCGACGGCCGTACCGTCTCGGCGTCGCGCGGCGGTGCCGTAGGGACGGGGTGAACACGTCGTGGACGTAGACGACCAGGCGATCGGTTCGACGCCCGCCGTGGAGGTCCGATGGCGTGAGCTGGGCGAACGGCTACGCGCGCTGCGCCAGATGCGGGAGCTGCGCGGGTTGCCCCGGCACCGCCTCCGTGACCTCGAACCGGCGTTGCGGCTCGTCGCGCTCGCCGCGGGCGACGTCGTGTGCGAAGAGGGCGAGCCGGCCGACCGGATCGTCGCCGTCGCCTCCGGCGAACTCGACGGGGAGGTCCGGACGACCCGCGGCGGGCGGTACTCCGGCACGGTACGCGCGGTGACCCCCGCCCGGCTGTGGACGCTCCCCGCCGCCGATGCCCGGGCCGCGCTCGACGACTCGGCGGAGTCCGGCACGCCGGGCCTGCGGATCGACGTCCGGCGGATCGACCAGCGGGCCGGCAGACGGCAGACGCTGCATGGGGTGTCGCTCACCGCCGAGCCCGGGGAGCTGCTCGCGATCGTGGGGGCCAGCGGCAGCGGCAAGACCACCCTGCTCGACGCCGTCTCCGGAGTACGTCTCGACCCGGCGACGGCGGCCGACCTCATGCGCCTGCTCCGCCGGCTCGCGGGTGCCGGCGCGACGGTCGTGCTCACCACGCACAACCCGCCCGATGTCGCCCTGTGCGACAAGGTCGCGTGGCTGGCATTGACGTCCTCCCCCGCCTGAAGGCGGGGGATTCCAACCCGTCCCTACCCGGAGGAGGTAACGGGTTGAGGTTCGCGGTTCACAGGCCAGGCCAACGCCTGGCCTCCCCGCGCGGTCACCGTCCGCC